>JBDKUG010000322.1:0-19938 GCA_039679815.1 Smithella sp.
CGCCGATAGGACTCGACAATCTGAACTGATTTTTTGCCATTCGGCTTTGGTTTAATGCGTACAAACATGGCGGCATGATAGCAGAAGGAAAAATAATGTCAAGTATTATTTTTCATGGGGCACTACATTTCGCCGGGGAAAATCACCGCCCCTCGTTTCGCATAGTTACGCCCTACGCTACTTCTGAAACTGTCGAAGTCAGGAGAGACGGATGCCCCTTCTTCCTGCATAAGATTATCCCAGATTACGCAATAGAGAGATTTGTTGTTTCTCTGTGTCATTTCGAAGAAGCGTAGCGACGAGAAATCTTCATCATTCTATACTCTTAAAGGTTTCTCCCTTCGGTCGAAATGACATAAGACATGTCTTCTTTGTCTATTTCGTAATCCGGGATAATATAAACTTCTTTCGGGAGATATCCGTCATTTTTCAGGCATTTATTTTTATGCTTTGCCGAAAGGAAAATTTGTTGACATAAAAAATCAATCGCATTATAGTCACCCCCGCTCGAAACGGGTGTCATCCGAACGAGTGAAGTTTATCACATTGATCCTACTGGGGAATCGTTCAATGGTAGGACGACGGACTCTGACTCCGTTAATCAAGGTTCGAATCCTTGTTCCCCAGCCAATGTTAAAACTTTTTTCCCTCGGCTGTTTTAGCCCACGAATCCCTCAGAGCTACAACCCGGTTGAAAACCGGTTTGCCCGGTTCTGAATCCGGATCAACGCAAAAATACCCCAGCCGCTCAAACTGATACCGGTTTCCCGGCACTGCGTCTTTCAGGCTTGCCTCGACATAGGAAGTGTTCAGGGTCTCCAGAGAGTCCGGATTCAGATACTGTAAAAACTCTCCTTCTCCGCCCGGATCCTGAATGCTGAAGAGCCTGTCGTAAAGGCGCACTTCTGCGGGCACGGCATCCTGCGCCGAAACCCAGTGGATCAAGCCCTGCACCTTTCGTCAGTCGGCCGGCGGTCCGTTGAGGGTTGCCGGATCATAGGTACAGTGCAGTTCAACCACTTCGCCGGCTTCATCTTTTACCATGTTTTCATACTTGATGACATAGGCATTGCGAAGACGCACTTCCCGCCCCGGTCCGAGACGATGATATTTTTTGGGCGGGTCCACCATAAAGTCGTCGCGCTCGATGTAGAGCACCCTGGAAAAGGGAACCTGCCTCGATCCCAGCTCCGGACGCTGCGGATGGTTCTGACACTCAAACTGTTCAGACCGGTCTTCAGGATAATTGTCGATGACCACCCGCAGGGGACGCAAAACACACATCGCCCGGGGCGCCTTTTCGTTTAAATCCTCGCGGACACAGTGCTCCAGCAGGGACACATCAATGAGGTTGTCATTTTTGGCCACCCCGATTTCGGCACAGAAATCACGGATGGCCTCAGGCGTGTAACCCCGGCGGCGCATTCCGGTCACGGTGGGCATGCGCGGATCATCCCAGCCCTGTACATAGTTTTTTTTCACCAGTTCAATGAGCCTGCGCTTGCTCAAAACTGTATAACTTAAATTAAGGCGGGCAAACTCAATCTGGCGCGGCCGGTTACCGTCAATCAGTCTCTCTACGATCCAGTCATAAAGGGGACGGTTGTTTTCGAACTCCAGGGTGCAGATGGAATGGGTAATTCCTTCCAGGGCGTCGGAAAGGCAGTGGGCAAAATCGTACATCGGGTAAATGACCCATTTGTCTCCAGTCCTGTAGTGGGGTTCCCGCTTGATGCGGTATAGCACCGGATCCCGCATGACAATGTTGGCAGATGCCATGTCTATCTTCGCGCGGAGAGTATGGGCGCCGTCAGCGAACTCGCCCTGCCGCATCCGGGTAAAAAGGTCCAGATTCTCTTCCGCCGAACGGTTTCGGTAGGGGCTTTCCTTCCCCGGTTCGGTGAATGTTCCCCGACTTTCCCGCATTTCGTCGGCGCTCAGACTGCACACATAGGCGTTGCCGGTTTTGATAAGCTCGACCGCAAAGTCATAAAGCTTCTCAAAATAATCGGATGCGTAAAAAAGACGCTCTCCCCAGTCAAATCCCAGCCATCGCACATCACGGATAATGGACTCCACATATTCCATGGACTCGCCCAGCGGGTCCGTATCATCCAGCCTCAGGTTGCAGGTTCCCTGAAATTGCGTGGCGATGCCGAAGTTGAGGCAAACGGACTTGGCATGTCCAATATGGATATAGCCGTTGGGCTCAGGTGGAAAGCGGGTGGCGACACGTCCTTCGTGTTTGTTTTCCCGGAGGCCTTCTTCGATGATGTCCCGGATAAAATCGTTCTGGTTTGGGTTTACCGGTTGCGTCATAATGTAA
Source organism: Smithella sp. (assembly GCA_039679815.1). Lineage (GTDB taxonomy): Bacteria > Desulfobacterota > Syntrophia > Syntrophales > Smithellaceae > UBA8904. The sequence goes on from JBDKUG010000322.1 coordinate 2,327, forward strand.
AATAACTCCTTGTGCCTCTTGAATTCATAAGAACCCGGGACACCGAACGGATGCCCCCAATATTAAAAGCAGCCCCGTTGTTCCACAGGGCCGAACTCTGTCATTCCGTCATGGAAGTCTCGGTGGCATTGTCTATCAGGTGTATTGGAACAAATCAACACCCGATTGCTTTTTTCAGATTATCCATCTTCATGTTGCCGCCGGACATAATCATCACCACTCTCTTACCGGAAAGCCTGTCCCTGATTTTGTAAGCCGCCATCAGCGATACGGCTCCAGCGGCTTCCGCCAGATTATGTGTGGTGTTCAGCGCCATTCTAACCCCTTCGAGTATCTCATCTTCGGTCAAGAGGACAACATCGTCGATGGTGTTTTTCAGGATCACATAAGGCAGATGAAATACAGTTCTTGCAGCGAGTCCGTCGGCTATCGTATGGGCGTCATCCAGTGTTACAATTTCCCCCTTTTTCCATGAATTGTAGAAAGACGACGCATTCTGGGCCTCCACACCGATGATTTCGATATCCGGCTTGATCGCACGGGCAGTTTTCAGAAGCGATGCGCAGCCCGCTCCGCCGCCTATGGGGCAAATAATGGTATCGGCCCGGGGCAGATCTTCCATAATCTCCAGTCCCATGGTGGCAAGGCCATTTAAGATTTCCGGTTCGTTCCCCTGCTGAACATAGTAATAACCTGCGCTGTCCACCAGTTCATCACAATATGACTGGGCATCGTAGAAATCTTCACCATGGACGATCACCTCCGCGCCACAGCTTTCAATGATTCTGTTAATCTCCGGATTGTTGTCTTCCGGCACAACTACGGTGCAGGGGACATGAAACCATTGTCCGGCCCAGGCCATAGCCAGGCCATGATTGCCTCTGGTCGCCACAAGGATTCCGGTTTCCAGTTCTTCCCTGGACATGTGATGAAAAAAATTCAGTGCCCCCCGAATCTTGAACGATCCGGTCGGGTTGTGGTTTTCATGCTTGACAAAAGCTTCGCAGCCCAAGAGCCGGGAAAGCTCTGAATAGCAGATCAGATTCGTTCTGTTGAGGTATTTGGAAATAACCGATTTCGCCATTAATGTATTTGTCAGATTGACCTGCTCGCTCAGCGCCTCGTATTTTTTCTGCATACGTGTGTCCTCCTTGAACGTTTCCAGCTTATCTTTTTTACGCCTGTTTTTCCACCACCATCTGAAGAACTTTTCTCACCTCGCGGGGAGGGGATCAGCCCGTGTGTCTGATCATCATTTCTGCATAGCGCTGGGCGGCCCCCATATTGGCAAGAACAACCGCCCGGCCACGTTCACCGCGTCTCCGGGCGTCCTGCGGGTCAGCCAGGATCTTTAACATACCCTCGGACAATTCCCGGGCATCGCGAATGCGCATGCCTGCCCCGGCGTCTTCCAGAAGCGCCGCCTCCTGACTGAAGTCTTCCATGGACGGCCCGTAAAATATCACCCTGCCCCAGGCGGCCGCTTCCAGAATATTCTGACCGCCTTTTGGAACCAGCGAACCGCCGCAATAGACGATTGTCCCCAGCGAATATATTTTGAAGAGTTCGCCAATCACATCGACAACAATTACTTTTTCATTGTGGCGCGGCCGCCCGTCGCGGATTTCCGTAAAGGTGATGATATCATTCAGTCCCGCCCGGCGCAAAACACCGATGACGTCACGGGTTCGCTCTATCTGCCGCGGCACCAGAATTAATCTGAATTCAGGATAGCGCGCAAGCAGTTTTTTATAGGCCTCAATGACCGCGTCTTCTTCACCGGGATGCGTACTTCCTGCAACAAGGAATTTTTCATTATTTTGAACTTGCAAACGGCCGGCGATGTCTTCATGGAGGGCGGGTGACGCCATCGCCGCCAGGGCATCATACTTGGCGTTGCCCAGAACCTTGATTTTCCGCGCTGCCATTCCAATGCCCGCAATTCTTGACGCGTCAATTTCGGAAATCATTCCGGCTTCCGCAATATTTTCAAGAATCCGCCGCCAGAAAAAATCTGTCTTTTGAAATTTTCCAAAAGAACGGGGGGAAATCCGTCCGTTAACAATCAAAGACGAAATACCGCGTCTGTTGCAGGCGGCCAGAAAATTCGGCCACAGCTCCGTTTCCACCAGGGCAAAGACACTCGGACGGACAAGGTCCAGTGTTTTATGAACAACAAACGGAAAATCCAGTGGAAAATAGATAAAGGCATCCGCCTCCTTGACCAGTCTTTTGGCCATCTCCTGACCGGTTTCAGTGGATGTTGAAAAAACAACCTGCACATCCGGCCTGCTTTTTTTCATGGACGCTACGATCGGGGCGGCGGCCGTCACTTCGCCTACGGAAACGGCGTGAATCCAGACACGCCTGCCTTCCTTCAGTCCGGCCAGGATGGCCCCCTGCCTGCCTCCGAACCTCTGGACAAAGCTGTTGCGGTATTTACCGGTGATCAGCATTTTCAAGGGAAAAAATAAAAACCCGGGAACAGCGGCAATCAGTAAAAGAATATTATATAAAAATCTCATGGGCGCATATTCAAATTTTTCGTAAGCCGTGTCAAGCAGAAAGGAGAGGGGAGGCTATTAGCTTACAGCCTATCACCTGTTACAGTTGACAGGTGCAATGCTTTGGTATATTTACTCTATGACAGAGGAGAATATTCCATGAAACTTATTGCCCCTTCGATCCTCTCCGCCAATGGAGCAAAACTTGGCGAAGAAATCACCGCGGTGGAAAAAGCCGGCGCGGACTGGATTCACGTGGACGTCATGGACGGTCATTTCGTCCCCAATATTACCATGGGGCCAGCCATTATCGGCACCCTGCGCAAATACACCACACTGCCATTTGACGTGCATCTGATGATCACAAATCCGGACAGGTATATAGAATCCTTCGCCGCTGCAGGAGCAGATTATATTACCGTCCACACGGAAGCGTCCATCCATCTTCATCGTACCGTCGAATTGATCAAAAATACGGGGAAAAAGGCGGGCGTTTCTTTAAATCCGGCAACGCCGCTCTCCCAAATCGAAGAAATCCTTCCTGATATTGACCTTCTGCTGATCATGTCGGTCAATCCCGGATTCGGAGGACAACGGTTTATCAAAAGTTCTCTGGGTAAAATCACACGGGCAAGTGCGATGATGGCGAAGCTTCCGCAAAAGCCCCTGCTGGAAGTGGATGGCGGGGTCAATCTTGCAAATATCGCATCTCTTGCACAGGCCGGTGCGGATGTTCTTGTCGCGGGCGCCGCGGTATTCGGCACTGCCGACTACACACAAACTATCGCCGCCCTGAAGGCTGCGGCCAATGGCCGTTGATCCCTTTTCTCCTGCATTAAAAAAAAGGCGGCCCCGTCTGAACGATGGCCGCCACATGATCCGTTTATCTTTTGCTATTTCTTACTGTAGTTATAGACGCCACGGCCGGATTTTCGCCCGAGGTTGCCGGCACGAACCAGCTTCCTCAAAAGTGGCGACGGCCGGTATTTATCGCCCAGTTCCCGGTGCATCCCTTCACAAATCCGAAGCTGCGTGTCCAGGCCGATCAGGTCGCCGAGCGCCAGAGGCCCGATGGGATGATTACAGCCGAGCTGCATCGCTTTATCAATATCCTCAGCCGTGGCGAGACCTTCATCCAGCACAAAAAAAGCCTCATTAATCATGGAGCATAAAATCCTGTTGACAACGAAAGCAGGCGCTTCATTCACCATGACGACTTCCTTGCCGATTTTCTTGCCCCAGGCCCTGGCAATCTCCACTGTCTCATCCGACGTCTGCTGCCCGCGGATCACTTCCAGCAGGCGCATCACCGGAACCGGGTTGAAAAAATGCGTGCCGATAAAACGATCCGGCCGTTTCGTAATCGAGGCCATTTCCGTAATGCTCAGACCCGAGGTGTTTGTAAAAAACAGGCAGTGCGAGGGAACGACCTCTTCGAGTTCTGCATAGACTTTCTTTTTCAGGTCCATCAGTTCAATAACGACTTCCACAACAACATCGGCGTCCGCGGCTGCTTCCTTCAGATCTAGCGTCGGCTTGATCCGGCCAAGAATTTCATCCATCTGCTCTTTGGTGATTTTGCCCTTTTCCGCATCCCGGTTCAGGTTCTTTTTAATGGTGTTCATGCCGCCGTCGATAAACCTTTGCTCAATGTCCCTGAGGGCCACATCAAAACCCGCTGCGGCGCAAACCTGTGCGATTCCATTGCCCATCAAGCCCGCACCCAGCACACATATTTTTTTAATTTCCATAAAAGCCTCCATGTTATTTATTGTCAAGCGGGCGCTTCCCGCTTTGAAACCGCAAACAGGCTATTCAAAAAGGATCAGGGAAGAGTGCGTGAGGATCAAGCGCGGGATCGTACAGTGATTGTACGTTTGTCCGCCAGAACTCAATCGCAACGCAGCATATGAGCCTTTTCAACAGCCGCCAAAGATGTTGGACGGTAGCAGACAGACAACCGTCAAGTCAAGAAAAATACCAGACTTTTTTATTGATCCGAAAGCGGCAATGTGTAAAAATCAATTATGCACATCCTTATTGACGGCTATAATCTGATCCGGCAGTCCATCGACCTCAAGCGTTTTGAACGACACAGCGTTGAGGCGGGACGCAAGGCCCTGATTGACTGGCTTTCCCGATACCGCAAAAGGAAAGATCACAGCATTACGGTTGTATTTGACGGCTGGATCAGCGGTTCAGCGCAGGAAGAACGGGACTATCTTTCAGGCATTCAGATCATTTACTCGAGCCGGGGCGTCAAGGCCGATGATGTTCTGAAAAGAATTACGGCCTCCACCGATGAAGAAATACTTGTTGTCTCTTCTGATCGGGAAATCAGCTCTTTCGCCTCACGCAAAGGCAAAGCCACATTATCATCGATTGAATTTGAATCGATTGTGAACAGACAGCTGACCGCTTCGGGCAACGACTTCCCGGAACAAAAAGACGAGGATGAGGAAGAATCCAGACACCAGACAGGCAAGAAAGGACCTGCCCGCAGGCTGCCGAGGGCCAAAAGAAAGGCACAGACAAAAATCAGGAAGCTTTACTAGCGCAGGCTTTGATCAGAAAACGCTCCAGAAGCAGCTGCGGATCGGTAGCCGAAGATTTCATGGCCCGGTCCATATTAAGCAAATCATCCAGATAACTCACCAAAACAGGATAGGGAAACCGGCCGCTATGACGAAGCGCGTTGTAAATCACAAAGGGATGCTTATTGACCAGCAAATCATCCTTGCGGGATGCACCTGACGCCAGGCCGGTCAAAGCTGGATAAATTTTTTTCTGAAATGTGCCGTATTCCATGTTTGAATTGAATCTGGGAAGCTTCCCCGAACGGACAAGCAGGGATGCCTGTAAAAGCATGCGTATTTCGCGGCTGATCATGGTCAGAATCATCAAATGATGCATTCCCTGGTCAAGCATTGCCTTCAGGGCAATGAGCGCCGCCTGCGCATTTTTTTCAGCAAGGGCCGTTGTTAAATCGAATATCGAATCCTCTTTCGTTTTCCCTACGACATCCTCCACGTCCTTTTCTTCTATAACGGAACGATCGCCGACGAAAGCAATGAGTTTCTGCAGCTCATTCAGTGAAGGACGCAGCTGAAATCCGGTCTTTTTCCCGAGGGCGATCCAGGCCGAGGGCGCAAGCCCCTTCCCGTTGCGGCCAAGTAATTTCTTCGCTTCAAGTTTAAATGCTTCCCCGGTGGCCGATTCTCCTTTGATCACGCCAAAATGCAGGACAATCCCTGCCTTGTCGATCACCTTGAAAATCTTTTTTCTCTTATCAACCGCTTCAGCAGTCAGAATCAGGCAATTCCCTGCAGGAAACCCCTGCTGAAGGAGTTGTTCAAATTGCCCTGAAGGATCGGCAAAGTCACCGGCTGTCCATCCCCGGCTATCGCATATGTCTACCATCCGGGGCAGCCATTTATCCCGGTCTTCGCCCGGATCATCTCCTACGGCCTTGCGCCACTGCCCATCGGTGATTTTCTGCCATCCGGCACCTCGAATATCTTCCCAGCCAAAACCGGACAAATTCAAAAAGGCCAGAAAAGATTTTGCGGCTTTATCGGGACTTTCATCGATGTTGTCACGGATTTTCCGGATCAGATCACAAAGATTTTCACGGGATTGAAAAATCGTTGTGTTTTTTACGACAACAACCTTCGGGCCGCCTAAAAGCGACGGCGCAAGAAGATGGTCTTTCAGAAGATCAATGTCTTCATTTCCACCGTCAATAAAAAAAAGACCGAAATCACGGTCGGCCGCAGGAATAATCATGTCCAGCATTTGCTGGAGCGCTTCGCTAAGCAGGTATTCTTCTTCCCCGTATAAAAGATAACAGGGCGCAACTTTTCCCTTCTTTAAGCCGGCAATAACGTTTTCCAGGGTCATACATGACTCTCAAGGAGAAGATACTTTTGAGTTTAAACAATGACGTATTTCTTGATATGCTTTACAACTTCTTCCGGTTCGTCAATAAGTTGAATCATCTCAAGATCAAAAGGAAGGATCATATTCTTTTGCACCATGCTGTCCTTCAACCAGTCCAGCAGCCCTTGCCAGTATTCTCTGCCCATCAGGATTACCGGGAAGCTTTTCACTCTTTTTGTCTGGATCAGTGTCAGTGCTTCAAAAAACTCGTCCATCGTCCCGTAGCCGCCTGGCATGATCACATAAGCCATAGCATATTTGACAAACATGACTTTGCGAATGAAGAAATATTTATAATCAAGCTGAAGATTGGCATAGGGATTGGGTTTCTGCTCAAAGGGCAATTTGATATTCATCCCGACGGATTGGCCGCCCGCTTCCGCTGCACCTTTATTGACCGCTTCCATAATCCCGGGCCCGCCACCCGTCATCACAGCAAACCCATTTTGAGCTAAAAGCTGTCCCAGCTTCTCCGCCATATGATAATACTTATCATCGGGTTTGAGGCGGGCCGAACCAAAAATAGTCACGGCATTATGAACCTTGGAAAGAACTTCGATGGATTCTACAAATTCCGCCATAATGCGAAAGATCCGCCATGATTCTTCCTTGGATATTTCATCTATAACGTATTGCTTTTCCATACTGCTCATTCCCTACGCCAGGCACATGACAAAAACCGAAATATTGCCGATCTTTGATTCCGAAATAAAATTAATTACTACGGCGGCGTTGAACCTTGGCCAGTCTCCGGCGCGCTTCGATTGTTTTTCTCTTCTTCTTGACCGAAGGCTTCTCATAGGCCCGTCTGACTTTCAATTCCTTGAATAATCCGCTTTTCGAAAGTTTGTTTTTCAGAATCTTGAGTGCTTTTTCGACATCGTTATCAATAACCTTAACTTCCAATTTTTTTCCTCCTCATGCATTGTTACAGACATTATTTTTATATTTTCGACTTTTAGACGCAAAAAAAGGGCAGCACGACACAAGCAAAATCACCCTGCATCGTCAACTACCCTGAAATTTCCAATAAACTTAAATCACGCTCCCTGCCTGGAACCCACTCTTTGCGGACTTTTACAAGTCCTCTTTTTTCTGATGATTTCCCACGGTTACCCGTATGCAACTTGTTGTCCGCGGCAAAATGCTAAATTTAAAACATGATACCCCGAACAACGATTCATTCATATATGCGATCTGATTAAAAATTGCAACAAAAATAAATTTTTCTTATCTCTCAGCGGATTTTCCGTCATCGCGGCATTCCGTTTTCGACCGTAATCGAGTTTTTTTCTATAAACAATTTCTTTGAACTGACGGCAAGATCAGCAGGAATATATGTGGCAAATGAATCACCTGCCAGGATAGCGCCACGATATTATGAATGAATCTGTAAAATACGTTTCTTTTTTCTCTCCCGGTTCCAGGCGTCACTTTCATATTTTTTAACCAGGCGGCGGCTCAATGCCTTTTCAGACGGCGTTAACGTTCCCTCCGTCATTTCGATTCCCAGTTCATCAACAAATCCTTTTTTCAAAGCCGAACAAAGCGTCTCCGCAGAAACAGGCGTAGGAAGCAGCTCATTCACGGCCGTAACGGATCTTCTGAGTTTTACATAATATTCCGGCGCATCTGACGACAGTATCATGTCAGCTGTCTCAACCGGATCAAATGTCATCAGCATGGATCCGTGCTGTATAAATCCTCCGCGTATTCTTGTCTGCGCACTCCCGCAGATTTTCCTGCCGTCCACCATAAGTTCATTGCCGGCAGGAACCGAAAAACAACATGTGTCGAGGTCTGGCTCCTTGCCCGCCCCGATTGACGCGGCTTCAGCCAGCTTCGCATGGATGCCCAGATTGGAAAGCCCGCGCAACAGGCAAAGGCTGATTATTTTATATGTTCCGGCAATATCATTGGGGAAAAGATCCGTTGAACTTCCTGCCGCGATAGAATAGGTGATTTCGTCGCGGTGATATACGGCCTTGCCCCCGGTTATCCTTCGGACAACCTTCACATCCGATAACAGGCACCGGTCATAATTAATCTCATTTTTTAATTCCTGAAAATAACCGATAGAAACCGCCGGCCGGCCCCAGCCGTAAAAGCGCAATGTTGGCGGTTTGTTGTGATGGATGGTTTCCAGAAGAACAGCTTCATCGATGGCCATGTTTTCAGTGGCGCTGCATGACTGGTAATTAAGAAGACGCCAGATCATAAAAGAAATTCATTCGGCTTCCTGCTGCATGACAAAATCATGATAACCCGAAGCATCCAGAAGATCATCCAGCTGTTCCATGTCGTCCATCTCAATCACAACCAGCCATCCCGTATCATGAGGATCACTGTTGATGATGCCGATATCGTCGTTGATGTCCTCGTTGACACTGACAATTGTACCGCTTACCGACGCAATAAGGTCCACCACTGCCTTGGTGGATTCTATGGAACCGAAAGCTTCATCCCGTTCCACATATGCATCAATTTCAGGAAATTCTATCGAAAGGATTTCTCCCAGGCTTTCCTGGGCGTAATCCGTAATCCCCAGCGTAGCCATGTCTCCGTCAACCCGCACCCAGATATGCTCTCGACTGTATAGTAGGTCTTCTGGAAATACCTTCATAACAGAATAACCTCAGAATTTATTTGATGACGATGAGTTTTTTATTCATCTTTGTTATTTTTTCGCAACTGTTTTTTTTCACAAAAACAGTGTCCTCGATACGAATACCCCAGCGGCCCGGATAATAGAGGCCGGGTTCCACCGTGACAACCATACCGGCTTTCAAAACATCCTGCGAATTTGGAGCCAGACGCGGTGCCTCATGAACCTCCAGCCCGACACCATGGCCTGTTCCATGAACAAAAAACCGGCCGTATTGGTCCCCCAGGACCCTGCGGACTAAAGCGTCAACATCTGCAGCGGCGGTTCCCTCCATGACGCAGGCGATGGCTTCGTCATGGGCCCGCAGAACGGCACGATAAGCATTTTTTTGATCACCTGTCAATTCCCCAATTGCGAAGGTGCACGTTTCATCGGAACAGTAGCCGCGATACTTAACACCAAAATCAACAACTACAAAATCTCCTTTTTTGATCTTCCGATTTGTAGGCCTGGCGTGAGGAAGAGCGGCATTTTCTCCGGAAGCGACTATCGTTTCAAACGCAACCTGTTCGGCTCCTGACCGGCGCGCCTTTATTTCCAACTGCAGGGCGACCTCCCGTTCCGTCCAGCCGGGCCGAATTTCTTTTGCGAGCGCCGCCAGCGCTTTTGAGGCAATTGCCGCGGCATTTTTCATTATGAGGATTTCATGATGATCTTTACATGCCCGCAGCATTCTTAATTCATCTCCAAGCGGAACCAGTTTTGATTTTCTCAATTTTCTCGTTAATGCCTGATGCATATCCACACAAACGAGGGAAGCCTCAAAACCGATTCTTTTAAGATTCAAATCACGAACCGCGTGTTCGATGCCCTCTATTTTATTGGTATACTGGACAACAGGAATCTGTCGCACTTCCCGAGCGGCCTGCGCAGTGTAACGGCCGTCAACAAGCAGCCGGGCACCTTCAGAACCCAAAACCAGGACACCGTCACTTCCGGTAAATCCGGACAAATAGCGGATATTGCTCATGTCAGAAAATATGATGCCATCAACCTGAAAACCCGGGAATTTCCCCCGAATGGCATGGATCCTGCCGAGGGTAGAATCATTTGTTAACTGCGGCATGGGTCTTGATCCTGTGAATATTTTTCAGCCATTCTGACAACGTATGGATCACGTATTCGGAAGAAGGATCATTGTCGCGGAAGGCTGTTTTTCTTTCAGTATCTTGAATGCTCTGCTGAATTTTCTTCTTCGGAATCGATTCCTGGCTGCCATGGAAGGAAGGACTCAGAGCCATGAATTTCTGAAAACAAAACTGTGAATCCTTTTCATAACCTCTTTCTGCATATAAATTACCCAGCCGTGTCAAAACCAGGGTCATGGCTGAAATTTTCTTTTCCACTGTGAGTACGAGTTCGCGGGCCTCATCCATGAGGTCCATCGCGATCAGCGTTGCACCGATAGCCGCATAGGCATCGGCATCCCCGGGAACTCTCTTTAGCCTTTCTTCGGCCAGTGCAAGCGCGTCAGGGTATATTTTATTGCGGAATAAATTATGATATTGCTCGAGAAAAACAAGACGCTCTTTTTCGAAGTTTTGATTTTCCATGTGAATCAAGCATTATTCAGGGCATGTTTATAGAAAAGAAAAGCAACTATGGAAAAGCACTTTTGTTAAACTGATTGCTTCCTGTTACCGATCACCTCAAAGACTGTAGATACTCTTTTGCCTTTTGTCCAAAAGACGTCTGCGGGGCAAGCTTAATGACTTGTCTGAATGAACTTCTGGCATTCTCTTTGTCATGGATCTTTAAATATGTTTCTCCCAGGTAAAAATGCGCATCATAAAGTGATGGATTTAAATTTACGGATTTTTCAAGATGCGCCTTTGCCTCGTAAAAATTCGATTGTTTCAGGTAGATTAGACCAATATTTTTTTCGATTCTTGGATGCAGACGGCCGGTCGGGTCCTTGATTAAGGCCTGCTGATACTGAGATAATGCCTTGCTGTAATTTTTAAGGTTATAGTAGGCCCACCCGGAATTGAATAGAGCAAGTGAAGGAGTTTCATAAAGGTAATTTTTTAATGCCTGATCAAAAGCAGCTATTGCCTTTTCCCATTGGCCCATGTCCATATAGATGACGCCAATATAATTATGGGCTTCAGAATAATCCTCTTTCAGGGAAACCGCCCGCTGAAAACGCTCGAGTGCCATGTCTCTCATTCCCCGTCCGTTATAGGCAATCCCCAGATAATAATTTGTGACGGGATCATCGGGGGCATCCTTATCGGCTTCCAGAAGCACTTTGAGCGCGCCGAGGTACTGTCCCGCTTCCAAGAGGGCCAACCCCGTCTTTTGATTGGTTTCAGCCTGCGCTTTTTGCTTGGCAATCATGGCACAGGAGGAAACCAGCAATAACTGGCACAGCAGGGCGGATACGACGATTATATTAAACGGTTTCATAGTTAAATCAGCTCAATGAGTATTTTTGAAACTCGGGTGAATGCATCGAAAAAATCCCTCCGCACAAGGTATTGCAGAGGGATTCCGGATCATGGAATTTTCCTCTTATTGCCAGTTTCGGCACTTGTCTACATTATCCAGGCTCATATCGCACGCATCTTCAATTTGACCGGACCCCGCCAGGATCTTCGGCGTGATAAAGATCATCAGTTGCCGTTTTTGCTGTTTGACATTTTCCGTTTTGAACAGCCAGCCAAATATCGGAATCTTTAAAAACCAGGGAACACCGCTGTTTATTTTATCATCCTGAATCTTGGACACACCACCGATGACAACCGTGTCTCCATCCGATACGACAATTTTTGATTCCACTTCGTTTTTGCGAATGGGCGGATTGCCCTGAAGCTTCTCGCCCTGTGCATAATCGGGCGAGTCATTCGTCGCTTTGATTTCCATGGAAATACGGCCGTCATCCGTGATTTTCGGAGTCACTTCCAGACGCAATACCGCTTCTTTAAAAGTGACTGTCGCGGGAGAAGTCCCCGAAGCGGGCGTCACATAGGGAACATCATCACCCTGCTTGATGACGGCTTTCACGTTATCCATCGTGACAACTTTGGGAGATGAAATTATCTTGCCCTCTGTTGTTGCCTCAAGAGCCGAAAGCTGAACCTCAATGAAACTGCGAGCGCCGCCAAAAACGAGACCTAACGTCGGTCCCAGGACACTTGAAGGGAAATTTACCGCCGCCATCTCCAGCATATCGGTTGTGCCGGTTTGTGTGAACGGAATCTCCGCAGGATAGGATAGTGTTTGCGCATTGGTCTGTGTAAGCGGATTGGTGCCGGCAGATAACCCAAGACCGTAATTCCCGACCGTTGAGTGATTGCCGAATCCCCATTGGACGCCCATATTTCGAACAAATTCTTCCGATACTTCCACGATTTTCGCTTCGATCATAATCTGGCGCAATTTCCCTTTTTCGACATCCGATTTCAGCGCTCTTGCACTGCGCTCTTCTTCGGCCTTATACTGCTCGGCATCGGCATCTTTTTTGTCTTTTTCATCCTTTTTCTTTCTTTCCAGCGTCATGACCGTGATGACATTACCCGACTGCTGTTTTGTGAGGCCATGAATTTTCAGGATGGACTCCAGCGCCTGGTCCCACGGCACATTTTTCATGTTTAATGTGACATTGCCCTTCACATCATCGCCGGCAATGATGCTTTTGTCACCATACTCAGACATTAAACGTAAAACACTTTTAATATCAGCATCCTGAAAATCAAGTGAAATATTTTTCCCCGTGTATTTTTTTGTGCCGTCGCGTTGATCAGATCGTTCCATCTCTGTTTGTGCAAGACTGCTCCGTTGACTTCTGTCAACAAGACTTGAGGCTTTCTTCAGCTTTGCCTCCACTCCTGAAATATTAAAATCAATAACGATAATTTTTCCATCCTGTCTTATGGTGTAGGGAACATTTTCCTTTAGCCTGATTCTCAAATTAACCCACTGCCTGCCCGCTTCCGTCTGCTGCTGGGCCGACACACTGGTCACATTCAGCAACCGCCCTTCACCGACATTGTTCCGCATGTGTTCAGGAGCGAAAAGATCATCCAAACGGATCAGGAGGTTCCCGTCGGATTGTATGGAGGGAGGAGCAACCTGGGGCTGTTGAGATACGACAAGACTGATTCTTTCCCGTCCGGATAATTTTTCAAACAATATATTTTCCAGGTAACCCACACCGGAATCGTTATTTTGGTCTGCATTTAAATCCGTAATCACCCCGGATGGCGCAAAAAGAAACATCGAGATGATGATAAAAGCAGGGATTACTTTGGATAAATATTTTTTCATGATTTTACCTCGTAGTATTTTTACGCAGTTTCAAAACAATTTTTCTTACCTTATTGTTATCATCCAACTCGTCAACCATTACCTGATCTGACAAAATAGCAGTCACTTTTCCCTTGCGGATGCCAATGTGCGATCCGACAAACACGGGATAAAACTTTTTACTTGCATCCTGAACCACTGCTGCTCTCTTCGATGAATCACCGACAATCCCCACAAGTGTAAAACTGTCAATCTCAGCCCTCTCCAGTGGAAAGATGGATTCATCTTTTTTCGTTTGTGCGGATTTGACATCCACGTCAACAAACGGTTTGAAAGGATCCGGCTTGCCCGCGGGATTGTAACTGTATGCACTGCCGGGCGCCGGCGCAACCTGAGAGGCTGGGGACGGCATCCCGGTACCCTGCACAACGGACCCCGGTTCGGGAGGTTTCGGCACAATCTGAGTCGAGGAAGGCGATCCCTGGATTTCCGAAGAACCGGCGGTGGCTGCGGGTGTTGACGGCTTCGCCTGCTGAGCGGGATTGACCGGTTCAGCACAGTAAACATTAAAAACCGCCATAAAAAGAATCAGCAAATCGCACAAAATGATAATTTTATTTTTTTTCATTTTTCTTTTCACTTGTCTGCTCTTTTTTATCTACAAACATGTACGTTTTCACGGTACAAGATGTAGTAATAAGGTCTCCCCGGCCTTTCACATTCTTCCTGTCACCCATGGAAATATCGGAAATATTGACAATGCGCGGCAGTTTGGCCACTTTTTCGAAAAAGTAAACAATATTCTGAAAACTGCCTGTCACTGTCACTTTTACCGGTATTTCCTCGTAAAAAGGTTCCGGCTCCGGCGCCTTTTTACCATCACCAGACTTGCTCTTGTCGGCCGGCTTCTGGGCATCCGCCTTCGGCGGTTCTTGCTGCCTCTGATCGGATGGTTTCAGCATAGCTGAAACTTTCGGTTTTCCGGTATCCGGCATGCCTTTAGGCACCGCAGGCTTCGGCTCAAACAATAAAAATTCAACACCCGCATCCTTGCCTGCCAGAGAGACAGAATGGAAAAGGCCGGGGATTTCCCGCTGGTCGGGAAGTTTTAACAAAGCCACTTTGTAGCTATCCGTCAGCGCGTCAACCTCACCCTTATATTTGTTGAGTTCCACGGCTACTTTTTCTTTTTGTTTAATTTGAACCTGTATATCCTGATTTTCTTTTTCAAGAGTTGACTTCTTCGTTATAAGATCCGATAAAAAATAAAAATAATAGACATAACCAATGGCCAAAATAACTCCAATGACGATCAGGGCCTTGGCCTGCGGAGACAGTTTTTTGATGTCGTTAGCTGTTATGGCCATAATTTAAAATCCCTTTTTCATTTTGCAGGAAAAGATAAACTGCTGGAACGTCATATCGGCAATCACCAGCTTTTTTGAAGAAACTAAATCGACAGACTGTATCGGATCAAACTTTTCAACGGTTTTCATAAAATCTGCAGCGACAATATTGTCCCGGCCAACTCCCTCTATTTTCAGGTTGTCCTTCTCCTGTGTGATTTTTGTAAGCCAGATGTTCTGCTGCGGAACCAGCATGGATAAGTTATCAAGCGTTTTCACCGGCAGCAGACGGTTTTCCTCCAGTGTACCAATCACTCCGAGCTTTAACTCCAGATCAGATTTCTGTTGCTTAAACTTTTCCAGATCACCTACTTTTGCTTCCAGAGCTTTCAAGGTTTTCCGGGAGTCTGCAAGTTTTGTTTCCAGGTCTTTTACTTGAAAAGACATGTAGAGGTAACCCCAGGCAAGACAAAGAAGAAAAATGATGAACAATCCCGCAATAATCGTTACCTGTCTTGTAAGATTTTCTTTCTTTTCTTTTTCACGGTAAGGTAAAAGATTAATTTTAATCATTTATCACCTATTTTTCTCAAACCCAGCCCAATGGCTACAGCACCGATTGTCTTGATGCTCTCGAGCTTGCCCGCGTCGATATTTTTCTTGTTGTATTGAATTTTCAAGAGCGGATTGACTAAATCCGTTTCTATACCTAATCTCTGGGATAAATTGCTGCTCAAACCGGCAATTCTTGATGATCCGCCGGACAGATACACATGCTTGATGTAATCGGCACCGAAGGTTGAACGGAAGTAGTCAATGGATCTCTCTATTTCCGAACATATCGGTTCCGCGCAATCCAGAATGGCATTTTTCAACTCTATGTTGTCCTGATCACTGCCCTGATGACCTTCCGTCTTCATTTTTTCCGCTTCTTCCGCCGTCACCTTGTATTTTGCCTGCAAACCATCGGTGATCGTGTTTCCGGCAACGGTGAAATCTCTGGTAAAAATGGACATTCCGCCTTTAATGACGTTGATATTGGTCAGGGTTGCTCCAATATTGACAATTACAACGATTTCATCCTCTGCAAATTCATAGTTGGTTTCATACATGGTTTCCAGCGCAAAAGAATCCACGTCCATAATCGTAACCGTGAGACCGGCTGCCGTTAGCGCGTCCAGATAGCTGTTGACATCGGTTTTCTTGGCGGCGACAATGATAACTTCCATCTGATTGGGATTATATTCATTATCTCCCAGAATCTGGAAATCATAATTCACATCATCCATATTATCAAAAGGAAGATATTTGCCGGCTTCATCACGGATCAAATCACGCAGATCCTTCTCTTCCATCTGGGCAAGAGTGACTTTCTTTACAATCACGGAACCACCGGAAAGAGAAGTAACGATTCCCTTTCCTCTGCATCCGGAATTGTGGAAAAGTTCTTTAACCGCCGCTGACAAAGCACTGGCGTTTTCCACGATACCATCAGCAATCACTCCGTGAGGAATGGGCATTTGACGAAACCGGTTCAACACATAACCATTGGATGTACTCACGATTTCAGCGAGTTTCAGAGAGCTTGAACCGATATCCAGACCAACAAGTTTCTTTTTCCCTGTAAATAATTCTTTTAAATCCATTAAAGCACCGTCATGTCGTTTTTAACGTGAAATAATGCTTTTCATCATTATTTTGCCAGCCGGTAAACAACGTCACCTTTTTTTACCATTCCCAGTTCATTGCGCGCTATCGATTCAATATATGCAGGGTCTCTGCGCAACAGAAGTATTGTTTTGCCAAGCTCCTTGTTTTGCCTTGCCAGCTCATCATTCTCTGCTTTCAGCAGAGCCAGTCTTTCTCCCATCAAGTAATTATCAACAACTCCTCTGTTGCCAAACGTGATTAAAAGAGTCATTAAAAATAAAAACGCAACCAAATACCTGCCTATCTTCATTTACAAACAATCCCTCGGGGCCCGATATCTTATAATACAAATTACCCTTATTGAGGAAAAACTTCTTCATGTTTTCTCTGGAGTGCCTTGGCTACTTTTAACTCTGAATTCTTTCGTGTGGGGATGCCCTTTTCCATTTTAGCAATCGTCTGCGGCGTTAATTCCGCCTTGCGGGCAAGTTCGGAAATATTCAGAGGAATAGATTCTCGAAATTTTTTCACTCTATTTTTCCTGATTTTTTCCATAGCGACTTAAAGTAATACCTTTTAGTTTGTATCTAAAAAACTATAATTCAAAGGAAAAGTCAAGAAAAAAGTTTAATAATGATAAATATTATTTAATATTGCTTAATATTATTAAACAATAAAGTATCTTAGCAGCTGCTCAACATCCTGTTATTTCAGTAAAATATTAATTTTTGTAATGTTGATTATTCATAAAAAAATGAAAACGCCGAACCCAATCATACAGCCGTCACAACCCTATGAAACAGAATCATCCATTCACAAACTGACGCCGGGCAGGTTCTGCTGTGATTCGCCAAGAAGGAATTTCCCGCTTTCGATCCAGTCTTTCAGGATATTGGCAATTTGGTTGGCCTTGTAATAACTGGACATCGGAGCGGTAATGACTTTCTTGTTGTCAATCATAATCACGCCGCTTCGCAGGTCCTGGTAACTGACTTCCGCCAAAGGCACCGGGCTGCCCTTGGGATAGTCCATGCTGTAGTCATACACCTGAGTATAAATATCCGCATCTTTCACTGCGGTATAATGCGCCATGTCTTCATCCAGAACAGGGATCGGAATACCGACACCGACAAATAGCGAAGTGCCGTAACCTAAAATACTGGCACCGGTCAGCCATTCCGGACTCATCTCCTTCAAATTGCCGACAACGGCTATAGTACCCGCACCTTCCCTAGGCACACCATTGGCCCCCCTGATGAC
>JBDKUG010000123.1:0-1545 GCA_039679815.1 Smithella sp.
CCAACCGAAGAAGATCTCGATATTCCACCTGAGCTTATAAGCGAAGGCGATCTGCTCGGCGGAAAGATCATGGCGATCTGTGGCGATCCAGTAATCTACATTTGCCACGCGATAACCGACCAGACGAACTTCCTTTTCCGTTTGATTGACGTAGGGGGTTCCCAAGAGAACCACGGCGTCGTAAAAGACAATACCACCGGACGGAACATCGTTCTTTCTGATTTCGTTCCTTTTGGTGCGAAGCGCAAGCGGGGAAACTTTTTCCTGGGGACTTTTTCCCAAACTTTTTCCCATATCTAAATGGTTAGATCCACAGAGATAAGGTGAATCGAAGACAAAACGATCATCCTTCTCTAAATCGTCAATGCCAGTTTTGCTGCTTCTTCTACCGCATCAATAATCCTGCGGGTCTTAACGGCATCGCCTATCACATGAAGTGATTTCACTTTGTTTTTTAGCTCGGCTTCCAATGGGTTGCTTGCCTTTGAGCCAACTGCCAATATTACCATATCAAAGCCAGACAGTATAACTTCACCTGAAGCATTTACGCATACCGCTCCATCCTTTGTGAACTTTTCAACCTTTGTACTCTTCAGGATCTCTACTCCACCTTCTCTTAAGGCTTTAAATACGAAATACTGTATGCTTGGATTCAACCCTTCCCCAACCGTATCCAGCATTTCAACAACCGTTGACCTTCTGTTTTGAGTCAGCAGATATTCTGAAGTTTCAAGTCCAACCATTCCCCCTCCCACGATTAAAACATTTTTTCCGGCCACAACCTTGCTGCTCAAAATATCAACCGCTTGAACAACCGGAATGCCTTCATTTTTAATGGGTGGATAAATCGGAGTCCCGCCCGTAGCTAATATAACCTCGTCCGGCGAATAGGACAAAATCTTTTCCGGTGTAGCATCGACTCCAAGCTCAATGGTTACTCCGTATTTTTTACACATTTCAATGTAGTATTTAACTGCTTTGGCAAGTTCATGCTTCCAAGGCGGTACACAGCCGCTTATGATTTGTCCACCGACCTCGCCGCTCTTTTCAAGAAGTGTAATCTTGTGCCCTCTGGCTGCAGACACCCATGCAGCTTCCAAGCCTCCAGGTCCGCCGCCCACAACTACTACGGATTTTGGACTTTCAGTCTTGGTTATTTTCATCGTGGTTTCGTGCCCCGAGAAGGGGTTGATCATGCAAGATACGCCTAAGTCTGTGGGATCGATTCCCGGAGTGCCCAGACATCTTGTTACACAGCCAACACAAGGAGATATTTCATTTATTCTGTTTTCCATCACTTTATTAGGAAATTCGGGATCGGCAATCGACGCACGGCCCAATGCAACAAAATCAGCTATCTTGCCGGACACAACATCGTCAGCCATCAGCGGATCATTTATACGCCCGACTGCGACTACAGGAACATTCACCTCCTTCTTGACCGCTTCAGCAGCATAAAGATTGAACCCATTCGGAACGTTCGCCGGCGCAATCATATATTGCATGCTTGCATAAACTGCCGTTGATACATCTATTAAGTCCGCC
>JBDKUG010000053.1:0-1636 GCA_039679815.1 Smithella sp.
CATCCTTTCCGGGGCCAGAACATTTTCCAGGTGGTCATAAACAGATCGGAGCAAATTCATGGAATTCTGACCGGCGGCTGCGCCTCTGACCCGGATGGTTCTTTCCACAAAACGGATAATTCTCAGAAACCCCTGGATGATGAGATCGCCCGCATAGAGAGGCTCTAAATGATTGACCTCATCGTCCAACTGCGCCAGCATCGAATCGCTGACTTCCGATTCCAGAGAAAGCATAATGTTTTTCAGATCTTTTAAAGGCGATTCCAGCATGGATGACGATGTCAGGGAAATGCCCTCCAGAAATTGATCAGCGTCTTTGTCTTCCACCCGGTCGGCGCGGGCCATCCCGCCCTGAAGATCGTCCGGCTTGGCCGTATCGGCGGCGGTGCCGGCTTTTTTGTCTTCATCGCCGAATATTGCCGCAAAACGTTTATCAATTTCAGAGAGGTAGGCTGATCTGTCCTGCACTTGCGCCGCGTGCGCAGAGGCTTGATCGGCCTCCTCATCAACCGGGCCTGCCAAAATATTCTCCTTCGTCCCGGCAACGGCATCTTCGGCTAAAGATAATGCTTCCCGGGCTTCAGGTTCGGCGGTGTAGGAGGTTGCTTCACCATGAACTTCCCGCATATCCACCGTTACGCTGACGGTGTCTTCCCCGGCTGTCGGGGAAATCCCGGAGTCTTTTGGTTGAGGCGGTTTCGCGTCCTCGCCAAAGATGCTGTCGAGACGGCTTTCCACGGCCTGAAGAAATGACGACGGATCATGGTTGGTCATGTTAAGGCTCCTGTTTCAGTTGCTGTTCCAGAGACGCCAGCGTTAAGGCAATAATTTTCTTGAGTGTTACGACGACATTATCCCCCTTGACGGCGCTGGCCTCAATTGCGGGAACTTTCAGTTCGGCATTGAGATCTTTTTCCATGGTTTCCAGGTCCAGAATTTCAATGCCGTCATGAGCAAGATCTCTTTTATTGTATTGGATGACCAGCGGGATGTCATGGATGTCTTTATTGTAAATTTTCAGGTTATCTTCCAGATTGCGGATGGAAATAATATTTTTTTCCCGTCGCTCCACCGTCGAGTCCGCCACAAAAACAACGCCGTCAACCCCTTTTAAAACCAGACGCCTCGTTGAGTCATACTTGACCTGCCCCGGAACAGTGTAAAGTTGAATCTTGACATCATAACCGGCAACTTTTCCCATATCCAAAGGGAAAAAATCAAAAAACAGCGTGCGGTCGCCCTGTGTTTTAACCGTGATCATATCGGAATTGACCTGCGGGCGGCATTTTTCGTAAACATATTCAAGATTCGTCGTCTTGCCGCATCTTCCGGGCCCGTAATAAACGACTTTCGCCTGAATCACTCTGTCTTTCAAATTAATAAAAGCCAACGGTCTCCCCCTGCATCTGAAGCGCCCTGATCAGGCCATATTTACCTTTCTTTGTTCATGGCGCGCCCCGTCCGGCAAAACACACAGGCAAAAGCGGGCGCATCAAAACTGTTTGGCGGTAATACAAACCCGATGCACCTGCTTGATGTCCGTCAGGCCCTGAAATGCTTTTAAAACACCGTCCTGGTATAAAGTCAACATCCCCGCCGCCATGGCAACCTGACGCAGCGTTTCAATGCTTTCCTT
>JBDKUG010000367.1:0-2406 GCA_039679815.1 Smithella sp.
AGTCAAGCAATCTGTAAAACCGAAAATCAAAAATTGGCAGGCACAGAATTATGTGTTATTCATTTATAAATGACGGAAGAAAGCAAGGGAAATATGACCATACCCATCGTATCCATAGTCGGCAAATCCAACTCCGGCAAGACAACCCTTCTGGAAAAAATTATTTCCGACCTGGTCGGCCGGGGTTATCGCGTCGCCACAATCAAACACAACCGGCATGGTTTTAACATTGACCACGAAGGCAAGGACAGTTACCGCCATAAACAGGCCGGCGCGCATACAACCGTTGTTTCTTCACCGCATCAGATCGCGATTATCCAGGATGTGGACCGTGATCAGACCTTTGCGGAAATTCGTGACAACTACATTCGCGAAGCGGATATCATTCTCACCGAGGGTTTCAAAGTTAATGACTATCCCAAAATTGAAGTGTTCCGTTCCGAACTCAAGCGGGAACTGATCAGCAAAAAAGAAGACGGCCTGATTGCGGTCGCCTCGGATGTGAAACTTGCTGTGGACGTTCCCTGCCTTGACATCAATGATGCTAAAGCGATTGCCGATTTCATCGAGAACAGTTTCCTGAAATAAGTTTTCATAAATGCAGATTGGCGCAGGCAGCGCGGAGCGCCGGAGATGGTTGTCCTCTGCAGGTGGGGGTGGACGCTGTAGGGACTGCTCCCCGAGCAGTCCGAAGTGATGTGTCTGCAGCACGCCGGTAGTGTATGACCTCCACAGGTGTCGGTATCACGAAGTAATGGCGGTGCCTTGTGTTATGCGCTCGGAACGGTGCCTGCCTGGAACTGTCGGTTTTATGCAAATTGTAAAAGCATTTGACAAATTGTATAAATTCATATAAGCGTTCATCATGATTAATCGACTTGCGCAGAAAACAATCAAAAACCTTTTGAGGGGGTTTCCCATTGTGACGGTGACAGGGCCGCGTCAGTCAGGCAAAACTACTCTGGCCAAAGCTGTCTTTAACAATAAGCCGTATGCTTCGTTGGAAGAACCTGATATCCGCCAGGCCGCCAAAGATGATCCGCGTTCATTTCTGGCGCGCTTTCCCGGTGGCGCGGTGCTGGATGAAGTGCAGCGCTCTCCGGAAATTCTTTCCTATCTGCAAGCTCTGGTCGATAAAGACGGCCGTATGGGGCTGTATATCCTGACAGGCTCACAGCAATTTGGACTGATGTCCGGCATCACACAGTCACTTGCCGGGCGAACTGCTTTTCTGGAACTGCTGCCGTTTGCCATGCCGGAATTATCCGCTGCGGATAAGCTGCCCGTATCTATCAATGACATGCTGCTGACCGGTTGTTATCCGCCGATATATGATCGGGCGCTGACGCCTGCCTCATGGTATGGCGCCTACGTTACGGCTTACGTTGAGCGCGACGTTCGGCAAATGCTGAAGATACAGGAACTGGAAACTTTTCAGCGGTTTGTGAGATTATGCGCCGGTCGCACCGGTCAACTGCTCAACCTGTCTTCCCTGGCGACGGAATGCGGCATCACGCATAATACTGCAAAGGCGTGGATATCCGTGCTGGAGGCAAGTTATCTTGTGTTTCTGCTCAGGCCTCATACAGCCAGTTTCAATAAGCGTCTGGTCAAAATGCCCAAACTTTATTTCTACGATGTCGGCCTGGCAGCGTGGCTTCTGGGAATACGGACATCGGATCAGATGGAAACACATCCACTACGAGGCAGTATTTTTGAAACGTTTATTATTGCGGAACTGATCAAGTCGCGTTTGAACCGGGGAGAAAAGCCGGCCTTTTATTTCTGGCGGGACAACAACGGCAATGAAGTCGATGTGATTATTGAGCAGGGGCAGAAGCTCATGCCACTTGAAATCAAATCAGGCCGTACCCTGACGCATGAATCCTTTGCCGGATTGGAAAAATGGCGCGTGCTGGCTGGAGAAAAGGCTGCCAGCCCCGCGCTGATCTATGGCGGCGATGAATCCTACCTGCAAAAAGGAATAAAAGTTGTCGGCTGGAAAGAATGCGGTCAGCTATTGAAGTAATTCAGCCTTGATCCTTTCGTCTTCTTATTCTCACGCCGGTGGAGGTGCAGGGGGTGGATGTTTTTCCGCCCATCGCCTTTAGCCTCACTCCTAACTCGTTGATCCTTCAGTGCTTCGCCTGTTCGCCTATTCACGGGGGATCACATCCAGCAGATGCATCGCGCAGGCCTGCGAGGAGAACATCGTCTTCATGGCCCTGAGCTGCGACACCAAACCTCACTTTACAACCATTGCCGATTTCGTTTCCACAATGGACAAGGAGATCACCCGACTCTTTCGCGAAGTCCTGCTGGTCTGTTATGACTTGGGGCTGACTGGAAAAGAAATGTTCGCCATTGACGGCTGTAAACTGCCGTCAAACGCTTCCAGGCAATGGA
>JBDKUG010000170.1:0-2334 GCA_039679815.1 Smithella sp.
TGTTTGGCGCGGTTGAAATTCAGAAACGGAGAGTAGGTGGTGGGGGCTTTCGGCAGGCCGGCCAGAAGCGCGGCTTCCGGCAGCGTCAGGTCCCTGGCGCTTTTGCCGAAGTAGCCGATCGACGCCGATTCGATGCCGTAAGTGCCGTGGCCCAGATAAATTTGATTCAGATATAAATTCAGGATTTCATCTTTGGTCAGATATTTGTCAATGCGATAAGAAAGAATGGCCTCCTTCAATTTTCTGACGTATTTTTTTTCCGGGGTCAGATACATCAGCTTGGCGACTTGCTGGGTGATGGTGCTGCCGCCCTGCACGATTTTGCCGGCTTCCACATTTTTGAACACGGCGCGGAAAATACTGAGCAGATCGAACCCCCGATGCTGATAAAAGCGGGAATCCTCCGCTGCGACAAAGGCATATTGCACGAGCTTCGGAACCTCGGCAATCTTGATCATCTTTCTGTCTTCCAGGAAGAACTCGTCGATCAGGTCGTCATTTTCATCCAGCACGCGGGAGGAAATGCTGGGCCGGTAATCCTTGAGTGCGTCGATTCCCGGCAAATCCATCGTCATGACCTGATAGGTAGTGGCTCCGCCCACGGTCGTCAGGATGATTAAAATCAACATCACCCATAAAACTTTACGCATTGCGGATCGTCGGTCCTTCCGTGCCGGTTGATTTTCTTTGCGTTTAGACATTGCTGAAATACCTACGTGGCTTCCGAATCGTCATGGTCCCCGGTCACCGCTTTTTTCCGGGCGGCAAACTTTGCCACAAATATACTGATTTCATAAAGAAACAGCAAGGGGATCGCCATCAATACCTGACTGAGAGCGTCCGGCGAAGGCGTGAGGATTGCGGCGGCAATAAACATTAATAAAATGGCATACTTTCTGTTTTTCGCGAGGATTTTATCATTGACGATGCCAAGTTTGGCCAAAAAGAAAATTAAAATCGGCAACTGGAAAGACAAGCCGAATCCCAGTAAAAACTTAATGAACAGCGAGAGATATTCATTAAAAGAAATCATGGCCCGCAGATATTCATTGTTGAAACTGACAAAAAATTCAAAAGCCGGGGGTAAAACAACAAAGTAGCCGAACAAAACACCTCCCAGAAAAAGCAGCGTGGACGACAGAACAAAGGGCACCACGTACTTTTTTTCCTCAGGAAGCAGCGCCGGCGAAATAAATTTCCACACCTGATAAAAGATGAACGGGCTGGTGAGAATCAGGGAAGAAAAAAAAGCGACTTTCATATAGGTGAAAAAAGCCTGGGTTAAGCCGGTGTAAATCAGATAACTGCTTTTGGGCAGCGCGTCGGTCAACGGTCGGGTGATGACGGCAAACAGCCAGTCTTTAAAATAATAACAGACAAAAAAACCAACCCCCAGGGCGATCAGCGCGTTGGTCAGCCTTTTGCGCAATTCAATCAAATGTTCCGTCAAAGACATTTTAAGATCGTCGTTGGTTTCCATCATGTGCCGTTATGCTGGGTTTTGAATGGTAGAGGTTATGTTGGATTTTTTACGGTTTGCCGGCGTCATGACCGGACGTCTCGTCTTTCGCCTCTTCCGCGCCGGTCTTTTTCAACAGCAGCGAATCTTTCAGGCCGTCATCGGTTTTGGGCTTGTCTTCTTCTTTCAAGGCGTCTTTCAAGTCTTCGGTGACGCCTTCCGTCGCATTTTTGAAATCTCTAAAACCTTTGCCCAGTGTTTTAGCCAGATCGGGCAGCTTCTTAGGCCCGACGATTAAAAGCGCAATAATCGCGATAATAATCAGTTCCTGTACGCCGATACCAAACATGGGTCAATTGCTCCTTTAAATATGCGAATAACCTTATATGTCGATGGCCGCTTTTGTCAATGTTTTTCATCAACACAGGAAGGTTCGGACGGGGCCGCCGGCTTTCAGCGCGCCCCGCTTTTATTTTGCATCTTGACGGCGTCCGATCGATCTTATATTCCATCCCCATGACGTTTATTTTTTTGTCTTGACCGGGAGACGACCAGTAGGGTAACGGTGAAATATAGAGGAGTTTGCCTATGCCGATTTATGAATTTTACTGCAAAAAATGCAACACCATCTATAATTTCTTTTCCAAATCGGTGAACACCAGCAAAGTTCCCGACTGTCCGAAATGTAAAACGGTTGCGCTGGAACGTCGGATGTCCCTGTTCGCGGCCATTACCGGTTCCGGGAAAAAAGAAGATGCAGAGGATCCTCTGCGCGGCATCGATGAAAGCAAAATGGAAAAAGCCATGATGCAGCTTGCCGCCGAAGCGGAAAAAATGAAAGAGGATGATCCGCGCGCCGCTGCAAAGCTGATGCG
>JBDKUG010000256.1:0-7354 GCA_039679815.1 Smithella sp.
AATGTTTAAAATCGCATTCTGCTAAATTTTACACAACTACAACCAGTAATTGTCACAAAGCAAAGGCGGAGCCTCTATTGACTCCGCCCCGTCCTATTCCATTGCGTATACTTTCCGCAGTCGTCGCTAGACACAAAACCATGTGTCTCCATAACGATAAGGGTTGTTTTCCATGTCTATCCTCTCCATTTCTCTTTTCAGCCTTTCTCTCACAACATTCTTTTCCGCTTCCAACCGGGCGATGTCGTTGGAATCTGCCGCCTGTGAGCGTCTGAAGAAATCTGATACGAGGCCATTAGCCTGAGACTTCAGAAGATCGACGGACGAGTTGACAGTCGAGAAGATCTTCCTGCTATTGGTTGAGTGTGCTTCCACAATCTTATCGCAGGCCCGGCAATCAATCCCGGGTTCTTCAGTCATATCCTCATAGCTGATCCAGTTTTCTACTACTGTGTTCATTGATTTGATAATCTCCTTGCGCTTGCTTCTTATGCATAATAGGCATTCACAACCGGGTCATTCAGGTAATCAAATTTAGGATACTGTTTCTTGAACATGCTGAGATTGGCATCAACTTCCCTATAGAGCTGTTGAACACGGATATGCCCCTGCAGGAATCTGATTTTTGCTTTTTCTATGCCGCTTATTAACTGAATGACATCGCGTTTACAGTGGGGGAGCATCTCCTTTTCGTCTAGCTTGTCGAGCTTTCTTTCTATTTCCTGCCTCAATTCATCCATGAAAGCTTCGTTGGAGGCTGCTTTCAGAAAGTCACTGTCGATATCTAACATCTTCATGAATGACATAGCTCTAACCTCTTTCAAACATTCACGGGATGATCAGTGGCAATGATTCGCCCCGAAAAGATCATATATTTTGGTGAAGAGTCTCTGGATTTCCTCTTTTTCCACCAACATTGCGTTAATTCTCTTCTCCCTCGGCAGAACTTTCACCAACTCGTCAATGCAGAGAAGATTCTCCTTTGCCAGAAGGATCTTGATCTCCGCTTCCGTGTTCTCAAGCACGATGAGTTTGTTATTGGTGCAATATTTTTCGCCTATCACCTCTTGCATGCCTGTCAACATACTCATCTGGGGAATGGGAATCTTCTCGGTTACGTAAACAATGGAGACTTGCTGATTCATTTTGTCCTCACGTTTGTATTTGCACGTCACTATGAGCATGGCCTGTGCCACGGGATTTCCATGAGAGGCTTCCGAATAATTAGTTGATTAAACAATGAGTTAGCGTTATGTCCGGAATTGTGGCTATTTCATTAAGGACAAGCCATGTACCCCGTTATGGAATGCAGGTGATTATATTTCTTTTATATCAGGCAGTTAGCATGGTGGTCCATACTGGAACAGCATCAATACGAACAAGGTACTACCCTTATGGAGTTTCTATATAGCCCTTCTGCCAGTTTTCTGTGGTGTATCGACATATAGGCAAGTATTTTGCACGTTCACCGAATAGATAATCTGGCGGTTAATTATTCTGTTCTGGAGGCTTCAATGGTTATTGCAAGAGGTGAATTTATCAGCGAGTTGGAGAAGAATGTAGAATTTAGACAACGGCATGCGGAACGGAAACGGCTGAAAAGAGAGAAGGAAGAGGCGGCCAGAAAATTTATGGAAGAGTATAATCGCATTGTGGGGGAAGCGGCAAAAGAGACAGAAATCGCAATCGACAAGAAGCTTACAGAGATGGGTCTAACAAGTGCCGCAGATCTCGATGAACTGGAATTTCAGGTCATCTATGAGATGCCCTCACGCTATGGTGTGGTTGCAAGCAATCCGGATAGTAAGGACGGAGGATCCCGCACATCAAATTACGTCAAGCTCATGAAAGATGTGATGGCTGTACTGATACCGAAATATGAGAGCCAGGGATGGCACCTCAAATACAGACATATCAAGGGCGGCATATTTATCTTGACGATAACATGAGACATGAGAAGCCGGTTAGCGGATAGGCCCAAATGGCAGAGCTTTTGAGTTTAATGAACCGGATCATGACGAATCCGACCTGTCAAGTGGCGGCCATTGTCTCGGCCGGGTCTCTGATGGTCGTATCCGCTCTCCTGCGGTCGTTGAGACTTGCATTCCTGTTTTTGATTATTTTACTTATAGCATTTTCTCTCTGGCTGAAGGGGCCTTCAAGTGACCAGAAAATCGACAATCTGCAAAAACAATATGCCCCGCTTTTCAAGCTGCACGACGGGGATGATGCAAAAGCGAAATAGGTTCCATCGGGCAGAAAGCCAACATTTAATCTTACAAAGTACGCTCCATTGCGCAGATCACGCAAGGGACCGTTACTCGATTTCCATCCTTAATCCCCGATTCTTGCGACTACCTACTGATGAACAGATGTAGGTGTTATCCATACCAAAAGGATAAATCCAAAAAAAGTTGGGCGGAATTTTTTCGCCCAACTCCACATCTCACTAAGTATTTGATTTTGTATCACTATCCCTCCAGAAGTGTTTTCAATCGGAAAATTCCGGCTCAACCCCTGCAAGTACCTAACTAACCGAATTATAAAGAAATATCAATTAAGGGTTTATTCCTGCAGGGGTATTGTATCGCCCAAATCGCCCATCTAGCTTTGTCTCAAGACTTCCAAAAACCCCCAGGGAGGTATTGAGATGAAGCATACCATCCTACGAATTCCAGCCGTCAAATCTGAATCGGGGCTTTCGCGATCCACCATCTATTTGCGGGTATCTCAAGGGCTTTGGACAAAGCCGGTGTCTCTCGGCACGCGGGCGGTCGGGTGGCCTTCCGACGAAGTAGAGGCAATCAATGCGGCACGCATTGCCGGGAACACGGATGACAAAATCCGCATTTTGGTGAAAAAATTGGAAGCGGCACGTAAGGCGGCGAAGTAACAGAGGCGACGATGAAAAGAAGACGTCATCATAACCACCGTCTCGTGAAAATCCACCGCAGCTATACAGTGGAAGAGACCGCCAAACTGTTCGACATCCATAAAAATACAGTACGTCGCTGGATTAAGGAAGGGCTTGCCAATGTCGATGACAGGCGTCCCTTGCTGATCCTTGGCCATGATCTGGCGGCATTTCTTCAAGCGCGCCGTGCAAAGAACAAGCAGGGCTGTAACCCGGGGCAACTCTATTGTGTGTGCTGTCGTGCCCCGAAAACACCGGGCGGCGACATGGCTGAATATACCCCTATCACCGAGAAGTACGGCAACCTCAAAGCCATTTGCCCGGACTGCAACGCCATAATGAACCGGCACGTCAGCATGTCCAGAATCGGGGAGTTTCGCGCGAAAATGGACATAAGCTTCCCGGTAGCACTTCAACGTATAGATGAGAGAGCTAACCCCTCCGTAAACAGTGACTTGATATAGGGGACATCAGACCATGAAAAAGTACAATGCAGGCAATGAACGGATGAAGCGAAAATATTTTGCTTTTCTCAAGGAAGCCAAGCGCCAGAGTGACCCGACTGTTGATGCAGCCGCGAAAGCTCTGAGCCGCTATGAGGCTTATACCAAATATCGTGATTTCAAGGCGTTTCACTTCGAGCAGGCCGTTGCCTTTAAAAACATCCTTGCCGATCAAAAGGGGAAACAGTCCGGAGAAAAGCTAAGCAAGGCGACTCTTCATGCGACGCTTAACCAACTCAAGCGGTTTTTCCAGTGGCTGGCAATGCAATCTGGCTATAAATCTCGTATTCAATATAACGATGCCGAATATTTCAATTTGTCTGAAAAGGATGCGCGCATTGCCACTGCAAAACGGCAACAGAGGTTTCCAACCGTGGAGCAGGTCAAGCATGTCATCGGTAAAATGCCGGGCAACACCGAAATAGAGCGTCGAAATCGTGCTCTCATCGCCTTCGCGCTGCTAACCGGAGCGAGGGACAGCGCAATCGCTTCGATGAGATTGAAGCATGTTGATCTGATTGCCGGATGCGTTAACCAGGATGCCCGCGAGGTAAAGACTAAATTCAGTAAGACTTTCAATACGTTCTTCTTTCCCGTGGGGGAGGACATTCGTGCAATCGTTTCAGGGTGGGTGTCATATCTCAGGGATGAGAAACTGTGGGGGAATGACGATCCGCTATTTCCGGCAACGCAGGTTGTGCTAGACCCTAAGCGGCAGTTTGCAGCGGCAGGATTGGCGCGGAAGCACTGGAATACCGCCTCGCCCATTCGATCTATCTTTCGCGAGGCTTTTGTCAGCGCCGGACTGCCGTACTTCAATCCTCATAGCTTCAGAAATACCCTTGCACAACTTGGTGAAGAAATTTGCAAGACACCGGAACAGTTCAAGGCGTGGAGCCAAAATTTGGGTCATGAGAAGGTTTTGACGACATTTACAAGCTATGGCGCGGTTGCGTGCCACCGACAGGGAGAAATCATAAGGAATTTGACGAAGGCCACAGGGGCAATTCCAACGGAATTCGATATGATAGCCGAAGCTCTTTACAAGAAGTTTCATTCCTCTGGTATGTGAAATGAAGCTAGAGATCGAACAGGCTGATATCGAGGCCATTTCATCCAGGGTTGCTGAAATCCTGAAACCCGTGCTTTCTAGTGTAGCAAAGCATGATGAAAAGGAGACCCTGCTTGATGTGGCTCAACTAGCCGCTTATCTCAATGTCTCTAAAAGTTGGATATATGACCAAATCAGGAATAGTGAAATTCCCCATTCCAAGCTAGGCAAGTACCTGAGGTTCAGAAGGCGTGAAATCGACAAATGGATCGAAACGCAGTCGTTCAAACCCTTTCCTAATTTGAAAGTCATCAAGTCAAAATAATGGATAAACGGATTGTATGTCCGTTGAATAGGGGTAATCATTTAATAAAATCAAGGTTGTCGTATCGACTGTGAAGTGAATTGTGAACTAGAATATTCTCTTGACAATTACTATAATAATAGCTATTAAAGAAGCCATGTCAAGAAAGGATCTGAAGCGATGAGGTTTTACACCGTTACTGAGTTAAGGCAGAGGGCAACACAAATCGTAAGGGAAATCGAAGATTCCAGGGAGGAGGTGATCATCACGAAGAACGGCAAACCGGTTGTGCTGATGTGCTTCATCACAGAAGAGGGATTCAGCCTGAAAGAGAACGTCAAAGAGAAAATAATGGAGAGACGTCATGGCAAAGGGAATCTATAGAAGGGGAAACATCCTCTGGATTGCCTATGTCGGACCGGATGGGAAGGTCATCCGCGAATCATCCAAGTCATCAAAAGTCAAGGATGCCGAAACCCTTCTCACCAAACGACGTAAGACAGTCCTAGACGGAAAGATGCCCGAAATCAAGAGAATCGCAAATCACGGTTTCAAGCAACTTGCAGACGATTATCTGAAGTGGGCAGAGAGGCAACGGGCATTCACGAAAAAGAAATTTGTCATCGACCAATTGAAAGAACGTTTCGGAAGCCTGCCGTTGCGTAGTTTTGACACCCGCATGATCGAGGGTTATCAATCTGAAAGGCTCCAAGCAGGAAAGCCAAAGCCGCATTCGAATGAAGTCAAGGCAAACAAGCCTGCCACAATCAACCGGCACATTGCAACGCTCAAACACATGTTTACCAAGGCAGTAGAATGGGACATGGTTGAAGAAGATGTCCTGAAAAGGATTAGGAGAGCCAAACTACTTGAGGAAAACAATCGGAGATTGCGTTACCTGTCCAAGGAAGAATGTAATACCCTCGTTCAGGCTTGTGACAAGTGTTTGAAGTCGGTTGTCGTCACTGCATTAAATACAGGCATGAGGAAGGGTGAAATTCTGTCCCTCAAATGGGATAACGTGGACCTGAGGCATGGTTTCATTCTCTTGGAAAAAACGAAGAACGGTGAGAGGAGAGAAATCCCAATAAACGAAACCCTGAGGACTATCTTGTCGGGGATCGTGCGAAGGCTCGACACGCCCTATGTATTCTATAACGCAGAAACAGGCACCCGTTACGTCAATCTCCACAAACCCTTCCAGGCCGCATTAAAACGGGCCAAGATCAACGATTTCAGGTTCCATGATCTGAGGCATACCTTTGCTAGCCATTTGGTCATGGCCGGTGTGGACATCACTACAGTCAAAGAACTGCTAGGCCACAAGACCCTTACGATGACCCTCCGATATGCCCACCTTGCACCCTCTCACAAGGTCAAGGCCGTCAATATTCTGGATGACAGCTTGACTTCTTCGCCAAGTTCACAAAAACTTCACAAAAAAGAAGGGGCTGCAAATGAATGACATTCGCAACCCCTTGATTTTCCTGGTGGGTCAGGGCGGAGTTGAACCGCCGACACTCGGATTTTCAGTCCGATGCTCTACCGACTGAGCTACCGACCCGTTTGTGCTTTGAAGAATGACTTAAGTAAATAAATTGCCTTGATTTGTCAAGGCATTTTTTGGCGGGATCGCGACTTCGACGACCCGGTAGAGGTCGATCACGACGGTGCCGGCGATCTTGTCGTGCCAGGCCTGCTTGCGCCGGTCCGCGCCTGCCCACAGGAAGCCCATGCACAGGGGCAAAAAGGAGATCAGATAGCCCACCCAGCGCAGGAAGGCCGTCCCAAAGGAAATGGCCTCGCCCGTGTCCCGGACGACGCGCAGGCCCATCAGGCGCTTTCCGGGCGTCTGCCCCGTTGTGCCGTTGAACCAGGTGAAGTAGGCCATGTTGAGAAAGAAGCCGAGGGCCTGGTAGATCGCCCAGACCTTCGCGCCGAGTTCCATGAGGGTCTCGGGATCGGCGGCCATCTCCTCGGGTGAGACGCCCAGGCCAAAGGCAACGGAGCCCAGGATGAGCATCGTGAACCCGATCGTGCCCAAAATGAAAAGGTCGATTGAAAGCGCGACGAAACGCCGCCAGAACCCGCCGTAATGGCTATCCATCTTGCATGTTCCCCTTCAGGGCGCCGATCAGGCCGCATTCATACTGGAAAATGACCAGGATGGCAAGGGCCGCCGTTTCCACCCGCAGGACGAGCCGGCCGAGGCTTGCCGTGAGAAAGCCGGCCTCGCGGGCCGTCTGCGCCTCCTCGCCCGAGAGCCCTCCCTCGGGCCCCACGACGAGGAAGAACTCCTTTGCCGACCGGGCCTCTTCCGTCTTCAGGATCTCACGGACGGAGCGCTCCGTCTCGGATTCCCAGAAGAGGACCTTCAACGACCCAGGCCGGGCCATGCCGAGGGCTTCCTCATAGGAAACGGTTGCGGTGATCTCGGGGACGTCGCCCCGCCCGCACTGCTCGGCCGCCTCGGCGGCGATCCTGCGCCAGCGCTCGAGCCTCTTTGCGGCCCTTTCCTCGGTCCGCCTCGGGATCGTCCGCGAGGAGCGGAAGGGAATCACCCGGGCCGCTCCCAGCTCCGT
>JBDKUG010000366.1:0-5076 GCA_039679815.1 Smithella sp.
GGAACGCTTGCTGCCTTGCAAAAAAATTAAGCCAACCTTAGTTGAGCGGGTGAGTAAATGATAAAATGATTGTATTGTCAAGTATAATTTGCTGCCGCAAAGGCAAAAGGCTCTTGACAAATGACCCGTCGCAACCCTATAACAGCGCAAAAATTAAGGGAATCACTATGAGCACCAAAATACGCACCCGCTTTGCCCCGTCCCCGACCGGATATCTGCACATCGGCGGAGCACGAACTGCTCTATTTAACTGGCTTTTCTCCCGCCACAATGGCGGCGAATTTGTTTTAAGAATTGAAGACACGGATCAGCAGCGCTCTACCGATGAATCCACCAGGGCGATTCTGGACGCCATGACCTGGATGGGCCTTTCCTGGGATGAAGGGCCGCATTTTCAGGCCCAACGCGTTGATTTACATCGAGAAATGGTACAAAAGCTGATCCAGGAAGGCAAGGCCTACGTCTGCACCTGTACGGCCGAAGAGCTGGAAAACAAAAGAAAAGAGGCGCTGGCCTCCGGAAAAAAGCCCAAATACGACGGCACCTGCCGGGATAAAAACTTAAAGAAATCGCCGGGCAGCGTTGTGCGCTTTCGCGGCGCGCAAACCGGCGTCACCATTGTGGAAGACCTGATCAAGGGCAATATCAATTTTAATAACGATGAGTTGGACGATTTAATCATCGAACGCGGCGATGGGTATCCCACTTATAATTTTGCCGTCGTCATCGATGACGCGATGATGAATATCACGCATGTTATTCGGGGAGACGATCATGTCAACAATACACCCCGGCAGATCTTAATGTATCAGGCGCTGGGCTTTGACGTGCCCAAATTCGCCCACGTCCCGATGATTCTGGGATCGGACAAAGCGCGTTTAAGCAAACGTCACGGCGCGACTTCCGTTATGGCCTATAAGGAAATGGGCTTCCTGCCGGAAGCGCTGGTGAACTACCTGGTTCGTCTGGGCTGGTCGCACGGAGATCAGGAAATTTTTTCGCAACAAGAACTTATCGATTTCTTTGATCTTTCCGCGGTCGGTAAGTCACCCGCCGTTTTCAATCCTGAAAAACTGCTCTGGCTGAATGCGCACTACATCAAAGGAGCGTCGGCGGAGAGATTAATGGAGGATATGAAACCCTTGTGGCCTGCCGGAATCCATACCGGCGATGCCGCTTTTACGCAAAAAGTGATTGCCGACTTGCAGCCGCGCGTTAAAACACTTATCGAACTGGTGGGGGCGGCGGATTTTTATTTTACGGATTGCGTAAAGTATGAAACTGAAGCCGCGCAGAAGTTTTTGGTCCCCGCGGTGGCCGGTCATTTGAAGGCGATGGCTGCGGCAATTCCCGGCATTCAGGATTTCAGCAAAGAAGGCATCGAAGCGTTTCTAAAAAACTTCATTGAGGCCAACAGCATCAAATTCAAAGTTATTGCGCAACCGCTGCGGGTGGCCCTGACCGGTAAAACCGTCAGCCCCGGTATTGATGAAGTCATGGTCACCTTGGGCAGGGATCGCGTCGCGCAGAGAATCAAAGCCGCCATCGACCATATTGAGAAACAGGATAAATAAGGCGTCGGGCAATATTGATCGGCAATTCTTCGCCTGTTGCCTCATAAATAAATGTTACCGAGTAAAGAGAGTAGCTGGTGCAACGGCAATTTTGCCTTGACATTTTCCGGCGCATTGACTAGATACTTGCGCTCGAGTTTCCACTGTTTGGAGGATCGTCTGCCGGCAAAAAATAGAATTTCCGCCGCTTGGCCCTGCAGATTGCAATCATGATCCCCGCCTAAAATGGTCCCATCGTCTAGTGGTTAGGACGCTGGCCTCTCACGCCGGAAACCGGGGTTCAACTCCCCGTGGGACTACCAGTAATTACAAAGACTTAGAAACAACAGCCCGCAACATTAACCTCCGGACACAAGTCCGGACACAAATTGCCCTCAGCGTTGCGCCGCCTGATACGACTTTTTGCTCTCGTCCGAAAACAGCTTTTGCAGCGTCTGGCCCTTGGAATCCCAAAGATCAGTCACTTGAAAATCATCTTTAAACAAAATAATTCTTGCGCCATTCGCGAATAGCGAATATATTGCGCCCATGAATCTCAAACCTCAAGACATATATATCCTTTTAAAACTGATTATCGTGGGCAAAGGCCAATGGTCCTATCCCTCTTTGGCCAAAGCTCTTTTCATGAGCACCTCAGAAGTTCATGCCGGCATCAAACGTGCTGTTTCAGCCCGCCTTATGGATTCTCAGCGGGGTCTCCCCCTTAAAAAATCACTGGAAGAATTCCTCATCCACGGTATCAAATATGCGTTCTCCCCAGATTATGGCGGATTGACCCGAGGCATTCCGACGGGATACGCCGCACCACCGCTCAAGAACTTAATTACGCAACCGAATGAGCCGCCTCCCGTATGGCCCGATCCGGAGGGTGATACCCGGGGTTACGAATTTTCCCCTCTGTACAAGTCTGTCCCAAAGGCCGTGCAACAAGATAAAATGCTCTATGAATTGCTCGCATTAGTCGATGCTCTTCGTGACGGGAGAGCCAGGGAACGAGAAATAGCCATCAAGGAACTTAAAATTCGCTTTGGCCCGCCATGATTGATAGTAACGCTCTGAATATCAGGATGCTCATCCATGTGGCCAGACACCTTGGCAATCTAAGGGAGAAGGTTGTTTTCGTCGGCGGATGCGCCACGGGATTGCTTATTACAGATCCTGCCATGCCGGAAGTCCGGAGCACACAAGATGTGGATGTCATAGTAGAGGTTGCCTCTCGATTGGAGTACTACAGGCTCGAAAAAGAACTCCGAAGCAGGGGCTTCAAGCAGGACATGAGCGAAAACGCACCGGTATGCCGTTGGTTGGTTGATGACGTCAAAGTCGATGTCATGCCGACGAAGGAAGATATTCTGGGCTTCTCCAACCGCTGGTACCTGCCTGCCATCAGGAATGCAGTGCATATCGAGATTGAAAAAGAGTTAACAATTCAACTTGTAACGCCTCCGTATTTTCTTGCAACCAAGATCGAAGCTTTCAAAGGACGCGGCGGCGGTGACTATATGTCCAGTCACGATATAGAAGACATCATCACCATCGTGGATGGCCGTCCCGAAATTGTTTCTGAAATCATGACGTCACCTGACGACCTGAAAGATTATCTGTCTGTGTCATTCAGGGCGCTTTTGGCACACGGTGAATTTCTCGATGCAATTCCCGGGCATCTGTTACCCGATCGCGCCAGTCAGGCGAGGTTGCCGCGACTCATGAAATGTCTTGCGCAAATATCAACTCTGCAAATACTGCATGAGTGAAAACGGCAGACGTGGACACACGCGCGGACACAAAACGTGGTGTTTTTTGATGATTTTAATGACTCTAATGCAGGAGAAAAGTGAATAATATCAATACTGCTGTGGTGGTATGGATGCCCTCTCACACCGGAGACAGGAGTTCAACTCTCCTTGGAACTACCAAAATAATTCAATCACTTACGAATTCAGGCATTCACAACATCCTTGGGTGTGTCCTTTTTTCCAGAAGCCTTAAACCAACCGCCAAGTCATCAGCAATTTTCTTTAAATAAATTCCCGTTGTCGTTTGTGATTGATGCCTCAATAACCTCTGCAACTTTTTGATGCTGACTCGATGAATGTCGTTTAAAACCGAAGGGCCAAATTTCCTGAATGCCTTAAAACCGAAGGGCTTGACTCCGGCTCTTTTGCATAGACCTTTCATAAATCTGTTTCTGTGGGTAAATTTTTCGCCTGTTTCCGGGTCATTGAAAACATAAGGCGATTCTTCATTGCTATTATCCCATTGCCACTTTAACGCCCCGTATAGTTCCGAATCCTCAGGCAGAGGGAATAATCAACTTGCTTATTTCTGTTTATTGAAACTAACGAAAAAATCAGCCGGAGCGAAGCTATCGGCCGTATTGCCCTTGTTGGACCTTTCATTTAAACTTTCACCAATTTAATTGAACCAGAAGGGACGATAATGTCTGGCAGTTTAGGAAGTTTAAGAATACCATCGAGAAAACGAGTTCGGCTTGTAGTGCCCAGCCCCACAGCCCAAAGCCAGTAGTCAATTCCGAACTGAGTCGGCCCAACGCACATCCCCCACTCCGACACCTCGCACCATCCCCTTTGCTTGTTAAGAGGGTTTACGAGCTCTGGGTTTCCCCAATGTGTTTGGTCAACCAGGTCAAGTCGCTTAAGTCCTGAAGTGCAATGCATAAGGATGTCGCCGGAAGGTTCGCTGCTGGTGAAGTCCATGGCAATATTAAGGAAAGAACTGGGTAGAAAAAGCCACATCTTGTTGAGGTCTTCGCTAAAGGTTGGCCGTAGGCCTGAATCTAGAAATAGCGCTCTCCATGTCATATACGCAACGTAATGAAATCTGATTTGATAGGCCGAGAGTTCCGAAGTCAGTTTCAGATATGACAGGACCAAAGTCTCTACACAATTCTACAGATTTTGAGTTTGACGCTTTTCGAAAAAGAACCCATTTATCAAATACTTCCAAATGTCAGCTACACAAAAAAAGAAGGCCATATCAGCAACCAGTTGAATCTATTCGATTAACGTTGGGACAGCAGTGGATTTTTAATAATGAGTCACTCATGCTCCACATCCGCAAACCGACACGGACGCCGACCCCCCGAATATTCGTGGGATGATTACATCCAATCCTGACGTCCTGACAACACAAAAACAGGATGTGACGGATAGGTCTGTCTGAATTCCGGTCTAAAGGGTCTTGTCCGGCATCTTTACAGGATAAAATCATAAAAGGATGATGTGCGTAATGCAGCGCCGTTCCGGTCAGCTCATCCATCTCCTATATCTTGTGGCCTAAATCTTCTTGACATACAAGAGACCGCTAAATATACTTCACGCCACAAAAAGGAAGTTCTTATCAATTATCAATAATACATGCTTATTTATTTGTTATGATTGATTTATAAATGTAATGAATTTAAATTAACCGGACACTACTGTACTATTATCCCAGATTTTCCATTAGGTGATTTTGCTCAATGCAGCTGATTTTGCGCGTG
>JBDKUG010000102.1:0-4353 GCA_039679815.1 Smithella sp.
AACTGCCACCGGTCGTAACGTCCGCAGAGCGCGACATCTTCAAAAGTCACTACCCAACCCCCTACTTTTTCAGCGCGAAATGTTTTGACCAGTTGAATATCGAGTATGTCGAGCTCGAAAAAGTCTATCGCCAGAAAGACGATGAGTTTGTCAGACTGCTCAACACCATCCGCAACCGCTCCGTTACGGATGAGGATCTGGCAAAGTTCAATCAACGCTGTGATCCGCATTTTGAAGCGCCTCCCGGTTCATTCTATTTGTCGCTGACCAGCACCAATGCTTTGGCCGATACGATCAATGAGAAGCGTCTCACCGAATTACAAGGCAAAGTCTGGAAAGCGGTAGGCCGGATCGAAGGGGATTTCGGCAAGGAATATCTGCCGACCGCCGTGGATTTGAAACTGAAAAAAGGCGCACAAATCATGCTGCTCAACAACGATTCACTGGGGCAGTGGATCAACGGCACCATCGGAAAAATCAGAAAGTTTGAACAAAATGACGACGGCGATAATATGATTGTGGCCGAACTGGACAATGGCGACACGGCACGCATTTCGCCCTATACATGGAAGATCTATCGTTTTTTTCTAAAAAACGAAGAATTGCGCTCTGAAGAAGTGGGATCATTTACGCAATATCCGGTTCGCCTGGCCTTTGCAGTAACGATTCATAAAAGCCAGGGAAAAACCTTTGAAAACGTAGTGATCGATGTGGGCCGCGGAACGTTTGCACACGGACAAATGTATGTAGCGCTATCCCGATGCACAACTCTTAACGGGATTATCCTCAAGCAGCCGCTCAAGAAAAACCACATTTTAATGGACTGGCAGGTGGTAAAATTCCTTACAAGCATTCAATACAGTCAGGCGGCCAAAACATTCAGCCGCGAAGAAAAGCTGAAAATGATCAAAACGGCAATTCTCGAAAAGAAAGACATCGAAATTCTCTATCTCAAGGGACAGGATGAAAAATCACGCAGGATAGTCCGCCCTCTTTTTATGGGTGAAATGGAATATAAGGGTTACCCCTATCTGGGACTGGAAGCTTTTTGTCTTGCCCGGAGGGAAAAACGTATTTTCAATGTGGACAAAATCCTGGAAATTGACGAACAGACCCAATCGTCACTAAAATAAGACGCTGAATATTTAGAATCATTATTTATTTTTTTATAACGACCTACCCTCTTGATTATAAAAAACCATCACCATTATTTAATCACGCAATCTACATATTTTGTAGGCCAAGCAACAATTGGCGTAATCATCGCAATAAACAAGAGGACCCCTCGCGAATGACTACAAAAAATATATAATAAAATCAATATATTAATATATTATTTTGGTAATTTAGTTTGTCATTTATAATTATGGTACGCTCATTGCTTTTTATACATAACAAATGATCCAGAAAGGATCACAAAAAATATAAGGTAGTCCCCTGTTGTTCACTGACTTTGACAATGACCTGATTCTTCTGAAGCGCTTCTTGAAACGACTGCTCATCCCCTGTGAATTTCCAGACCAAGTTCTTTCTCCTGTTCGCATTCGACCAGATATCGACCTGAACCTGATCCACATTCAACAGGGGCTACCTGAATCAACCCGAAGGATGCTGGGGGTATGACCAATGCGATCAACTACCTCGCAGCAAGTTGCGGATAATTAACGCTCGTCCCGCGTGAGTGGGATTAAATCAGACCCTTCTTGGGCTATCAGTGGGCTGGCCAGGCCATGTAAAATTTTACTGATTTCCTGAGCAGTCATAGTGTGTTTGGATGGTGATTGGTTCTATCCCCCAAAAATAGATATAAAGATTAAAGAAAAATACAAAGCCGAGACAGTAATAAAAACAGCACCTGCTCTGGAAATCTGTTTATCGATCTTCACGATCACCATATCCCAGTCTGTTTTTTCCACCTCACGTACCATCGTCCCGAATAATTCCTGATTCGATAATTTTGGCTGATTTTCTCTCATCGTCATTTGGAAATAAGACGTGCCTGTTGTGGTCTGCATAACATTTACTCCATGTTTTTTGATCCGGGTTACATCAGGTATTTTCTGACGGAGGCGGTGATCACGCCGCCTATTTTGAGTTCTTCCCTGGGGCATATTGTGGGATAAGCCGGATTGGCGGCCTCCAGAACAACCTCTTTGCCCTGCCTGCGGAAGTATTTCATCGTCCACTGTCCATCCACCTCGGCTAGAACAATATCTCCGTTTTTGGGTGGGCGATCCTGTTCAACCACCACCATATCGCCTTCCATGATGCCCGCACCGATCATAGAATCTCCCGTGACGCGCAGCAAAAAAGAAGAATCCGGTTTGGCTACCAGGTATTCATCCATCGATACAACATCGTGCATGTTTTCTTCGGCGGATACAGGAAGCCCCGCAGCGACATTGCCGACTAGCGGGATACCAAAAGCAATCCCGGACAGCCTGAGATGGCCCTGTTTGTCTTTTTCCAGAACACCATTTTCTATGAGCTTTTCAATCCAGTAAGATACAACGCTTTTGGATCGAACTTCAAACAGGTCCATCATTTCGGCATAGGTGGGCATCCGTTTTGAATGACGATAAAAGGCAACCAGACTCTGCTCAACGGATTTAATGTCTCTTGTTTTCTTCATGGCTTGTCTTATATAGAACGATCGTTCTAATGTCAAGTATTTTTTTGCCATACCCAAAAGGGCACACGATTCAAAACAATACTTAGTCGTCCCTGAAAAAGTCACTTTTTTCTAAAAAGTATAAACAGCCATCGTTCTAACGCTGGTTTTGCTCATGTTTGAACCGATAAATCCGGTCGAATGATTAAAATATCTCCAAAACAGCCATTGGGAAAAAGGAAAAAAGAAAGCTCGGAGGAGCTTTCTCAGGTTAAAACCACAACCGGACAGAATCGCGTTCATTCGATCGCCGTCTTTCCCTTTGAGATGATTCCGTTCCAACCGATGATCAGATTTCAGATGACCAAAGATCGGCTCAATGGCCGAACGCCGTGCAAACCATTTCCAGAGACTGGCCTTCATGCTCTTTTTCTTCTTCCCGGATAAATGGACTTCTGTGTCCGGAATCTCCCTGGCCACGCCTCGGTAGCCTTTGTCACAATAGGCATGCAATGGCTGCCAGCCGGTGTTCTCCTTTACCTGCTGAAGTGCATTCTTCAGGGTGTGCCCATCAAACGGATTGCCGTGAAGGGCATCAATCCCTAATATCCAGTTGTCCCTGGAACTGCTGACCATGGAAACCTTGCAGCCAAACTCGTACTTCTTGTGAACCTTGCCCTTGGCAATACATTCCACTTCCGGGGCATGAACACTGTAAACCTTATTCTTGTCGTTTCTTTTCTGATTGAAAATGGCTTTGGCAAGGTTCAAAACTCTGACGAAGCGTCCTTCCGGATTGGAACACTTTCTTTCCATATCCCGGATGACACGACCCAGCATGGTCTTGAGCTTCTTCGTTTCATTCTTGGATCGATTGTACTGCCCGGCAGTGGCATATCGCCCCTGTTTCAGAAAGACTTTCTTCCCGGTTCGCTCGTAGTTCTGTCGTAAATCAATGTGCATCTTCTTCGCTAATCTGACGAGGACGCGACGAGCCTTATGGTAAAGTCTGGCGTCCGTGGGAAAGGCAATGGCTTTCTCCTGAACCGTGGTATCCACATTCACTCTTTCCACGTGCTTCCCAGTTAAAAGCTTTTCTTCTTTCGCCGTGTCAATCGTTGCTGTCAGTAGTTCTTCGATCTTGTCCGGACCCAAACGCTTCCTCCACCTTGTCATCGAGGACGGGTCGATCGGCAGTTCATGCTGGAAATGCTTGAATCCGCAAAAATACTGCCAGTACGGATTCTCCAGTAAACGCGCCACAACGGATTCATCACTCTCATTGTAGGCGTGTTTCAAATAATGAAGACCAACCACCAGTCGGGTCGGCAACGCCGGTCTTCCCTGTTTCTGTGCAAACAGGCTGCCAAAGGACTTATCAAATCTTGTCCAATCTATTTTATTGGCCATGACATACAAAGGATGTCTTCTGTCCAGTATCTGCTCCAAACTCGATCGGAACAGTTCCCCATGGGATTCTTCGAAACGATTGTCTTTCGGTCTCATAAATTTGCCGGTCTTTAGCTCCTTTTCCTAAAATTTCGGCAATTATAACATATAAAAATACGTTAATCAAGTAATAATATCAATATGTTAAAAGTTTTTCAGGGACGACTACTTAATATGTTTTTCAGATTTGTATCAGAATTGTTCGACATTACAAATGACCTTTGTTTTCTATAACGAGAACAAACTTTATCGACTCCAAGGCACAGTTCCAGGGAGGAATGCAGACTTTTGTG
>JBDKUG010000125.1:0-1980 GCA_039679815.1 Smithella sp.
AAGATATTCTTCGACTGATTCAAAAAAACAAATGGCCAATCACCTGTGACATTGAACTGGAACACTCTATTCCCGAAGGTTCAGACGCGGTGGAAGAGGTTACTAAATGCGTCGGATACTGTAAAAATATCCTTATTAATCAGTAAACCTATCCTATGGTACAGATATCGAATTATTGGATCGCGATCCTGTTTTGCGCGCTCGCCATGACCTGCTGGGGGTCGTGGCAGAATACGCAAAAAATGGTGCAAAAAAGTTGGCGCTTTGAGCTTTTTTATTGGGACCTGGCGATAGGTATTCTGATTATGGCAATTGCTGCAGCCTTCTCGGTTGGCAGTACGGGAACTTCCGGCCGTGCATTTATAGCGGACCTGAGACAAGCGGACCTGTCGAGTATAATTTATGCCATGTTGGGCGGATTCCTTTGGAATACAGGAAACCTGCTGATGGTTGCCGCTATTGCCGTGGCAGGCATGTCGGTGGCGTTTCCTGTCGGCGGAGGGATAGCCTGGGTACTTGGAATAATCCTGAATTACATCAATATCTCTCTGAAAGGCGGAATCCCCAGTAATAAACCGGTGTTGCTCTGGCTGGGTATTGCTTTTATCGTTATTGCGATAATCCTGAGCGGAAAATCGTACAGCAAACTGGCGGCGACAAAGCAGAAAACATCTTTTAAGGGAATTTTGCTTTCCGTCCTCGCAGGAATTTTTATTGCTTTCTTTTACCCGTTTGTCGTTAATTCGCTTGATCCGGCATTTGTTGAAAGCGGAAAAGGAACCCTTACTCCTTATTCCGGCGTATTTTTTATGGCCGTCGGCGCAGCAGTTACCACTGCCTTGCTAAATCCGTTCTTTATGCGTAACCCGGTCGAAGGCCCTCCCGTTAAAATGAAAGAATATCGTTCGGGAACAGCAAGAACCCACCTCCTGGGTATGCTGGGCGGAAGCATCTGGGCGTTGGGGACTATTTTCAGTTATATGGCTGTTGGCGCAGCAAATCCTGCAATTGCCTATGCATTGAGTAACGCGGCGCCCGTTGTTGCCATTTTGTGGGGGCTGTTCGTCTGGAATGAATTTAAAGATGCTCCCCGGGGCACGAATATGATTCTTGCGCTGATGTTTACCGGATATCTCACAGGCCTCGCCTTAATAACCATTTCAAACGCATAAAAATTGGAAGCAGGAATCAGGTCTTATTCTTATACCTGGGCAATAGGTGTTCCCGGTAATATACCCGGGGAAGGTATGACCGTGTATCGGTTGCTTGAAAAAGCGGCAGAATTTAACGTGCATGTTGTTCAAATTGCAGATAATCTGCCGCTTGACCGGTATCCCGATCATGAACTTCGGAACATTAAAAATTATGCCGAAGCATTAAAGATCAGAATTGAGGTGGGGGCCAGGAAAATGACTGAAGAGAATCTTCGGAGATACATCGGGACAGCCGCATTTTTCAATTCTCCCATTTTGCGCTTTGTCATTGACGGAGAAGATTTTGAACCTGCCCCGTCCCAGGTAAATTCCGTAATCAAAAAAGCATTGCCGTTATTAAAAGCCGAAAAGATTATACTGGCGATCGAGAACCACGACCGGTTCAAAGCAAGGGAATTCGCGGAAATAATAAACAAAGCCGGCAATGAATATGTCGGGATTTGCCTCGATCCCGTCAATTCGATGGGAGCCGGAGAAGGACTCGAAACTGTTATGGAGATGCTTGCTCCATACACCGTAAATTTGCATGTGAAAGAATTCCGGATCTCGAGGGTATTCCACAAAATGGGTTTTGTTATAGAAGGTGCGCCGCTCGGGGAAGGCATGTTGCCATTAAAGCGGATTATCGGTAGGGTCATTCCCAAATGCCGGAGCGCTGTCCTGGAACAATGGGTTCCCCTGAAGGGGACCATCGAAGAGGCAATCGTCATTGAAAACCAATGGGCAAAACAAAGTATTCACTTTTTAAGATCAGTTTTATGAAAAC
>JBDKUG010000341.1:0-9478 GCA_039679815.1 Smithella sp.
AGGCGCCAACCACTTCCGCTGTGTACATCTTGTTATACTTCCTCTTCAGGCTGACCATGATGAGTCCGCCCACAATCAGGCACCCCAGCTGGAAATACGGGAAATTGGTTGCTCCCGCTGCCGCGTACTGGGCAAATCCAAAGGTTGCCGTCAAGAGAACTACTGCTGCCGCCGCTGCGATGGTTCCTAATGTCTTTTTCATGATCTGTTACCTCCTTGAGGGTAGTTTGTTTATTTGCCTTTATACTAGTGAAATTTGCGTGCCAAAATTGTAAAACAGTCAAAATATTATTGTAACATCATGATATTAAATGTGGTTTAAGGATTATGGCATTGCAGGGCCATGATTTCAAAAGCCCAATTTTCCATTTTCTTTCAATGAAATGTTCAAGCGAATGAACGAAATGTAGAATGATTGGGCCAAAGAGAAGGCCGGACATGACCATCAAAACAGAAACTGACTGGTCACGGAGATTTATGAAGTACAGGGAGTGTTTTTATTCTAGCTCCTCTAAATTGCATGATTAATCATTTATAAATATGTACTAATTTTCAAGACAGTATTTCTCGATTTCACCAGCCACTTTCTTAGCAAAGGCTACTGCTTCAACGACCGTTTTCGG
Organism: Smithella sp.; assembly: GCA_039679815.1. Classification (GTDB taxonomy): domain Bacteria; phylum Desulfobacterota; class Syntrophia; order Syntrophales; family Smithellaceae; genus UBA8904. The sequence goes on from JBDKUG010000341.1 coordinate 624, forward strand.
GCCGGTTACGATATCGCCCGCGGCAAAGACACCCTTTGAAGACGTATAGCCATTTTCGTCGGCGTCAACAAGGCCGCGGTGTGTTTTCGAAACGCTGCTGTCAGCAGTCACCGCTCCCTGCGGCCCCTGACCGATTGCGACAAGAATCGAATCAGCGGGAACCTTCCGGACACGGGTGAAATCCTCCTCGTAGATCTTTCCCTGCTCCGTTTCTTCAACATTGACGGCAATACATTTTACACCGTCCTCCTCGAGTTTAATGGTTTGCTGAAGATGAATGAAATTGACACCTTCGTCTACCGCTTCCGCGATTTCACGTCGATTACCTGTCATTTCCTCTTCCGGCAGGCTGTTGATGATCGTAACCGTACCGCCCGGTTCAATATTGCGTATCGCCATACGTGCCGCATCCAGCGCAACATTACCCGCGCCCACAACCACAACGTTTTTGCCAAGCTGGTACGCTTCGGGGCTTTTGAGGTAGTCTATGGCATAATAAACATTGCCAATGGTTTCACCCAGAAGCCCCAGTTTGTTGGGTTTGGCCGTGCCGACGGCAATAAAGACAGCCTTGTAACCGTCTATGAACATATCGTCCAGGGTGATGGAGGAACCGATAAAAGTGTTTGGTTTGAACTGGACGCCCAGTTTGTACAAAATGGGTTCGTAGTGGTTAACAATGTCCCTGGGAAGCCTGAATTCAGGAATGCCGTATCTCAAGACGCCGCCAATTTTATCACGAGCCTCCATTAGCGTGACCCTGAAACCCTTCAGTGAAAGAAGGATACTCATGGTGATCCCCGCGGGTCCCGAACCGATAACCGCAATGCGGATATTGTTCTTTTCTATCAAGGGAGGTGTGTAGTCACTGAGAAATTTTCCGGACAATAATTGTTCAATTTTGAAAAACTCCACCGGTTCGGATTTTTTACCCCGCACACAATGACCGTAACAGTTGCGTTCATGGGGGCAGACAATGGAGCAGACGGCGGAAAGCGGATTATTGGCAAACAGTGTTTCCGCGGCTTCCCGCAGCCTGTCCTCTTCGACAAGTTTTATGATATCCGGTACCGGTGTGGATACGGGACAGTTTTTACTGCACTGGGGAACCTTGCACCTTAAACAGTGTGATGCGATTTGATGAATCAAGGTTATGATATCCTTTCATTCAATCCGGATTTACCCCCTGCCCCTGCATTCCGGCAATATGCCTCACCTGGGCGCCGAGATTCGTTATGTAGGCGTTACGCTCCTGAAAGATGCCGCCCTTAATGTCGTATTCTTGATGGGCCATGTTCCGCGTCGCTTTTTCGACATCACTATGGGCTTTGTTCAGATAAGCTTCAATCATTTCGCGGTACAGATATGTCTCTTCAAGGGAACACCGCAGGAAATCCTTCGCGTCATTGCCGGTCAGCACCAGGCCGTGTCCGAGGCAAATCATTTCGGGTTCGAGAGAAATCATCAGATTCAGCGAATCGATGTAATCCTGATAGGACGAAAGAAACTCCACCTGTATAATGTCTCCCGCCTCACCCTGAATCACACCGCATGATTCCCCGGGGAACAGGGTTTCAATCTCCGGAAAGTAAAAAGCCAGCGAGTCTCTCGTATGGCCCGGCGTTTCATACACGCGGCATGTAAGCCCGCCCAGATTAAATTCATCGCCCTGTTTCAGATGGAAACTGATTTTAAACGGACGCATCGTCAGATCTTCACTTGCAGCATTATGACCGGAAAGCTCCACGTGATTGCCGCTTAGCCGGTTCATCATCTCCAGAACAGAAGATTTTTGCAGAAGCCCTGCAAGCCTTTCATGAGCCCCGACCTTAAGGCCGGGAATATGTCTCATCAAATAAGATGCTGAACCGATATGATCGTAATGCGAATGCGTCAGAAAAAGGTAATCGAGAAGCCCCGGATCCGCTAAGGTTGCTTTAATGGAAGCCAGGTACTGCGGCCCCAGGAGATTTACCCCGGCATCGATCATCATATTGCGCTCGTAACCCCGAATGATGTATGCGGGATACCAGGCATTCGGAATCGCGTTGATCCGTTCGTGTATTTTACCTTCTGCCAGTCGTTTCATATGATTCCTTTCGTCTGCCGATCACTGCCGCAATACACAGCTGAACACTCTTTTCCCATGAATTTTCTCTCAATGACCGGCATATTTTATTAACGTTAAAAGATACCTTGATCGAAACTGTTCGGTTGCCAGTATCTGTTTGGCGGGAGGAAGCTTAAGGATAACCCCCAGCAGAGCCGCCATTGCCCGATGGCTGAACAGAACCTGATTATCAAACACGAGATTCTGCAGTTTTCCTCTTTCGATGGCCATGAGCACAATTCTGTGAGCTGAATTGACCGGTGTGATGACCCGCTGTTTTCGGGACTTCAGCTTAAGAGCATCGACACTGCATCCTTTCAGGCAGACTCCGCAACCAAGGCACTGATCATCGCTCAGCACCGCTTTCTTTTTCCCCGGCTTATGCAGATCGCCGGCCTTGACAAGCGTCATGGCCTCCACCGGGCAAAGCGACACGCATTTTCCGCATCCGCTGCATTTTTCCTCAATAATCTCCGGTATAAAATTGGTGGTGTGAACAGGATTCAAAAAACCGAATTTCCTTGCCGCGATCAACGCCTCACAGCAGCATCCGCAGCAGTTGCAGATGAAACTCACCCTCTCCCGGACATTTTCGCCAAACTGGACCAGGTTGCAATCCAAAGCTTTGTTCAATAAATCCAGCCCTTCCGCGGCATCAACTTTTCTGGCAATGCCGTGGCGGATTAAAGAATCGGCGGGACCGTTGAACGTCATGCAGATATCCATCGGCGCACTGCAGTTTTTCCCGATATGTTCCATCTTGTGCCTGCAGTAGCATATACCGACCCCTATTGGTGAGGCGGTCATGATCACTTCTGACGCCTTTTCGTAGTCCAGAACATGGAGCGCATTTTCTCCGGACAGCACGCGTTCGTTTACAAAAACCCTTCCCAGTTGAGTCTCCCCGTTAAGAAACAGATCTTTGATGAAATCCTCTTCTACATTGATGTACTGGTAGAGAAGTTCGGACAGGACTTTTTGATTGATGTCCTCTCTGTATCTCATCAGGGAAAATTCAAAAAACCCCGCCATGGGCGGAGGCAGGATGTAGGTGGTACCGCCCTCGCTCTCATAATCAAGAAGAATCCCGCGGTCGGCAAGATCATTTAGAATAACTCTGGCATCCAAAAGATTCATCTTCCAGATTGCAGCTGCTTTTTTATCGGTAAAAGGCTTAATGGGCAGAAGAGAAACAAGCTTCGCTTCCCTTTCGGAGAAAAGAACTTTCAGGACTTTAAACAACAGTTCTGCGGGGGGCGCTCCCAGGGGAAACCTGTTTAATCTTTGAACCAGACCATTGTAGCTGTTCGCTTTAACAGTATTGTGATGTGCCATTGAATTCTCATTCTGAGATTCAGAAATTCGTTAATTAATTTTAATCTATTTTAATTAATATTAATATATTTTAAATGATTTTAATATCAGATAACGAATAAGCATTACCCTGAAATAAGTCAGCATGCAGCGCGCCCGGAACTCAAGGTGAGCCTCATTCTTTTGCCCTGTTTCTACGCCGGGAATCAATCGAGGCATAAAACAAAAACCTGTCCGGTTACTTCCTCCGGCCGCTGTCATCTTTGATCTGATCACTGTCGGGTTTGATGAAAAGGTAATAAAGCTGACCTTCGCGATACGTTTTTCCGGCCAGCTCTCCGGCCTGATCGCCAACCCCCATATAAACATCGCAACGGCCGGCCGCCCGGATAGCGCCGCCGGTATCCTGATCCAGCGCCAAGCCTATGGGCCTGTCCAGATCGACCGCGGCAAAGGCAACCATCGCCCTCGGGTAAATTGCCTTATCCGTCGCAATCGTCCTGAATGGCGTTACCGGCTCATTCAGAGACCCTCTGGGATCTCCTTTTTCCTCTTTGAAAAAAACAAACCGGGGATTGTCATTAACGTACCTGTCAACCTCATCAGGATGAATCTTAAAATAATCGATCATCACCTTGAGATTGATATTCTTTTCGGTAAACTTACCGTCGGCAATCAGTTGATGCCGGATGCTCTTGTACTCCCAGCCGTTATGAGCGGCGTAGCCAATTGTCTCGATCTTGCCGCCTGGCATGCGAATTTTGGCGGACCCCTGAACATGCACAATATAAACTTCAAATGGGTCGCCAAGCCATACAAGCTCATGTCCGGCAAGCATACCGGATTTTTCTATATCCAGCCGGCTCGGGTACCGCTGCATGGCGCCGTCCGGACCCTTTCGGCCCAGAATCGCTCCGTCAGGGCCTTTTACCAGATCGGAAGGAGCCTTATATAAAGGATACCGGTAACGGTCCGTCCGCACGGGAGAACCGTCAAAAATCGGCGTATAATATCCTGTATACAATACGGTACCCTGATCATCACAGCCGACCGAGATATACGTGTCAAATTTTTCCCTTAAAGCCCGGTTCATCTGTTCGGGAGACAATTTCAAATTCATAAGTTTCTCCAGTTCCCGCAGGCTTCTTAACGCATGCTCATGAGTAATTTCGCCGTAGGGATAGAACTTTCTACTGGATGGTTTTTCCATATAACTCAGACTTCTGGCGATGGCTTCCTTCAAACCGTAGAGATCGGAACAAGCTTTTGTGTAGTCGGGGATCTGCTGCGGATCGGTAATCTTCCTCAAAGCAAGCTCACCAGGCGGCAAAGCACGGCTGTAGTCTTTACCAGGCTCCGCATAGGGCGTGACAACAACAGAACTCCGCGTCTGGCAACCTGAAATTACCAGAAATGCGGTAATGAATAACATACAGCGGAAAAAGTTTTTAATTTTCATCGTGCAAGCATAGGTCAAAACAGATGTGTCTGTCAAAGAAAATTTATCGGAAATATGTTAATTCACTGATAAGCAGTAAAACCGGTCTCCTATTTGCAGCACCGCTTTTTGATGTTGAATTGCGGACACAGTTCCGATGATCCCGGTTCATACTCACGGCAAACCTGAGGTCTTGTCTCGTATATGGAGCAGCGCCATTTGCCTTCATCGCCGAATAGAAAAGGACATTCCCGCGGAACGCTGCCTGTATCCGCGGAAATCAGCCTGTCACCCGACCAGACAAGATGCCGGTGCTCAATAATGCTCAGGATATCCTGCCTGCTTTCGGCATTCCAGCGTTTAAAATCACTTTCCTGAGCGTAGGCTGTCAAATCCACGAAACAACATTTGCCGCACTGCAGACAGGAAAGCGCCTCTCCCATCATTTTCTATCTTCTCCATCGTGAACATTCAAAAATGCTGTAACACGCTTCGTTGTATTCATCATTACCGGACAGGAACGTCGCTTGAAACAGTTCCGAAAAAGAATACCAATGTCTTCCATTTTTTACCCGCAAACTTTCCCTGTTTTTCAGAACAATATGTCAAATCAAGGCACGGCCATGATCAAGATCCTCGACGCAGTTCGATCAAGATATTGACAATCGATATGCTAATCAGGTTCAGTGTGGTCGCCGCATACCAGAAGTACGATTCGTTGGGGCTAAGCAGCGTTATCCAACCGGACCAAAGGACAAAACAGATTATTGAAAAGGAAATCAGCGTATCGATAGCCAGAAAGAATCCCGGCCTTTTAAAAAGTCTTCCTGCCTGGGCAATGGTGCAGTACTCGATGGGCGCCTCGCGGCCGGCCGTATGAAATGCCACTCGAACAAGATTCATAACCAGATCCGCCATAGCCCAGACGATGACCAGCCATGCAAAGACGGTAAGGGGACCGGCCGCCTCGCCGGCACGCATTGCGAGTAGACCGAAAAGCAGTTTGAATACACAAAAGGGAACACCAATGGTCAGAGCCTGAAAGGCAGGCATTAAAAAGAAACTGTCTCCATTTTGTTTTGACGAATTTCGACTCTGATCTTTCATAACAGGGGTCCGGCTATTTGTTCTTAAACAGGATGACAGGTCAATGAACATAATGCTCCCGGGTTGATGGAGCAGAAAAGCAATCAGTGAATTTGCCTGCCCCCAACACCTGCCCCGTTTACGGATACACCCCTTGCAGTGTTTGAGGCCGGTGACGGCTGCTGGACCTGGGCATGGTCTACCATATCGAGCAGGACATTGATGCTCTCATTCACGAATGGCGCATTTTCTTCCCGGGCTTTTTGCCTGAGTTCGGAAGGTGTTTTTTTCTCTTTTCCGCCGTTTTCTTCCTTCATGGTCTTCCGGAACTCAGCAATCTGGACAATACCCTTCCTGGCTGAAGCTTCTTTATTGTCTTTGATGATTTTAGTAAACTTCGCGTCTTTCTCCACCCGGGCCTGTGACTTTGCCGCCAGTGCTGCGATCAGAACCCCGTCAACAGGATTCCAGGCTGGAACATCTTTGCCCCGCAACCCGATGAAAGGCGGAATTGTCTGAGCCGGGAGAGGATAGTCCAGTGATGCTTCACCCACATCTTCAAGAGAAGTCCAGACGGGCAGAACCACATCGGCTGCCACACCTGTCTTCTGTGTTGATTGGCCTCCGGGCAGGAAGTATAAGCCCGTCGTGACTTTCATTCCACCCAGTTCCCATGGCAGCGGTATCAGAGCCTGCACAGATCCCTTGCCATAGGTATGATCCGCACCGACAATCACGGCGCGACGGTAGTCTTTCAGGGCACCGGTGACGATCTCGCTCGCCGATGCGCTCATGCGGCTTGTCAAAACAACCAGTGGTCCCATATAGAGCAACCGTTGACTCTCAAGAGGCAATCGGACAACTTTGCGTTTCTCTCCGAATCTCCACATGGACGGCGAACCATTGGAAAGGATTGTTACCTCTCCGCGGCCGTCCCGGACCGCTGCAATTCCACCCTTGCCGATAAAAAGGCCGGCAAGACGAACCGCCTCATCCAGCAGCCCGCCCCCGTTCCGCGAGAGGTTCAGCACAATACCATCCACCCGCTGAAGCCTGGCCTCGGCAAGAAGCCTTTTTACATCCTCATAGCTCGACTTTCCGCCCTTTTCGCCGCCGTAAAAAGAAGGCAGATCGATTACACCGAACCGGTATTGCCGACCTCCCGCTTTTCTGCTTTCATAGGTAATTTTCGCCTCTTGTTCCTTCATGTCAACCTTGTCTCTCACGATGGTGACGTCGAATCGATCCCTGCTCTGTCCGGGGCGCAGGATCGTCAGGGTCACCCGGGTTCCTTTTTTCCCGCGGATCATGCTGACGACATCGCGCAGATCCATATCGATAACATTTACGGGTTTTTCTCCTTCCTGGGCCACGGCGATAATTCTGTCCTTTGGTTTCAGCATGCCGGTTTTCTCGGCACCCCCGCCGGGAACCAGTTCTTCAATAATGGTAAAACCTGTATCGCTGCTCAAGATGGCGCCGATTCCCTCAAGGGAAAGCTTCATCTGAATCTGCAGGTCCTCAAGGTTTTTGGGGGACAGGTAACTCGTATGCGGATCCAGGGCGCCGGCAAAAGCCTCGGCAGCGGTGGTGATCATCTGAACGGGATTCTGTTCCACCACCCGCTTTGTCTGCAACTCGTATCGATGGACCTGCTGCTTTTTCGCTTCTGCCATATCAATGCCGGAAAGCAGGGAGTTTTCGATCTGAAACTGCACAATTTTTTTCAGGAGCGCCTGTTTTGCTGCCGCCGTCTTCGGGAAAGGGCGTTTTTCCACATCGATCGTCAGCTCCATCCGGTCATCAAGCCGGAAGTCCGGGCCCAGAATCTTTTTGACCATGGCTTCGTTCTCACGCGCCCGTGCAACCAGCAGGGTATACACCGGCTGAAGCGAAGCGCAGTTGCCCTTTTCAGCGCTTACGAACAACTCCAGAAGCAGCGGCTTAATTGTTTGTATATCGGACTCGTACAGCAGCGTTTTGGATGGATCAAGACGCTTGATCATCTGTTCAACGGCCTGCGCCTTGATTTGCGGCGTCATGCTTTTCATCGCGTAATGGTTGTCGTGGAAAGCCTCCATGAGCATGGGCAGACGGTTGCAGGTAAGGTCTTTCGCCACAAGATTCAAAGGCCAGAATACGGAAAACAGAATAATCAGCGGCAGCAAAGCACAAAATCTGCGCTTCGTTGTCCGATTCGCCCCGTAGCCGATTTGATTATAGTGGTTAATATTTCCAAATGTGTTTTTTAAGCTTGCGTTGTGCATGTTTACACTCCCTGTTCTTTTCGAGTCACCGGGAGAGGCGATTAGTCATGCCTCTCTTTATGAAAAATCACATATTTTTGACGTTAATCGGCGCGGAGATATCTGTCAAGAGAAAATGAAAAGCCATTATTTCATTGACAGGCACTCATATCATTTATATTATAACTACAAATTGCTGAATTGAATTGAATTGTTCATCCATAGAGCAAATTGCTTTTTATATTTTCTGACAATCAAAGGAGGATATATGATTTCAAGAATTCTTGTTCCGTCGGACGGATCAAAGACATCTCAAAAAGCGGCTGTTTACGCGGTGAATCTTGCCAAACAGCTGAAAGCTTCCATCATTGTCCTGAGCGTGATTGACAAACGGATGTTTATAGCTCAAGCCGTTCCCGCGACGAAGGCACCGAGACATAATCCGGAGACCTTTGAGGACTATCTGACCGAAGCCGCCCGGGAATATGTCGGAGAAATCAAAAAGCTGTGCGATAAACATGGTGTGTCGTGCCGCATTTCCATCAAGATGGGATACCCTGTGGAGGAGATCGCCAGGGAAGCCAAAAAGGTTAAAGCGAATCTGATCGTTATGGGATCCCGTGGAAGGAGCGCGTTTTCCGCCACCATGCTGGGAAGTGTT
>JBDKUG010000082.1:0-21960 GCA_039679815.1 Smithella sp.
TCCAGACTTCTTCAATTGTGCCGTCAAAATGAACTTCAAGCTGTTCCGCCCTCCGCTCGATTTCCCAGATATCGCCTTGTGCCGTCCAGTCATCCGGCACTTCCGTCTGCTGTCCCTCCACAATGCGCTGGCAGAACATCCCGTATTCGTAACGGATACCGTAGCCCGTCACCGGCAGATTCAGCGTCGATAGCGAATCCAGAAAACACGCGGCCAGCCGGCCCAGTCCGCCGTTGCCCAAAGCCGCTTCATTTTCCTGCTCTTCAAGTTCCTCAAAAGGATAACCTATTTCGGCCATGACGGCCCGGTATTCCTTGAGCAAACCAAGATTGATCATGTTATTGACGAGCGCCCGTCCCATTAGAAACTCAGCAGAAAGGTAGCAGAGCTTCTTCAGCCCCCTCTTCTCCATGGTTTCGTTAGCCTTGACACCCCGCTCGAGAATGATGTCGCGGATACTCATTGCCACTGCCTGGAACATCTCTTCCTTTGAGGCATTGTCGAACGAACGGCCGTAATACCTTTTTAATTTCCCCTCGATAACATTCTTTATTTTTGAAATTCTGTTCTTCACCTGTACGCCTTTATCTTTAGAATCGGAAACAAAGAACTCTCCCGTTGCGATGCCTCTTTATGTGACGACGAAACACCTGTCAACGAAAATCAAAGGGGTCATGATCTGAATGTCTCAATGTAGAGGTTGGCATAGGCCAGTGCACTCTTTTGAAAGCTCAAATCCTGCTTCATGGCCCGCTGCCTGAGCGAGGCCATGCGCGCCCTGTTCTGATAAACATCCAGCGCATATCGCACGGTATGGAGCATATCGTGCGCGTTATAATTTTCAAAAGAAAAACCGTTGCCTTCATCCGTGTACTCGTTATAAGGGACAACCGTGTCTCTCAAACCTCCCGTGGCGCGGACTATGGGAAGCGTTCCGTAGCGGAACGCAATCATCTGCGCCAAACCGCAGGGTTCAAATTGGGAAGGCATCAGGAAAAAATCGCTTCCCGCGTAAAGCCTGTGCGCCAGCGGGTCGTTAAACTCCGTCAGTCCCATCGCCCGTTTCCCTGTGCTCTCTGCGATGCCACGGAAGAAATGCTCGTAATTTTTCTCCCCCGTCCCGATCAGCACAAACCCAACTCCCGTTTCCATCATTTCGTCAAACACCCGCAGGACCAGGTCAATTCCTTTTTGCTTCGTTAACCGGGTCACCATACCGATCAGCGGCGTTCCGGGACCGATCTCCAGGCCCAGTTCGGCAATCAGGGCCTCCTTGTTTTTCTGTTTTGCAGGAAGCGATGCGGCATCATACGGAAAGGGAATCCACGGGTCCGACACCGGATTAAAGACCGCGGTGTCAATACCGTTGAGGATGCCTGTCAGGTCATCCGCCCGTGTCTCCAGGATCCCGTCCAACCCTTCTCCGTAATACGGCGTCCTGATCTCCTGCGCATAGGTCGGGCTGACGGTGACCAGTTTATCGGCAAAAACAATACCCGCCTTCAAAAAGCTGGCATCCCCATGAAATTCTATGCAGTCTTTCTGAAAATATTTGTCCTGAATCCCCAGCAGATCAGCCACAAAACCAAAATTGAAACGTCCCTGATAATGAAGATTGTGGATGGACAGAATCGTTCGCGCCCTTCCCTGCCGGTCCGGATCGTACTGGGTCGAAAGCATCATGGGGATGATTGCCGTATGCCAGTCGTTGACATGAATGATATCCGGCTGAAAACCGATCAACGGCAGCGCTTCTATGGCTGCGCGGGAAAAGCAGGCATACTGTTCACCCTCGAAATTGCCGCCGCAATAAAGGGCATGACCAAAATAATATTCGTTATCGATAAAGTAAACGGGAATGCCCTCCCAGTCGAACAATTCAATACCCGCATACTGGGAACGCCAGCCGAGATCGACGCTGAAGCTGGCAAGGTGCTGTGCTTTCTCCCTGTATTGATCCTTGATGACCCGGTGAAACGGCAGCATCAGGCGGATATCGAATCCCAGCGCGTGCAGTTCTCTGGTCAGCGTTCCGATCACATCCGCCAGGCCTCCCGTTTTGGCAAAAGGAGCGCATTCCGCGCCGGTCATTAAAATCCGGGGTAGAACGTCCATGTTTTTTGATTCCATGATTTTCTGCAATTCTCTGTTCATATCACTGTGTCGGTCCCTCTTCATCAAAATCAAAGTATAGGGCTGTCAGCGGCGGCAGGTCGATGACCGCCCGGAAAGAATATCCGGCAAATTCTTCCGGCTGGGCCATGATGGCTTCGGCGCGGCATCGACCGGCACCGCCGAAGATCACGTCGTCGCTCGTGAATACCTCTTGCAGTTTCCCCCCGGAAGGCAGCCCGATCACAAAGTTCTCCACCGGTACGGGCGTAAAATTGAACGCGCAGACAAAGGATTTACAATTTGTGCGGGCGCGACGCAAAAAACCCAGAGAGCTCTGGTTTGCATTGTCCACATTGAGCCAGGCAAATCCGCTCCAGTCGTCTTCGATCTGATAAAAAGCGGGATTCCCCTTGTAAAAAGCATTGAGCGCCTTTACGTATTGCCGCATCTGGCTGTGTCTTTCGTAATCCAGCAGGAACCAGTCGAGCTGCTTGTGACAGTCCCATTCAATAAACTGCCCGAATTCGCTGCCCATAAACAGGAGTTTTTTACCGGGATGTGCGTACATGAAACCCAGCAGCACGCGCATTGAGGCAAACTTCTCTTCATAAGAGCCGTACATTTTATCAAGCAGAGATTTTTTCCCGTGCACCACCTCATCGTGGGAATACGGAAGGATGAAGTTTTCGGTAAACGCGTAGAACATTGAAAATGTCATTTTGTTATGATGGTCGTGCCGGAAAAAGGGATCCATCGACATGTATTCGAGTGTATCATGCATAAACCCCATGTTCCACTTGAACACAAAACCAAGCCCCCCGTCATAGGGAGGCCGTGTAATCATCGGGTATGACGTTGATTCTTCCGCGATGGTGATGGTACCGGGATGCCTGGTCAATATTACGGAATTAAGCTTTCGTAAAAAGGCCACCGCGGAATTGTCAATATTGCCTCCGTCCTCGTTGGGCACGTATTCGCCTTCATTGCGGGCATAATCCAGATAGAGCATCGACGTGACCGCGTCCACGCGGATGCCGTCGATATGATAGACGTCAAAGAAAAACATCGCACTGGAAATCAGGAAACTGACCACCTCGGGGCGACCGTAATTGAAGATCAGCGTACCCCATTGCGGATGATTGGCCTGAAGCGGATTTTCATGTTCATAGAGACACGTGCCGTCGAAACGCGCCAGGCCGTGCTCATCCCTGGGGAAATGGGCAGGGACCCAGTCCATGATAACGCCTATTCCCTTTGCGTGCATCGTGTCAATGAAATACATAAAATCCTGCGGCGTACCATAACGGCTGGTCACCGCGTAGAAGCCTGTAACCTGGTATCCCCAGGAATCATCCAGCGGATACTCGGTAACGGGCATGATCTCGACGTGCGTAAAACCCATTTCCACCAGGTAATCGGACAGCTCATCGGCCACGTCGCGGAGGTTTGCAAAGCGGTATCCTTCGCGTTTGCGCCATGTGCCGATATGCATCTCGTATATGGCCATGGGACTGCGGAGAATGTTTTGTTCGGAACGCCGCCGCAGGAAGGTCTCGTCGTGCCAATCATAAACGCCGGGTTTCCAGACCTTCGAGGCTGTCTTCGGGCGAACCTCGGCATGAAAGGCAAAGGGGTCAGCCTTCAGCACGGTCCGGCCGTCGTACCCTTCAACCTGATATTTATAGCAGTCCCCGTCCCTGAGACCAGGAATAAAAGCAGCAAAGACACCGGTATCGAGGCGTTCCATCCGGTTTTTTGAAGCATCCCAGGCGTTGAAATCCCCCACAACACTGACGCCACGGGCGTTGGGCGCCCACACCAGAAAACGATGCATACCGGCTTCACCGACCCGATGGCAGCCGAAGGTCGTGTAGGCCTGCTGGGCCTCTCCGATGTTGAACAGATAAATTTCATCCTGATTGATGTATTGCTGAAAATTCTTCATTGGCATATTTTTAAAAAGCTATTCAAAATATTAATCATGTTACATTCTGCGCGGTTCATCCCGAACGCCCGAACAATCCCGTCACACTGGCGAGTTCCTCCACGGTTTTGTCGTCAAACTGGCCCGGCAGCAGCCGCCACTGCCAGTTTCCCTGCGCTGTCTGCGGACGGTTCATCCGTGCAGACGAGGGAAGACCGAGAGCATCCTGCATCGGAATGACGCAAACATCCGCCACTGACCCCATCGCCAGGCGGATCAGCTGCCAGTGCACACGCTTCTCATCTACCCCGTCAAGATATGCATCCAAAAATGCCCTTTCGGCTGCACCGAGCTCGCTGTACCAGCCGATCGTCGTATCGTTGTCATGCGTCCCTGTGTAAACCACGCAGTTTTTTTCAAAGCGGTGCGGCAGGTAGATGCTGCTGCCATCGGGTGCGAAGGCGAATTGCAGCACTTTCAATCCCGGGAAACCCGTCTCACGCAGAAGTTCAAAAACCCCAGGCGTGAGGTAGCCCAGGTCCTCGGCAACAAGCGGCAGCTCCCCCAGTACTTCTTTGAGTTTGCAAAAAAAGGTGATGCCGGGTCCGGGGAGCCATTCTCCCGTCACCGCGGTCTTTGCATCGGCGGGTATTGCGTAGTATGATTCAAAAGCGCGGAAGTGGTCGATTCGCAAATAGTCGCACAGGGATATTTGATGGGCAATCCGCATGATCCACCACGCGTAATCTGTCTTCTTCAGAGCATCCCAGTCATAAAGCGGGTTCCCCCAAAGCTGCCCCGTTTCAGAAAAATAATCCGGCGGGCAACCCGCAACACGGCCCTGCTGATCAAGAAAATCGCGGTCCTTCCAGGCATCGGCACTGTCAGGCGCCATGTAGATGGGCATGTCACCAATCATGCGGATTCCTCTTTCGTTCGCATACCTGTGTAATGCCTCCCACTGCCGGAAGAAAAGATATTGAACAAATATCTGATAATGGACCTCTTTTTCCAGACTTCGGGCGGCGGTTTTCAGCGCATCGCGCTGCCGCTGCATGATTTCCCGTGGCCATTCGTAAAAAGGCTTCATTCCCTGAACGCTCTTCAACGCCATGTAAAGCGCGTAGTCATCGATCCAGTCCTCATGATGCGTCCTGAATGCCTCTATCTCATCCGCAAGACCATCAGCATTGTGTTCGTATGCAATCTGCAGCACTTGTGCCTTGCCGGTATACTGTGCATAATAATCCACCGCGCACGGATCGCTCCCGAAAAGACGGTCACACAAATCGAGCGCTTCCCGCGGCAGCAGGCCCTGTTGATATAAATCATCGAAATCAATAAAGTAAGGATTACCCGCAAAGGTACTGAACGTCTGATAGGGAGAATCCCCGAATCCCGTTGGCGAAATGGGCAGAATCTGCCAGTATGTCTGACCGCTTGCCTGCAACCGGTCCACAAACTCACGTGCACCAGCCCCCAGCGTTCCGATGCCAAACCTGCCGGGCAGTGAAGAGATACCCATGAGTATGCCGCTTCCTCTTTTCATGCTTTATACCATACACGAGTTTGGTATTCATGACTATACGATTTTCGGTCTTTTACCGTTCTTAGGAACCTGTATGAAGTAATGGAAGGGAACGTTTCCGAAAGCTTTCTTACATGCTTCGCGTGGACGTTAATGACGGGCAAATAAATCTCATCCTGCTAGATGCCGCACCGTTCATCGGCAAACTGCTCAAGTGCATCCGCGGTTGCCTTTGCGGAGCTCCCCGGCGGCAAAGTCGCGAAATCAGGCTGCGAGCGGCAGGTTTCAGCAATTTCAAGAGCCATGCGCTGGCTCAAAACCCGATCGATGACGAACGAGTCTTTCGAGGTAAAACGGTACACCCAGGCAATAAGGCCACATTCAGCCATAGACGCGTCCTCCCGCAGCGGGAAACTGTATTCTCAAACTACGCCATGGGTACTGTTTCCCCATCCATTACGACAACGAGACTGATTCCTGCCCATTCTTACCATTTGCCCTTCATCGGCAACTTTTTTCCCGACGATAATTAAATCCGCCCGTTTCACGGTCTCCTTAAAATTTATTTTTGCTCTGCACGGCTGACAGGAAAATGTTGATGTGGGAATCGATAAGTAAAACGCGAAAAATAACATGGAAACCCAAAATACTGATTCATAAAGCTGCATGATTCCTCCTGATCGTCAAATACGCTTCTTTGTTCCTGCGGATATGTATTTTGTTCGATCATGCCCGGGCAAGGATATCCTCTGACTGCTTTTCCCACTCTTCCGGTGTTGTGTGAATGGCACGTCCCTTATCCGTAGAATGATCCTTGTGATTTCGTGTAAACTGAATAGCAGCCATTTTGAACTCCCGGAAGATTTGAATGCCTGTTTGCTGACTTACATTGTTCCCGGCTTCTCGACGAGGACGAGTGCTGTTTCCGGTCCGATGGAAAATGCCTCTTTCACGCTTCCCTTGACCTTGATTTTTTCTCCCTTTGAGGGCAGCGTTCTTTGTGTGACAACCGCAATCTCACCGGAATCATCGCGCACCATAAAGTATTTGATGAATATCATCGAGAAGGACTCGGTTACTTCACCCGAAATGGTAACTTCTTTCCCGGCGAAATCTTTTGGATGACTGATAATATCACCGATCCTTGTTGTCTGAACATCGCAGGAAACAGCAGCAATGACGAGAATGCAGATCAGGCCCATCACCGCAGGTACCTTAAAACTGTTGAATTGATTCATTCTTCAATGCCTCTCCAGACTGAATGTGAATATCTTTTTCGTTACGCACCCATCACCGGTTCCCGGAACTTCCCTGCAGACCTTTTCTACTTATCATCCACGGAATAACCCGCCGCTCGAAAATCAGCCAGAACCGGATCCGGAGAAAATGTCCAGAACTCAACTACTTTCTTTATTTTTTTATTCTCGTGAATCAATATAAATCTCTTGTTGATCAACCCTCTTTTAAACAATACCGACTTAATGTCTTCTCTTGTTAAGTATGCATCCCGGACGCCAATGTTCAGCGTGATTCCATCATAGTTGATTGACAATTTTCCAAAAGGCCAGGATGAGCTGACCATCCCGATTTTTCCTCCTCCAATATGTTCGCTCATACCTTTTTATCCTCACGAATTCAGAGACTCCAAAACACTTTTCTGCATGGCGTCAAAATAAGCATCCGCCTCGCTGATACTGGCAAAAAGTCTTATGCCATTGAGCATATTGGCAATCTCAAACACTTTTTCAATTTGCGGCTGCACGTTGATCATGTAAACATGGCCGCCCTGTTGTTCAATCATTCGCCTTGTTTTCAGAAATATGCGCAATCCCATGCTGCTGATGTAATCTAAATTCGACATCTCGAACAGGATGGTTTTTGTTGAGGGACTCAGGATGGAACTGATTTTTGCGTCACAATCCGGGGACGTTGTGCCGTCCAGCCGCCCGTCCAACGTGACAAAATACGAGCCGGGTGATTTGCTTTCAACGTTCATGATCAGGGTCATTGCTTCTCTCCTTTGATGATATGAACAGATCAAAATCTATGTACGCAACAGATTTTTGTTTTATTCTATCATAAAATCACGGAATGTTGAAAGAAGAATCAAAAAAACAAAGCAAATAACCGTAATTGATCATCCGTTTTCAGTCTTTGATAAAACCCGGGTCATTGCCCCGTTAACCGTCGGAACTCAGGTGTATGTCTGATGTTATCAAAATCAATCTCAGACTTTGCATCATTTTTATAGGAAGATTTCATTTGAATAGCCGTCGTTAAATCAAGCAGCGCGCCTTTCACATTCCGCATCATTGAATACAGGCGGGCCCGGCGATAATACGGGCTCGCGTATTGCGGTTCCAACTCTATCGCTCTGGTCAGATCAACGATAGCCTGTTTATATTTACCCAGAGCGTAATAAGAAGCACCGCGGTTGTTGTATGCCGAACGGATATCTGGATCCAGTTGGGTCGCTTTATTATAATCCGATATGGCTTCCTGATATTTTCCAAGATAATAATAGGCATTGCCGCGGTTGTGATAGGCAATCGCATCACCGGGGTTGAGTTCAATTGCTTTATTGTAGTCCGCCACCGCATCGTCATATTTGCGAAGATCATCATACGCGCTCCCGCGGTTATGATAGGCAACGGCGTACTTTGGATTGAGGCTAATCGCCATATTGTAATCCGCGATGGCTTCCTGATGTTTGCCAAGCCTGGAATACACATTGCCGCGGTTGTGATAAGCGATCGCATTCCCCGGGTTGAGTTCAATTGCTTTATTGTAATCCGCCACCGCTTCATTATATTTACCCAGATCAACATACGCACTCCCCCGGTTGTTATAGGCAACAGCGTACTTTGGATTGAGTTTAATCGCTTTATTATACTGCGCGACGGATTCATGATGTTTACCAAGCCCGGAATACACATTGCCGGTGTTGTTGTAAGCCACGGCATCCTTCGGATTGAGTTCAATCACTTTATGGTAATCGGCCATGGCTTCATGATATTTCCCCAGGGCAACATACGCGCTCCCGCGGTTGTTATAAGCCATTGCATAATTTGAATAGAGTTCAATCGCCTTGCTGTAGTCCGCTATGGCTTCAGGATGCCTGCCAATCTTGAAATACACATTACCGCGGTTGTAGTAAGCGCTTGCAGAATTGGAGTTCTGCTCAATCGCTCTGGTGTATTGGGCCAGGGTTTGATCCTGTTTACCGGGTCTGGAATAGACATTACCCTGGGTGTCATAAGATGCCGCATATCCCGGATCACGTTTGACCGCTTTATTAAGCTCGGCAATTTCTTCATGGAAGCTCGGGTCAACTTTTCGATAAATCTTTCCGGATTGATGGTTGAATATCATTATCTTTTTTAAATCCACTTTAAGAATATTTGAATAACGGGGCACCGATCCGTCGCTCATCGCTTTTCGGACGTGATGATCCGTAAGATCGCATATCAACATCACCCTCATGTTATCGTTCGCCCGTCTTGCCTCTGCAGACGGCATATCGACCGAGACCCGCATCACCGCCTGTCGATCTCCGTCTGAAACAACAACCCTGTAAAGAACGTCACTTTCTGCTTCGGGCGGCAGTGAATCTTCTCCGTGCTCTCCCAGTTTGCGTTTCCCGCTTTTTATCGGTTTTTCTTTGGCATATTTACGCGGCTGACCGTCAACAACCCGAATTTTTCTGACCAGGATGCCGTCAGACTTCATGTGTTTTATTTCAAAAACAAATTTTGAGTTTCCTGAATCATATTTTTTTTCGGGCTGTTGCAGAACAAAGGCAAATCTGTCCCCAACGGTCATATTACCGATAACTGTTTTGTTCTGCTCATGACCGGTTCCCCGTTCCAACCGGTCGTTCGCCGCCGATTCATCTTTTTTGACCCGGAGTCGTTCTGAGAGAATTCTATACACAGCCGTAATATCATGGCCGTTGTAATTTGGCGGCAGTGACTGCCATTGATCTTGAAAAGGCTGGCTGGAATAAGAGTCTGCAGAATGTATTGATTTTCGTGCCGCGAAAGAGGCATCTGCCAAAAGAAAAAACAAGATCATGGAATAAATGAGGATGAAAAAAATATTTTTTTTCATATTCCCGGTCTTCCCGCTTGTTTTGACGACAGTGATGATAATACAGGCACTATGACTGCGGCTTCAATCCCGAAAGCTTCTTCCCGTTCGTAGTTTTTAGCAATGCTGTTTCATTTTTTATACATCCCGGATTTCAGTATATGAGACGGCACCTGATGAGTCAAGATAATGTTGGCCTCGAAACGCCTGTGCAACGCGCTACAGGATTCAACCTAAATCATCTTTCACCATCACTCAGGATCCCCCTCATCCTAAAACGAATGACAGGCCGCGCATTTCAGTTCGTTCTTTCCAGCCTTGTGAACTTTGTGAATTTCCGCGGAGAAATTTGTCGGCTCATGATCCGCCGGATCAGGGGTGTGGCAGGACAAACAGGCTTTTACATCGCCGACCTCGGGATGTTTTTTGGGCATGATCTTGCTGTAATCCTTGTGACAGGCACCGCAAGCGTTTTCCTTTAAAGGCGGTTCAGCAGCCGGAACAACGGAGCACATCAACAAACCAGTTAATATCGTCACACAGGTATACATGAATTTTTTTTGCAGGACGCGCATCGTAGCCCTCTTTGTTTTTATCAATTCGATTCTCCGTAAACTGACTGCCGGAATCCGGGTATCTCATTTTCAATCGGGACAGACTGCTATAGCCCCTGGAACTTAAAGGGACTCGCCTTTTTGAATGAATCCAGAGCGTCCCCGGCATACGTTTCGTAATTTTTCAGCGAGAGTTTTTTAACAGATACATTTTCACTGAAGTCGACTTTTTTGAGGTTCACCCAGAAGACATTCGGTGTTAATACATTTTCGAAATAGTAAACAAGGTTCTTCTGATCGGATACGGCTCGCCAGCGGGTTGAAGAAATATTGGGCTGATCTTTCGTGGATATTCCGTAAGGCACCGAACAATTTCTGATCACGCTGAAAACACCGGCAACGGCAATCCTGGCATCGCTTGTCTGACGTATTGTCTTGATATAATAGGACGCCCTGACAAAGCGGTCTGCCGCGCGATTGGTTCCTGGAAGCATGATTGTGCCCGGTATCCCGCTCCAATAATTATTCAGGGCCAGCTGTTTCGAAAAGACCGGGGAGTTCGTCATAACATTGTAAGTCCGATCGTGATTGATTACCAGTTTTCCCCCTATGAATTCAAAAATAGCATTATCGCCTGTCGCGTCAGAAATAGATAAATGCAGCGTTGTCAACGTGTCCGTTCCTGGAATGAAATCCGAGAAAATCATAAACTTTTCTTTTCTCAATTCATCAACGGCCTCTTTTACGGACGCGAAATTATCCAGCACATATTGCGCCCACGCGGCAATGGTCAACCCTTTCTGCTTACGGTCATACCGGGGATATTCAGACTCCGCCAGCCATAAAAGATTAGCCACCAGTCCCCTCTCGTTCATACCGTCGGTCGTGGAATTGTCAAATGAGCTGATCACAACACTTCCGTACCGGGATTTCCAGGTGATGGAATTCGGGCCCACCTCGCCGTTTCGTTGCATTCCGCGGGGGAATATCCACATGCCGGCTGGTATTTCATCCTTCCAGTCCATGGACCTTGCGGTGATGATGGTGCTGTCAGGCCCCTGATAGACCACGCGCGTACAGGCCATTGACTCCGTGTGCAAAGCAATGTTCATGAGCATACAAACCAGTAACACAAACAGTTTTTTCATGGTATGATCCTTTCGACAATTTTGGACTCACCGGGTTTTTCATCCGGCGGCCTTTTTCATACTACATTCGGTTCCTTGCCTTTTTCGCGGCCGACGTGCATAAAATTTGGGATACGCATCACCCGCTTTACCGTGATTTTATCCTAATTAAGCCGGAATGAAAAGGCCTCATGTTGCCCATTGACTTAATGCACGGTTTTTTTCTATAATTTAACCATCTAATTCTGATTCACGGAAAGAAATCTCTTGAGGATATGATGATGATTTCAAGACGTGATTTTTTCATAACAAGCGCAAAAATCCTGGTGGCGGCCGGCGGGGGAATGGTTCTGTCCGATCCCGTCTGGCAGAGGATTTTGTCAGGCGGCAATTCGGGACTGGCCTTTGGAGCCTCTTATCTTGATGAGCTTGTTCGTTTAGCCCCCGTGGCCCGTTACTGGAAGCCGCTCGCCATCAAAGGCAACTCCCGTGAGCAAACCATTGTCAAATGTCTTCTTTGCCCCAACGGCTGCGCCATCGCCGTTGGTCAGCGTGGCAAGTGCCGGACACGCATGAATGTCAACGGAGATCTGCGCAGCCTCGTCTATGGCCGCCCCGTGTCCATCCATGTCGATCCGATCGAAAAGAAACCTCTGTATCATTATCTTCCGTCAGCCGCTGCATTTTCTCTTGCGACTGCCGGCTGTCCCCTCAGCTGCAAATTCTGCCAGAACTGGGAAATATCGCAGACATCCCCTGAAGACCATCAGGGACCGTTTGCGCCTCCGTCCAGGATTGTTGACGCCGCGCAAAACAGCAAGTCGCCGGTCATCGCCTTTACATACAATGAACCGACGGTTTTCACGGAATATATGGTAGATATCGCCCGGGAAGCAAAAAAGAAGAATATTCGCTCCGTGATGATCAGCTGCGGCTTCATGAACGAGGCGCCTCTCGCGGAAATCTGCGGGGTGCTTGACGCGATCAAGATCGACCTGAAGGGATACAGTGAGAATTTTTACCGCACCGTGTGCGGGGCCGGGCTGAGCCCTGTTCTCAGGAGCATCAAACAGATCGCGAAAAGCCGCGTTCATCTTGAAATTGTGAACCTGGTTGTCCCTACATTAAATGACTCGGACAAAATGATGCAGGAGCTGATCAACTGGATATTGGGAGAAGTGGGGGCAGACGTCCCTGTTCACTTTACGCGCTTTCATCCGGATTACCAGTTGAGAAATCTCCCGCCCACACCGGTTGCCACATTGGAACGCGTCCGGAATATGGCCCTGGTGAAAGGAATGCATTATCCTTATGTGGGAAACGTACCGGGCCATGCGGGGAATCACACCTACTGCCCGGGCTGCGGAAAGATCGTGATAGAGCGGCAGAGTTTTTTTGTGACTCAGATGAACATAAAAAACGGGCGATGCAAGTTCTGCGGACGGAAAATTGCCGGTGTATGGGCATAGAAAGCGATGAATGAAAATGAAGATTTTGCGGTTATGTGTTATATTGTTTATTATAAGCTTTTGTTTTTCTACATCATGCGAGGCAAATAAAATGTTAAATGCTGATATTCGTGAACCTGCCGTTGCAGGGAAATTCTATCCCGATTCCGCAGCCAAACTCAGAAACGCCATTGAACAATTTTTGCAGGACGCACTTCCTGTAAAAGTCAAAAAGCCGGTTGCTATCATCGTTCCCCACGCAGGTTACATATTCTCCGGTCAAATCTGCGCAGATGGATTCAAACAGGTCAGTCATGAAAAGTATGACGTGATCGTCATCCTGGGGACCAATCATACCAATTCTAGTTTTCAAAAAATTTCGCTTTATCCCGGCAGCGGTTTTCGCACTCCCCTTGGAAAGGCGCTCATTGACAGGAGGGTCATTTCCGCTCTCATCAAAGAAGATCCGGCGGACTGCGCACTTGATAAATCCCTTCATGAATCCGAGCATTCCGTTGAAGTCATGGTGCCCTTCATTCAGGTCATCTTTCCTGAAGCAAAGATCGTCCCCGTCGTTGTCAGTTCACCGGACATGCAGATATGCGTCCGCTTCGGCCGGGCCCTGGCAAAGGTATTGAAAAACAGGCGGGCGTTAATTGTCGCAAGTTCCGATCTTTCTCACTATCCGTCGGCGGAAAATGCCGACTTCGTGGACAGGGAAACGCTCGCGGCCGTCGCAAAACTTGATCCCGGCATATTTCAGGCAACTCTAAAGTCTCAGGCAGGCAGAAGCATCCCCAGCCTTCACACCAGTGCCTGCGGTGAAGCTCCGATTCTGGCAACCATCGCGGCAGCCGGAGCCCTCGGGGCCGCCCGCGGTGTGGTGGTCAGCTACGCCAATTCGGGAGATATGTCCGTGGGAGATCGCTCGCGGGTTGTCGGGTACGGCGCGGTTGTATTCACGGCGGAAGACAAAGACGAGGGGAAACCTTTCGCCGCATCCTCTCAACCGACAGCGGCGGCCGTCTCCGAACAGCTCGCACCATCCGATAAAAAGGCGCTGCTCGCGTTTGCCAGAAAAACCATATCCAGAATTCTTACGACGGACACCGTTCCTCTGGCCAGAGGTTTTGACACGAGGCTTCAACAGCCGCGGGGCGTTTTTGTTACGCTCAGGAAGAAGGGTGATCTTCGCGGCTGCATCGGCCGAATGATCGCGGATGAGCCACTTGCCAGGCTCGTCGGCGTCATGTCACTCCAGGCAGCCTTTAATGACAAACGCTTCCCCCAGTTAACGGCGGATGAATTGAAGGATATCGAAGTAGAAATATCCGTGCTGACCCCGATGAAACAGGTAGCCGGTGCCGACGACATTGTCGTCGGAAGGGATGGGGTTTTGCTCGCCAAAGACGGTTATTCCGCTGTTTTCCTTCCTCAAGTGGCAACGGAACAGGGATGGAACCGGGAACAAATGCTCGATCATCTCTGCCTGAAAGCGGGATTGACGGTCGGAAGCTGGAAAAAGGGCGCAAAATTCTCAACGTTTCAGGCAATCGTTTTCAGCGAATCACAATTTAAATAAATTCATGATTATTTCCCTTATTGCCATCGGGCTGATTTCGATTCTGGGTCAGATTGTCCTGATCCGGGAATTGAATGTTGCCTTCTATGGCGTCGAATTGATTTATCTTCTGGCTCTGGGAATATGGTTGTTATGGACTGCTGCCGGCGCTGTCATCGGGCGGCGGATTCGCTTCCCCTCACCCCCGCAAATTGCTGCGCTTTTCATCCTTTTCGGAATCGCCCTTCCGATTGATATAATGTTCATTCGTTCCAGCCGTTTCTTCTTTGGTGGAGTGCCCGGTGCCTACCTTCCCATCATTGAGCAATTCATTGTCGTCGTCATTTCCCTTCTTCCAGCCGGGCTGCTGTCCGGTATGCTGTTCCAGTGGACGGCAAAGGCTTACGTGACAGGAAACAGAACGCTTGCGCTTGCCTACGCAATGGAAAGTGCGGGCGGGTTCATTGGCGGATTAATGTCCACCCTGTTCATCATGTGGGGAATTCGTAATTTCTCGGCAGTCATGGTATGCTCTCTCGCAGCCGTCATAACGTCCCTGATCCTTCTCAGGGGGGTCCGGGCCGCTCTGTTGCGTTCGTCGGCAATCCTTCTGGTTTGTCTCTTTCTGGCACTCCTGTGGAACACGTCCTCTCTGGATCGCCGGATGACCATGTTGAATCACCCGAATCTGGTGGAAAGCAGCGACTCTCCATACGGCAGAATTACCATTACGCAGCTCCATCATCAGATTTCCGTTTTTGAAAATGACGCCCTGGCGTTTGAAACGGAGGGAACGGATGCTGAATACTTCTGCCATTTAACGGCGCTCCAGCACCCGAATCCAAAGGATGTGCTAATCCTCGGGGGCGGAATCGAAGGTCTTGTTCGGGAAATGCTGAAATATGCTCCCCAACGAATTCATTATGTTGAACTCAATCCCGTCCTGTTCAAACTCGCAACCCAACATCTCCCTGACGATATCCGGAAGTCTCTTGGCGACCCGAGCGTGCGGATTGTTTTTGCCGATCCCCGGCAATATCTGAAAGGGAGCGGCACATACGATCTCATTCTGGTCGGGATGCCTGAACCGTCCTCCGGGCAGGCAAACCGTTTTTACACGCGGGAGTTTTTCAAACAATGCCACGCAAAGCTCAAGCCCGGGGGAATTCTGGGCTTCAGGCTCCATACGGCTGAGAATCTATGGACCATTCCGCTTGCGCGCCGCAATACGAGCATCTATCGGGCCCTGCAGTCTGTTTTCCCCGAAACACTGTTTCTGCCGGGAAGCACAAACGTTGTTACCGCCTCAAATACGATCCTTCCGGACTCTTACGAAGTCATGTCCCGTCGGCTGCAGGACAGGCAGCCAGCGACAAGGCTGATTTCAGCGGATTACATCAGATACCTCTTCACAAACGACAGATATTATAAAATCAAAGATTTGCTCAATCATGAACATGCCCCCCCAAACACTGACATCAGACCGGTCTGTTACCAGTATGCCATCATCATCTGGCTTTCACAGTTTTTTCCGCGCATAGCTGGGGTTGATCCTTTTTCAGTGATCGGCAAGGAATTTTTAAAATCGCCGGGGGTGTGGTTGTTGGGAATCAGCTTCATCATCTTTTTCCTTGTCATCCGCTTCCGGCCTGCGCTACGTCGCATCATCCTCGTTGCCACAGCGGGATTCACGGGCATGGTTCTGGAAACTATCCTCATTCTTTATTATCAGGTAAAGCACGGGGTGCTCTATCAGGATATAGGACTTCTGATGATGAGCTTCATGGCGGGTCTTGCCGCCGGCGCAACGGCAATCCACAAAAAGATGTCGGGAACCTTTGATCACCGGCCATCCACGCGGTGGTATGGTGCAGGTTTACTCACTGGACTCTGTTTTTTATGCGCATTTACGGGAATCGTCTTGACGATGGACATCTCGGCGGGTCTGGTCGCGATTTCTTGTCTTTTGGGAGCGTCAGGTTTTGCAGTGGGCGGCGTTTTTGCCTATGCAAGTCTCCATGAAGTCGAAGACCCCAAGAACGTGATTTCACAATTGTACTCAGCGGATCTCATCGGCGGGTGCCTCGGCTCTCTGCTTGGCAGCCTCATCTTAATCCCCCTTGCAGGCATGGATGTCACCGCATGGGAACTGCTTCTCGTTGCGGTGCTTTCTTTTATTCTGGTTTAAGCGCCGTTCGTCCCATAAAAGAGCCGTCCCGTTCGCGGGACGGCTCAAGGAAACAACGTGATTAAGCCACAATTTATTTTACTGCATCTTTTAAATCTTTCCCGGCCTTGAACACCGGGACTTTCTTAGCGGCGATCTTAATAGCTTCACCTGTCTGCGGATTTCTGCCGGTGCGGGCTTTTCTCTTGCTGACACCAAATGTACCGAATCCGACAAGCGTCACAGAGTCACCCTTCTTAAGGGCCTTCTTGATTGCCGTCAGTATCGCGCCGACGGCGCCTTCCGCTTCTTTTTTACTGCATGTAGCCTTTGCCACTTCTTCGATCAATTCTGCTTTGTTCATTGTTCCCTCCTGTTATTTGTATTGAAATGTTTGACTGAAAATACAGGAACCCTTGACAGAAATCAACCGGAATTTCAGGGCAATATTTCATTGACAGGTGAAGACATTTTTCTTAATCTAAAAGTGAAAGCGCGTGTCACGCAGTAAAATTCGTGAGGTACATTCATGCTTTTTACAGGGGCGATTTCGCTCAACACAAAAGGGTTCTGTGACATCATCAATATCACACCTCAATGGGTTTACTTTCTTTCAAAAATAATATTTCTGACACTTGTCTTGTATTTTTTTCTCTCCAGTGCGCGTTTTTTAAAGACCTCAAATTCCTCCGGTTTCAATTTATAACTTAAGTCTTTTGTTTTTCCTTTCACAATGAATACATTGCCTTCAAATTTGTATTTGACCTCATTGATATTGTAAGGATCTTCAATTTTATAATCCGAAGGCTTTTTCCTGATCTTGTATCCTTCGGGAAAATAAAAAATTTTTTTAAACTGAATTAAACCGGCACCTGCAAATTTTATTGGATATTTTCTTGATTTTACAGCCGTCAGTTCATCATAGTCTTTAATCATTGGCGCGACTGATAAAATCATTTCATTGTCGTCGACTTTATTAATTTCATTCCTCATCAACCCCTTGACTCTTACGATGAGAGGCAATTCTAATTCATCAAGGTTCAATATCTCCAGTTGATGAAGCTCTATCCCCTTTGCTTCGAAATGCTGCTCTCTTGCCCTGGGCGACAGGTTTCTAAATTTATTTCTTTCCACTTCCGCCCACTTGCCATGACTGCTGTAAATGTATTCAATCCCGGCATCTCCGCTTTCGTTCACGTGGATCATCTGGGTAAGGTCTGTATAATCCCTGCTGTCATTAAGGTCAGGTGTCTTCAAAAATTTATAGCTTCCATCTTCGTTGATTAGCAGGACTCTGGAGGGAACAAGAAACGGCACCGAGTCAATGACGGCCACCTTGTTGGTCGCATCCAGCCAGTAACGGGTACCGTCCTTTTTGAGAACAGCAGCAATGACGTGGTTAAAATAGCTCATGGACGGAGCGGCCTCATCCAATGCGTCCGGATCTTTCGGCACCAGCGCCGGACGGCCTTCAATTCCCGCTGTTTTGAGCATTGTCAGCAGGAGTGTTGTCTTATCCTTGCAGTCACCGTATCTCTTCTTGAAAACATCGCGTGCCGGGTGAGGTTTCATTGTGTGAGGTCCGATTTCAACTGCCACATACCTGATCTCCCGGGCAACAAAATGAAAGATTGCTCTTATTTTATCTTCTTCGGTTGTTTTGCCGGCTATCAGTTTTCTGGTAAAATCATCCAGTGCCTCATCCGGCTGCATCTGTTCTTTCATAAGCCCTGCATACCATTTTGAAATCATAGTCCAGCTGCTCAAGGTCCAGCAGTGAACCTGAGGAAAAACATCTTTGTCTGTCGGGCGGGGCATGTTCGGCTCGGGAATAATTTCGGAACTGTTTTGGCTTGTAAAAATGTATTTTGTTTTACCGCCGTAATCCTCTACAACCGGTTTGATGCCGGTTTTAAAATTAGCAATGTGCAACTCCCTGCCTCCGGGCAGAATGATTTCCATCACGTTCTCTTTTACCGGAAAATATTCCTGAATGGCAAACCGCGTATAATAATCATAAAGCAGAAAGGGCCTTGTGTGTTTGACTTCATAGGCATATTCAACAATGCAATTCGGTTCAATCGCGGGCATGGTAAATTTTTTCTCTTTAATATCCGTGTATTCTTCATACTGTGAATACGCAGCGGAATCCATGATGTCTTCCTCTTTAAGCGGCACGGAGGTTCCATCCGGTTTGATTGTGTTTGCATAAAGAATCTTTACGCGGCTGTAGTCCTCCCGGTAGCCAATGGATTTTTTAGCCAGATAATATCCTCTTTCATTCAGGATCTTATACCTTGCAATATGTTTATAGATTTGCGTCCCGTCATCAAACATCTCCATGCTTCCGTAATTCAGAAGGAACATGGCCGTCGCGTTGGGATGGTCTTCCTGTGTTGGTAATGCGCTTAAAGCGCCCCTGATATCGGAACCGGATAAGCTCTGATACGGCAAAGAGGCCGCACAGGATGCCAGCAAACAAGCTACGGAGACAATCATGCACTTCGCGATTTTCATTTCTTCATGGCCTGTCCCCGGATTCCTGCGACACAATCCGGTACGAGTTTCTTATTAATTCTTCACACATATGACCTGATCCGTTGAATCACCGCACTGCATACCGTTGGGACGCGGCCAGCAATGGGCAGAAACAGGGAAATAATGACATGCAGAAGTCTCTTTTATTTTTTTGGTTTACAAAGGTCTTTATCCGCTATCATACCATAAAGGTTATCGGGCGGGGGAACTCCTCTTTTTTCCAGGGAAACCAGACAGTCGCCGATGCTGACACGCTTTTTTCGATTCCGGTTGATCAATGCCTTGACAACGTTCCAGCTAACCTGCCCTTTTTCAGCCATTCTCGTTATTTCTTCAAGGGCTGTGCGTTTATCATACGAGGACGGCCGGTATGGTCTTGAAGAAATAAGGGCATCGTATATGTCGGTTACGATGACAAGCTCAATCATCGTATCATCAATGCTGATTCCCCTGGGATATCCCGAACCGTCTCTTCTTTCATGATGATCTCTTGCAACTCTTGCGGTGATATTTGCGGGATCCCTGAAATAATAGCATAACAATACATATCCGGTCAGCGTATGATGCTTCAGAATTTTATATTCATCAGACGTAAGCGGGGTCTGTTTATTCAGAATATCCACAGGCACAGCAATTTTCCCTATATCATGGGACGGCGGCCCGACAATGTCGTCCATCATGGATATCCTGTCTTTTACGAGATATTCGGCCAGCAGCGTTGACAACGCAGAAACCGTAAGAAGATGGCGATATGTGTAATAATCATATTCCCTGAAGAAATATATTGACTCCAATACGGACAGAGGCAACTCTGTCTTCATCATTCTTACCATGAGCCTTTGCCGTGTTTCCTTATTGTCAAAAACGGCAAGATAGTTGTCCTGATCAAGAAACTCCAGAATGTCCGACTTTATCGAGCCGAAATCCAAAAGTCTGCCCGTACGGATCGGGGATTGGTTGCCTGAAATCATTTTTTTCAGGTTTTCATCCGATAAGACCGTTTGAGCCGGAAGCAGCTCCCTGCCATCGGTCGCGCAAACAGAATATTCAATAATCAGTTCAGACATGGCGTGTTAACTTCTCACACTCAGAAAGCATTCAGGTTATTCATCCATAATTGCACAATTCATCGAAGCATCAAACGTTGAAAAAATGTTTATCTTGACTAATGAAAAATACGCGTACCACATGTTTGGTTGAAGTTCAGCTATTTTGTGATGACTTCCCCTTTTTACGGAACCAGACGCAGTTTCTCCGTTGCATGCTCCCGGATTTTTTGGTCGCTAAACCACCAGTAACGCTTCTCCCCGCTCATAAAAGGTCCGACCTGATCCTGATGATGGTGATCGAACTGACGGCCGGAGACGCCACCCGGCAGGACAGCCAGGACCTTATCGGGATCACCGAGATCAGCCACCATTCGCAGGGACGCGGAAACCGTCACATCATAGGGCTTGTTATAATCAAATCTGGCTCTGAGGAGAGTTTCCTGGGATCCTCCCATGGCATGGGAACCGCCGCCCAGCAAACCGCTGCCGAAACCCTTGAGGCGGAGCGGAGAAACCAGTTTAAGGCGGTGCATGCGACCCCATTTCCACTTATCAGGGTCATCCCCCTGGAGATGTCTCATTTCCCGATAAGCCTCAAGGGCGGCCGTGTGGAAGAGAACATCCCGTGATTCCGGGAACCAGGGCGATTCTCCCGCCAGAACCATTTGCTGAAGCAATTCCTGCCAGAAATAGGGATTATCGATGAGTAATTTTGTGAGATCGGAGCCCAGTTTATCCTGATAGACGGCAAAAAAGAAATGACGATAGACGGCCTGAAAAATAGCCGGCGCGGCCAGATCCGGATCATCATGGTAATCCCAGCGCTGGAGAATCCGCCCCATGGCTTCCGTGTCCTTATGAGCGAGAAGCGCCTTAGACATGACCGGGGCAATCTGCCTTGCCATAAGGTTCAAATCATCGCGCTGGAAATTCCAGTGATCGTCAACGGTCTTCTTTCCGGGCCTGTTCATCAATTCAGTCAGTCGGCGGTAACGATAGGACGCGGAGGCATGGGAAGTATAATAGTAGGGGTAATCACACGGGACTGTATAATGATTGCAGGTGCCAAGCCAGCCTTTCACGGCATCATAGGACTGAGGCATCTTTTCATAGTTTATCCAACCGCTCCAGTTGTCGCGGCCATCGGTTACCCTGAAAGGAACCAGACCGTTTCCCCTGATGCGAATGGGAATGCGTCCCGTCGTCTGCCACCCGAAATGTCCTTCCGTGTCGGCAAAGACGAAGTTGAGCATGATGGTCGTTATATGACGAAGACCGTCACGAATCTCAGCAACGTTCCGGGACTTCATCAGTTGATCCAGCCCTAGCGACGGCGCCATGGTTTCAAAGGGAGACCAGCGCATTGTAATAACATTTCGGGTATCGAGTCCTTTCAGTATCCCGGAAACCACGGGCCCCCGTTTCGTCAAACGAACGGTAATCTCTTCCTCCTGAAAGCCGCCTGCAGTTTTTGAATTCCTTATGCTGATCCTTTCCTTCAGAATATCAAAGGGAAGAGACCTGCCACTTTCCATATAGTGATTCGAGTTTGCCGGATCGATTGTCTCGATGAAAAGATCCTGAGTATCGCTATAGGAATTCGTCATTCCGATGGCGATATGCCCGGTGCGGCCCACCACCATTCCGGGGATCCCCGGAACGTTAACGCCTACAGCCCTCACCTCCGGTGTGATCAGCCCGCAGGGGTACCAGGGCCCTGGAAGAATGCGCGCATCCAGGTGCGGGTCATTTGCAACGATAGGCTTGCCGCTTCCGGAAAGCGCAGGACCGGCAACCCAGTTATTGCTGCCAATGTGGAATCCGGAAAATTGATCTGACTGCAAGGACATGAAAACCGGA
>JBDKUG010000312.1:0-7800 GCA_039679815.1 Smithella sp.
AGATGTTTGGGCGGCCGGCAAACAGCAGCACATCGTGAACGCCCGGAGCCTTTTATGCTATTGGGCAGTTCGGGAACTGGGTGTTTCCATGTCCAGTTTAAGCCGGAAACTGGGGATATCCCTTCCAGCCATCAGTAAATCCGTTGCCCGCGGCAAGCAGATTGCAGAAGACAACGCGTTCAAATTGGCATGAAGTTAATAAGTTAACAGCGTCCCCTTGTGTGTACAAATGATGAATCTTGTCAACTCCGCAACCGAAGTGATAAAAAGCGTTCGTGTTTATGATGTTCTGGATATGGTGATCATTGCAGCGATGATCTTTGCGCTGCTGATGTGGTTTAAAACCAGGGCGTCACGTTTTGTTTTCATCGGCATTTTGCTTCTGGGCGGTGTTTATCTGGTCGCCCGTTTTTTTCAGCTCTATATGACCATTATTGTATTGCAGGGGTTTTTCGGAATCCTCCTTTTTGTGCTGGTGGTCATTTTTCAGGAGGACCTGCGCGGTTTTTTCGAGCGCCTGGCAATGCTCGGCAACTTGCGGACAGAAGCCAGGCCTTTGTCGGAACTGGAAAAAGCGGCCGGCATCATTGCCCAGACTGCGGCGAATCTGGCAAAGAAGCGCGTAGGGGCTTTGATCGTCATTGCCGGTAACGATCCGCTGGAAAGGCACATCAACGGCGGGACGCCGGTGAAAGGCCTGATCAGTGAACAGCTTATGGAAAGCATCTTTGACCCTCATTCCCCGGGACATGACGGCGCCGTTGTTGTGAAGGAAAACCAGATCAGGATGTTCGGCTGCCATCTACCCCTTTCCGTGAACATTGATCAGTACAAGAATATCGGGCTGCGCCACACGGCGGCACTGGGATTGACGGAGCGGTCGGACGCGCTTTGTGTGGTGGTCTCCGAAGAAAGAGGCACTATCTCGCTGGCGCAGGGGGAATCTTTAACGGTGATTTCCGGCGCATCCGCCCTGAATGAGGCATTGGAGAAATTTTATTTCGCGCACGCGCCCGCGCCAAGATCACGGCCCGTTGTCCGGTGGCTTCGCGAAAACACAAAGGAAAAGGTCATTGCCGTGGGGCTGGCCTGTCTCTTATGGGTGGCTTTCGGTTATCAGCGGGACATCGTGCGCCGCGATTTTATCGTTCCCATAGATTATAAAAATATCCCGCAGGGCTGGCAGATCAACGAACCGCAGAAGACGGAAGCGAAAGTGATTATTCAGGGGCCGGAGCAGGCATTCAACCTGCTCAATGAAAAGTCGCTTCGCCTTTTGCTGGACTTAGCTCCGATTGCTGACAAAAAACGTGATTTTGTCTTGAGCAAAGACATGGTCAATGCGCCTTCCAATTTGTCCGTTGAAGAGATCAGTCCGGCCAAAATCAGGATTTCCGCATCGAGACTGGTTCCCGCAACACTCACGATACACGCGGCCACGAGAAACCGGCTGCCTGATGATCTTGTCTTGCATAGAATCACATGGAGTCCGGTTTCTGTCAGTGCAATGATTGATCCCCGGTTGAAGCCCGAGGAAATAAAGCTGGAAACGGAGCCGGTCGATCTGCAGAACATATCGTCCACCGTAACCACAATTATGAAAATTATGCCGGCTGAGGGTGTTTCTTTTCCGGACGGGCAGGCGCCGCTGATACGTGTGACCATCCGCGTCAAAAAGAAGTAGGAGGGCAAACATGCATTCCATGATGAAGAAAAGATCGAAGAAAGTCGGACTGGGGCCGGGGTCTTTAATCCACATCGGCAATACATACGTGGAAAATTCGAAAATCACGCTTGTACGCTATGATGAAGTATCTCTGGTGGAAAAAGAAATCAGGTCCGTTGAGGATTTGCGCGAAGAAAAAGACAGGCCGGGGATTCTCTGGATCAACATTGATGGTTTGCAGGATGTGCATCTGCTGGAAGAGATCGGTATGATTTTCGGCCTGCATCCTTTGATCCTGGAAGATATTCTCAGCACCGATCAGAGGCCCAGGGCGGAAGATTATAACGATTATATCTTCATTGTTTTAAAGCACATTCACAACCATGTTGACCAGAGTTTTCATGCGGAACAAATCAGCATCGTTCTGGGGAAGAATTTTGTTCTCTCCTTTCAGGAAAAGGAAGCCGCGCTTTTTGATCCGATTCGCGAGCGATTGCGCTCAGCCAAGGGAAGAATCCGCAAGGCGGGTGCGGATTACCTCGCTCATCATCTTATGGATTCCATCGTGGATCAGTATTTTGTCGTCCTGGAAGATATTGAGGAGAAAATTGAGCAGCTGGATAATGATCTGGTTCGTGACCCGACTCCCGCCAGACTGCATACGATTCATCAGCTGAAACGAGATCTGATCGTGCTGCGCAAATCGCTCTGGCCGCTGCGGGATGCGATCGGGTTGCTTCAAAGTTCCGATTCCCCACTGATTATTGATTCCGATTTGATTTACTTTAAGGACATTTCCGATCACATCATTGCCATCATCGATACGG
Source organism: Smithella sp. (assembly GCA_039679815.1). GTDB lineage: Bacteria > Desulfobacterota > Syntrophia > Syntrophales > Smithellaceae > UBA8904. The sequence goes on from JBDKUG010000312.1 coordinate 2,494, forward strand.
TGGATACATTTCGTGAAATGCTTGCAAGCATGCTGGACATTTACCTTTCTTCCGTAAGCATGAAATTAAATGAAATCATGAAAGTATTGACCATTATCGCGACGATTTTCATGCCGCTGACATTTCTGGCGGGGGTATACGGGATGAATTTCAAATATATGCCGGAGCTTGAATGGCCGTGGGGGTATTTTGGCATTTTGACGGTGATGCTGGTGATTGCACTGGGAATGATTCTTTTTTTCCGCAGAAAGAAATGGATGTAGCCCCTGCCAAAACGGTTGCAATCGGTTTGAAAATATGATCAATCTAATCGAAGAAATTTAAAAATCAGGAGGCTACCCCTATGCAGGTATTTACAGCAAATGACATTGTGGAAGTTGCTGTCCGCATTGAAGAAAATGGTATCACATTTTACAATTTCGCGGAAAAAATCGCTAAAACGGACGACGCTAAGAAACTCTTTGTCCAGCTGGCGGAGGCCGAGGCAGCCCATAAGCGGATCTTTGAGAAGCTGCTGTCCCAGATTGAATCCTATACGCCGCCGGAGAGCTATGCTGGTGAATACAATGATTATCTGCGCAATTACGTTGATAACAATTTAATTTTCACCAAAGAAGTCATGGACAAGCAGCTGGCCAAAGTAACCGATACGGTCGGTGCGTTTGAATTTGCCATGCAGCGCGAATTGGATTCGGTTTTGTATTATCACGAAATAAAGAATCTTGTTCCCGCAACTCAGCATGAAACCATTGAGAAAATCATCAACGAGGAAAGAAAACACTACGCGATGCTCGCCGGGATGAAAAAGAAATACACCTGCTGATACCAAGTCGCCTTCTTTGGCTAACGTTGTTGGCATCGTCATCGGCTTCCTCAACGTATCAATAATACGCCTGCGGAGCGCGGTCACTGAGCTTGTCGAAGTGCCGTCGCGTTATCCTTTGAATGCAACTTGGTATTAAAAGGCAAGAAACCTCACCGCCGGAGAGCGGTGAGGTTTCTTGTTGAAAAAACATCTGCAGGAACCATTTAGAATGATCGAAATGACAACTTAAACCAAAAACAATTTTTCTGGTTTAAGGTTATTTCGCATACAGCTTTTCAATCTGCTCCTTGTATTTATCAAACACAACGCGCCTTTTCAGTTTCATGGTCTGTGTCAGCATTCCGTTTTCCAGTGAAAAAGGTTCCTCAATGAATATGAATTTTCTTGGGATTTCATAGTTTCCATAGGTGGCTTTTAATTGGTTGACTATTTCATTCTCGAGAAATTTCCTGGTCTCATCCTTTTTCAACAGTTCTGCATGGTCCCTGGGTAAATTGTTTTTTTCCGCCCATTTGTCCAGTGCTGCAAAATCCGGAATGACTATGGCGACGTTAAATTCACGGCCTTCCCCGTAGATCATGGCATTTTCAATGTAATGATTCAGCTTAATATCTTCTTCAATGGATACAGGGAATACATATTTGCCATTTTCGAGTTTAAACTGTTCCTTGAGTCTTCCGGTTATATGAAGGAAACCTTCTGCGTCAAGACGACCCCGGTCCCCTGTTCTGAAGCCGCCGTCGGGCGTCATCACGGCCTTTGTGGCTTCTGGTTTGTTATGATATCCCTGCATCACGTTAGGTCCATAAATAATGATCTCTCCATCGGTTGCATCCGGCCCGGTAACCGACTTGTCGATCACGATTTTGCCCAGACCCATGGGGGGACCGACAGTGCCGATCTTGTATTTTGACGGGCGGTTCATGGTTGCCCCCGGCGATGTCTCGGTTAATCCGTAAGCGTCATAAAGCGGGATGCCCATATCCCAGAAAAAATGAGCAATTTCCGGATTCATCATGGCGCTTCCTGTCATGGAGCCTGTTAATCTGCCGCCAAGCTTCTCCCGGATTTTCTTGAAAACGATCGCATCGGCAATCTTAAATTTCAGATTCGTCATGAAACTGGATTGACCCTGTGCCGCCAGTTCGCGTTTTTTCTTGCCGCTTTCCACTCCCATGACAAATAACGTCTTGGCCAGTCCGCCTTCTTCATTCATCTTCGTCCATAATCCGTCATATACTTTGTTAAAGACTCTGGGAACCGCCGTCAACATTGTCGGTTTAACCACGCCTAAATCAGCGGCGACCGTCGTTGCGCTTTCCGCAAAGCCTATGGATCCGCCCAAATGACAGTAAATGATAAGTTCCGCAAGTCCGAAGACATGCGCCCAGGGCAGGATGGACAGTGCCCTGTCGTTTTCATTCATTTCAGGGAAGCAAGCCATAGCGGCGTGAGCGTTGGACGTAATGTTGGCCTGAGAAAGAAGCACTCCCTTCGGATCGCCAGTCGTTCCTGACGTATAAACCAGGATACAGATCGAAGATGAATCCGGATAGATGCTTTTAACTTTTTTGGCTGCGCCTTTTTTTTCCAGATCCGCCATAGTGTCCGGCCCATCGCCTTCTATCACGATAACTTTTTCTAACGTGGGTATTGAAGAAAGGACGTCTTTTATTTTGGCGTATATTTCTTTTTTGCTGATGAAGAGCACTTTTATTTGAGCATCATTGATAATGTATTTCCAAACCTGTACCAGCTCGGCTTCGTACATGGGAACAAGCCGCGCATCCAAGCCGCTGGCGGCAAAAAAGCATACGGCCCAGTCTGTGCTGTTGTTGCAAATAATACCGACCGCATCATCCTTTTGAATTCCCAGTTGACTCAAACCGCTTCTGAGATTATCCACACGTTTCCCAAAATCAGCAAACGTAATCCATTCATATTGTTGCAATGCTTTGTTTTTTGTTCCAAGAAAAGGCCGCTGTGAATATTTGACAACTGCTTTTTCTAGTATTTCCACAATGTTATCCGGTTTGATCAACTGATACATACATTCCCTCCCTGTGATTTGAATTCTATATTCGTTTTTTGATTGCTATCTCGAAGAGTATAAAGACAATTAATTTGCTTGTCAATAAAATACAGGTATTACATGTGCAGACCTTGCGTCACAAGATTCATTCCGGAGCATCCGGTACAGAGGTGCTTTGCCGGCAGGTATTATTTTCGCCAGAATGCCGGCATCAGAAGAGCCAGGATGGTGTAAATCTCCAGGCGTCCCAGAAGCATGGAAAAGATCAGGATCCATTTGCCAGCAAGGGGAACGCCTGCATAGTTGTCCATCGGTCCGACACTGCCGAGGCCCGGCCCCACGTTTCCCAGGCACGTCGCCATGGCGGAAAGAGAGGAGATCATGTCCATGCCCAGGCTGGCCAGGGCAGCTGCTCCCAAAATATAAATGCCTATATAGAGCAGGAAAAATCCCCAGATGCTGCGCATGATTGTTTGGGACACCGGTACATTACCGAGTTTGACCATTGTGGTGGCATGGGGATGAATGATCCGGATGAGCTCGAGGTAGCAGTGTTTGACCAGCAGGATGATCCGCATGATCTTTATGCCACCGCCGGTAGATCCGGCCATGCTGCCTAGAAACATGCAGACCAAAAGGATGAGCTGTGAGAAAGCCGGCCATTTTTCATAATCGGCTGTCACAAATCCTGTTGTGGTGATAATCGATACCACCTGAAAGGAAGCATAGCGGAAGGCGTCCAGAATTCTGGGGTAAATCGTTGAGTAAACATCCAGGAAAACGAGAAAGATGAATAAGCCTGTGATGGAAAAATAGATTCGAAATTCCGGGTCCCGGAAGAACTGGCGCACATTGCCCTTGACCAGTTTGTAATGCAGGGAGAAATTGATTCCTGCCAGAAACATGAATAAAAGAATGACGAAATCGATATAGATGCTCTGGTAGTGGCCCACACTTGCGTTCTTGGGGGAAAATCCCCCGGTGGGCATTGTGGTAAAGCTGTGGCAGACCGAATCAAACAGGGACATTCCTCCCGCGAGGAGGAGCAGGATTTGAAAAACTGTCAAGAAGAAGTAAATTTTCCACAGGACCTTTGCTGTGTCAGAAATTCGAGGCGTCAGTTTGTCGACAACCGGGCTTGGGGTTTCCGCTTTATAAAGCTGCATTCCGCCGATCCCGAGGAAAGGCAGGATGGCAATGGACAGGACGATGATGCCCATCCCTCCCAGCCACTGCGTCAGCGCACGCCAGAAGAGGAGCGCCGGGGGTAGATGCTCAATATTCGTCAGGATGCTGGCGCCAGTCGTTGTAAAGCTGGAGATAGACTCGAAACAGGCATCTGAAAAATTCGGGATGGCTCCTGAAAGAAGATAGGGTAAGGTTGCCGCAAGTCCGGCAACGATCCACCCCAGGGTAACAATGGTTACACCGTCCCGATGGTTTAGATAAAAATGTTGATGGCCGCGTGTCCCTAGAATTCCCGCTCCGCCAAGCCCACACGTTACAACCAGGGAAATCAAAAGCGAGGTTGCGCTGCCGTCCTTGTAATAGATAGCCACCAACAGCGGCAGGCACATGGACAAACCCAGAAAGAAGACCAGTGCGGACACCAGGTAGGCAATAAGACGGAAATTCATCAAAAATACTCCAGCTTGACGGTCAAAAGACTTTCCAGACTGTTGATGACCTGTTGCAGGGCAAAGATGATCAGGCGGTCATGCGGTAGGACGACGGTGTCTCCCCGGGGAATAATGATTTCACCGTTCCGCACGATGGCTCCCAGAATCGCACCGGGAGGAAAGTTTACTTCCGATAAGGGGACATTGACAATGTCCGAAGTCTCCAGAGCCTCGGCCTCAATCGCCTCGGCCTGTTCTTCCCTAAGAGGTGCTACAGAGATGATTTTTCCTCGGCGAAGGTATTGAAGAATGGCTCTCACCGCCGACATGCGGGGATTGATGACCGTATCGAGGCCAATGGTAGAAACAATATTCATATAACTCAGTTTGCTGACACGGGTGATAGTCCTCCGTGTTCCCAGTTCCCTGGCCAGCAGGGAGATGAGCACATTGTTCTCTTCGTCTCCGGTTACGGCGATAAGCATATCCATCTTACCTGCGTTTTCTTCACGGAGCAAATCGCGATCGGTGCCGTCCCCTTTAATGACGATGATGTTATTTAAAAGCGCATTTGCGTTTTTGCATTTTTCACCATCCTGGTCGATGATTCTGACGTTTAAGCTCCGGTTGTCCAGGGCGTGGGCGATGTCCATACCTGTCCCGCCCGCGCCGACGATGATGATGTTTTTTGCCGCACGTGTTGACATACCAAGGCGGGTGAGCATTTGGTTGATGTCCGACTTTTTAACCACCAGATAGACAAGATCCAGAGGCTGGATGGTATCGCTTCCGCTGGGAATGAGAATCTTGTGTCACCGGACAATCGCGCC
>JBDKUG010000044.1:0-8009 GCA_039679815.1 Smithella sp.
AGTTCAGGAAGGCTACGGACTGAAAACTCCGGTCATCGACCAGTTTAAAGCGAAAAATGTCAAACTGATCATTACAGTGGATTGCGGAATTTCCGATATCGAACAAATCGCTTATGCAAAGTCTATCGGTATCGACACAATTGTTTTGGATCATCATGAAATATCTGATCAGCTCCCTGATGCGGTGGCCTGTATCAATCCGGCTAGGTCAGACTGCTCTTTTCCCTTTAAACACCTGGCTGGTGTAGGGATTGCCTTTAATTTTCTCATCGCGCTCAGGGGCACACTGCGTAAAGAAGGTTTCTGGAAGGACGACCGGTATCCAAACCTCAAAGAATATCTGGATATTGTAGCGCTGGGTACCATTGGAGATATCGCGCCGCTGGTTGGAGAAAACCGGATTTTTGCAAAAATCGGCCTGGAATTAATCACGGAAGGCAAACGTCCCGGCATTAAGGCGCTCAAGGAAGTAAGCGGTATTGACGGACAATTGATCGATTCCTTTAAAGCATCCTTTTGCCTGATCCCCAGAATCAATGCCGCGGGCCGAATCGCTTCTCCTTTGGACGCGGTTCATCTTCTTCTGGCGGAGAATCTGAATGAAGCAAGGCCGCTTGCGGAAAAACTGGATTTACATAACCGCAGGCGCCAGGCTATGGAAAGAGACATCCTTAATGAAATTCTCGGCGAACTGGGGGCAAATCCTGACCTGGAGAATATGAACTCCCTGGTCTTTTCGTCCGAAAAATGGCATCCGGGGGTTGTGGGCATCGTCGCCTCGCGTCTTGTGGATCTTTTCAGCCGACCGACCTTTGTCATCAGCCTTAAAGACGGCGTGGGCAAAGGTTCCGGGCGAAGCGTGTCTGATTTTAACATCCATAAAGGGTTACAGCAGTGCGCGTCACTGCTTTTATCTTACGGCGGGCACTACCGCGCAGCGGGAATTTCCATAAAAGAGGATGACATTGACGAATTTGCCTGCACGCTGGATGAAATCATCCGGAATTCGGTTCAATCCTCGGAAATGGTTTCTCAAACCTTCATAGACACGTAATGTCAGCTTCGGGACATCAACCTTGATCTTGTGCATCAAATCTCCATGCTTGCCCCCTTCGGTTGCGACAATCCGGAGCCCGTCCTTTGTGTACGCAACATTAAAGTCACTTCGCCTGCGGTTGTCGGAAACAATCATCTCAGAATGCATCTGGTCTCGAGTGAAGCGTCCTGCAATGCCATTTGGTTTGGCATGGGTAAATACCTCGGAGCAGTGAATGGCGCAAACCTTGACGTGGTTTTCTCCCCTCAGATTAATTACTGGAACGGATCGTCCGACATTCAGTTGAAAATGAAGGATGCCGCTATTCTTTCATAAAGAAAGGATCAGCCATGGACAAAGCAAAAAAAGCAGCCCTGTACAGTGCTCTTCTCTTCCCCGGATGGGGACAGTTTTATCTGAAATGTTATAAAAGAGGGCTTGTTTTCTTTTTGCCCGTGTTGATGGGTACAATTGCCCTTGCCTGGTCGGTGGTTCGTGCCGGTTCCGCCATTATTCAAGCGGCTCCCTTCAAAAAAGGAACGGTCCAGGTGGCTGACATCATCCGGGTATCGGCTGATGCCCTGAAGGCGGTCGATCTTTCCTATCTCCTTCTGATGCTGCTTCTTGTTGCCGCTTTGTGGATTTTGTCCATTGTTGATGCGTATCAACTTGGAAAAAAAATGGTGACGATTTCTACCACTCGCGGGAATCCAGAATGATCTTCTGATCGGGGGGCATCGTTCCGGCTTCCATATATTCAACAGCATCAATCTTTACCGTGCAAATCTCCCGGAAAAGTTTTCTGAATTTCTCTTCCCACCCGTCCGTCCCAATTTCCCGGTTTTTCTTTTCCAGTCGCAGCGTCAAAACATCCTCGTGTCCCTTACGGCTGACCACAGCCTGGAGAGGCAGGTTGTTGAGCTTCGCAGAAATCATCTTCATCTGACTGGGCGCAATGAACAATCCCCGGACTTTTACCGCGTCACCTACCCTGCCTGCAATGCCTGCCAGCCGGTAGGACGTTCTTCCGCATGAACACTTTTCGGTAATCAGGCGTGATAAATCACCTGTGCCGAAACGAAGCAAAAAGAAAATGTTGTTCAGTCGTGTTACCACCACTTCGCCTAATTCACCCGGCAAAACATTTTTACCCGTCACGGGATCGACAATTTCCACAATCGTTTCTTCACAGATGTGCCACCCGGATTTCTGCGGGCATTCATAAGCCACATCACCAACCTCGGTTGCTCCATACATCTGATAGGTATCGATGCCATATTCTTTTTCAAATACCACCCTCAGTGACGGCAGCAGCGGTTCAGCCGCAAAGCAGGCTTTTTTGACACAGAAATCTTTCCTGAAATTAAAACCCATTTCTTTGGATTTTTCGATAATGGACATTAAAAAGCTGGGCGTTCCGACATAGGCTGTCACCTTCAAATCTTTGATTAACTGCACCTGAATCTGAGAAGATGATGTCCCGGATGGAACAACCGTCGCGCCTACTTTGCGCAGGCCGTTGTGAAAAGTGAGTCCCGCAGCGACCAGATGATAGGAGAAGGCGTTCAGGGCAACATCTTTGGGCCCGATGCCTGCCGCAAAGAACGCTCTGGCCCATAAATAATCCGTTTCGGAAAGATGCGGTTCATACACCGGCCCCGGTGAAGTAAAAATACGGTCAATGGCCGCTGTTGAATTCTCCAGTCCCGCGTAGGGGATGTTCCGCATCTCCATTTCCACCAGCTTTTCCCGTGAGGTCACCGGCAAAATCTCCAAATCATCCCGTGTTTTTATTTTGGCGGGATTGATTTTGTGGCTGTCGAGTATTTTTTTTAACGCAGATGATTTTTTATAGCCCAGTTTTACCATACTGGACAGATTTTCATCCTGCTGTGCACTTCTTTCTTTATGGCTCCACGATTCTTTTTTATCAAAAAATCGTTTCATAATATATTCTCCTTTTTTAATTTATTGATTGCCAATTTTCGTTTCCATCTGTTCTATGATACCTCCGACGTAATCGTGAAATCCCCATCCAATATCCTCAGACATCTCCTCCACTCGCGCCAATCTGTCTCGAAACTGAGGATATAAACCATGCGCTTTGACCTCCACCAATTTAGCAAATTCAGACAGCGCTGACTCCATGCTGTCATAGAATCGTTCTTCCATATCCCCGTACTCACAGACAAATTTTATGGCGTTCTCCACATAGGTCATCAGCAGTTCCACTGTTCCGGGGATATTGCCCGTGGCTTTGTGGTAATCGTGTATGGCCTTGCGTGCCTCTCCTAATTTCAGTTTGCCGTCGCCGTGTGCGGGATAGAACTGCTCAACAATCTTGTTACGATACATTTCGAGGGCTTCGCCGCCGCATTTTTCGGTTAGATTACGGGCATGGATAAAGTCTCTGTTTTCAGGGCCTATTTCATATAAGTCTTTCAACAAGGCAATCAGCGCGGGCTTGTCCCAGGCGTTGAGTTGTTGGCGGACAGCACTCCATCCGTTAGACTTTTTAGTTGTATTTTTCATGGTTCTAATCCTCCAGGTGCAACACGTTTCAATGGAGGCAAGAATTCGGGCGAAACGATTAGTGTAATGCTGCGCGCCTTTCCATGCACGCGACGAATCAAGCCCCGCTTCTCCAGTGTTAGAATCATCGAATGAACGCTCGGCGGTGTGATCTGAAAAAACCGCTGCATGTCTGCTTCCGCCGGAGCGCAACCATTCAGAATGCTGTATTGATGGATGAAGGCCAGAAACTGGCCTTGTCGTTCGGTGTAAGTTGGGCTCATGATGTTTTGTAGCTCTTCGACAAATCGGGGCGCGCTAGCCGAATAGGGTTTATTTAAGCTGCGGTTAGTGGCCGAGCGACCGCAAGGTTCGTTGTACAGACGAGTTTGCTGAATGTTTCTTTTGGATGTCCTTCCCTGCGCTGGAATTGGCAAGAGAAAGGCATGTTCTTCTTAGCTCATTTACAACCTTCAACCGTTTGGCAATAGCCTCAGCACTCATATCAATCTTCATTTTCCAAACTCCTGAGATATTCAATATCATCCTGGTCCTGTCCACTGTTCCGCAATGATTTCAGGATAATCAATCCTTGCGGAGAAACAACTTTCAGTGGGTTTCCTTCCCACTCGACGGTTAGTCGACCATCCCACGCTTTTTTCGTTTGAGGAGTTACTACAAGTAAATCCAATTAGAGCCACCGCTTGCGCCGGCGATAGGCTTTAACGTCTTTATACGATTTGGCGATGCCCGAAGCTGCCATTCCCAGATAAAATTCTTTGACATCCGGATTATCGGATAACTCTTTGGATGTGCCTTCCATGACGATCTTTCCGTTCTCCATGACGTAGCCGTAATGCGCGACCTGCAACGCCATGTGGGCGTTTTGTTCCACCAGCACAATGGTTGTGGCGTGTTCTTCATTTATCTTCTTGATAATGCGGAAGATTTCCTGAACAACCAGCGGTGCCAGTCCCAGTGACGGTTCGTCCAGCATCAGGAGTTGCGGGTGCGCCATGAGTGCCCGTCCGATAACCAGCATCTGCAGTTCTCCGCCGCTGCAATATCCGGCCAGCGCCTTCCTTCTGGCTACCAGAGCCGGAAAATAGTGGTAAACGAGTTCCAGATCCTGCTTATAAGGTTTTCCCGGCCTTGTGGCCGTGCCGACACGAAGATTTTCTTCAATCGTCAGATATTTAAAAGGCTGACGGCCTTCCAGCACCTGAATGATGCCCTGACGGGTAATAAATTCCGGCGCCTGGTTTTGAATATTCACGCCATTGTAAATAATGTCTCCGTCCGTTACTTCACCGTTTTCCGGTTTCAGCAACCCTGAAATTGCCTTGAGTGTCGTGGTTTTGCCCGCTCCGTTGCTGCCCAGCAGTGACACGATATGTCCCCGTTCCACGTTCAGCGATACGCCTTTGAGAACCTGTATAACGTTGGAATAGACAACGGAAATATTGTTTAACTGCAGTAAAATTTCACTCATCATTGATCCTTGCCCGATCAGACGGGTCAACCAAATTCACGAAATCCGTTTTCGTTAAAATAAACAAATGGATTTCGTTCATGCTAATATGAAAACGGCCAGAGCCGGAAATAAGAACGCAGGATCCTCCATAATTCCGCAATGCCTTTCGGTTCCAGCAGAATAAACAGGACAATTGCCAGACCGAAAACAAACTCGCGCAGGGGCGCCATATTCAACCCCATGCTGTTAATCACACTGACATTCATTAAAACCCCTGTTGCGTATCTCAAAGCCTCGTTGAGTACGGTAATAAAGGTCGCGCCGAAAATGGCGCCGGGTATATTACCCATGCCGCCGATAATGACCATGGCAATGAACTCCACCGAAAGCCCCAGGTTGAAAGGCTCGGTTGTTATACTGACCATGTAATACGCCCAGAGGGCGCCGGCAAAACCGGCGTAAAACGAGCTGATCGCAAAAGACAGAAGTTTATATTTGAAAATCGGGATGCCCATGCCTTCTGCCGCGCGGTCGTTGTCTCTGATGGCAATAAACGCACGGCCGTATTTGCTGCGCATGATATTGACAGCAAACCAGGTCATCAAAACCAGACAAATGAAGATCAGGAAGAAGAATGATTTATCCCCTGCAATGTTCCACCCCAGAATGCTGGGTCCGGGCAATGTGATGCCCATGGTGCCTTTAGTCAGGCTTTCCCACTGAATGAGGACATATTCGATGATAAACTGACCTGCCAGTGTCGCGATGGTCAGATAAAGCCCTTTGAGCCTTCCGGACGGAATGCCGAAAATCATCCCGATCATGGCGGTAATCATGCCTGCGGCAGGAATAGACAGATAAAAAGGGACGCCCAGTCTGGTTGCCAGAATCGCACCTGCGTAGGCTCCGACACCGAAAAAAGCACCGTGTCCCAGAGAGATCTGTCCGGTGTAGCCAATGAGGATATTGAGGCCGATGGCGGCAATCGCCAGAATACCGATCGTATTTAAAATATAGAGAGAATAGGGGCTTAAAACAAAGGGTGCGAGACCAAAAAGCAGGGCCAGAAAAATGCCCAGGCTGACCCGTCCAAACCAGGTCTCAAAAATGGATAATTCCTGAGTGTAGTTTTCATGATAGTTGCCGCAGGGATGAAAAGATAATTTTTTCATATCGATTTCTGCTTTCTAAACTCTTTCAATCTCCACCAGTCCGAACAGCCCATAGGGTTTGACCATCAGGATAAACACAAGGACTATGTAAGGAACAACGTCGCGCAGTGACGGCGAAAGATATCCGCCGGTAAAGGTTTCCAGAAGCCCGATGATAATGCCGCCGATGATGGCGCCCCCGATGCTGTCGAGCCCCCCCAGAATGACCACGGGGAACACTTTCAGACCTATGGCACTCAAATCATGAACATTCACACCGTTAATGATACCAAGGACGATTCCACTCATGCAGGCGACCATCGCGGCAATCGCCCAGGAAAGCGCAAAGACGCGCCGTACATGAACTCCCAAAGATAACGCAGCCTTTTGATTATCGGCCACGGATCGCATGAAAATCCCCTGGGACGATTTTTTAAAAAACAATCCAAAAAGAACCAGGAAAATAATGCTGATGATGAGGGTGGCAGAATAAACCGGCGCGATGTAAATCGACCCTAAATGGATTTCCAGCGAAGGAGGCAGAAATTCTGGATAGGTATGCAGGTTCCCGCCCCAGATCAGCAGGATAAGTCCCTTGAACATCGCGGACAGGCCTACCGTGAGCATGATGACAAAAATCAGTTTTTCACCGATTAGCGGCCTCAGGAAGAACTTTTCAATCAGGAAACCCAGGATAAAGCAGCCGGCCAGTGTCAGCAGAAAGGAAGCGGCGATGGGCAGTTTTCCCCAGGTAACGAGCGATAGAAAAAAGAAAGCACCCAGCGCCAGAAGTTCTCCATGAGCAAAATTAAGAACACTCGATGCCTTGAAGATCATGACAAAGCCCATGGCGGAAATGCCGTAAAGCAGTCCCACACAAATGCCGTTGACCAATAGCTGCAGAAAAAAATCCATAGTCCGATTCCTTAATCCACGTCAAGAATGTTAATCGTGGTTTCGATTTCGCCGATTCGTCCATCCCGGTAGCGGATTTTTCCCGTGACCGGAACACTCTTCACTCCGCCATACATCGCCTCGATGATTTTGATATACAGACCGTAAACAAAACGGCGGCGCACCTTGCCGGTTCGAGTCAATTCGTCATCGTCCGCGTCCAGAAGTTTGTAAAGGAGAACGAATTTCCGGATCTTCATCACCTCGGGAAGCTGTTCATTAACCTGACGGACTTCCCTGAGGATCAACTCCTCCACCGCCTGCTGCTGGGATAAGTCCATGTAAGTGGTGTAGGGGATCATTTTTTCTTCCGCCCAGTTACCGACGTTGCCCAGATCGATATTGATCATGGCGGATATATAGGGACGCGCTTCCCCAAAGGTGACCGCCTCCTTGATATAGGGACTGAACTTCAGGCGGGTTTCTATGAAATCCGGAGAAAAAGCCTCGCCGCTTTTATTGCGGATAATATCTTCTTTTCGGCCGATGATCAGCAGATGGCCGTCCTCGTCAATGTAACCCGCGTCTCCTGTTTTGAGCCAGCCATTTTCAAATGCAGCTTCCGTTGATTTGTAATCGTTGTAATACCCTGAAAAGTTGGCTTCCGATTTCACAAGCACTTCCTGGTCCTCGGCAAGCTTCACTTCTGTCAGAGGCAGAGGTTTTCCTACCGTCTCCAGTTTGACTTCATCATCGGGTTGAACCTGAAAAATCCCGCAGGATTCTGTCAGACCATAGCACTGTTTCAGATTCAGACCGATCGCCCGGAAAAATCCGATGACATCCGGGCTGATCGGATGACCTCCGGTGAAGGCACTTTGAAAATGAGAACACCCCAGACGATCCAGCAGGGGATTGTAAACGGCCAGTGTCAGAAACCGGT
>JBDKUG010000043.1:0-3555 GCA_039679815.1 Smithella sp.
CGATGTCATTAACACTCCCTCCATGCTGTGCGTTGAAGATTACATTGACGCCCTCGATTGGGCGGGCAAATTCGGCATCGATGGATTGGTCAAGAAGAGCAAAGCCAATCTGAAAGTGGTGGAGGACTGGGTTGCCAAAACCGACTGGATTGAATTCCTGGCTGAAGATGCAAAAGTCCGTTCCAACACATCCGTATGCTTGTCCGTGACGCATCCGAAAGTCGCGGCCATGGACGCAGACGCAAAGAGCAAGTTTCTCAAGAGCATCGCATCGGATCTGAGCAAAAAAAACATCGCCCATGACATCAACTCCTATAAAGAAGCGCCCGCCGGTTATCGCTTCTGGTGCGGCCCGACCATCGAAGAGTCCGATCTGAAAGTAGCGCTGGCCGAGCTGGAGAACGTTTTCAACGAAAAGGTAAAAAGCCTTTAACGGAAGAGCAGCATGGAAAACATTATTAAAAGGGTCTTGGTCAGCGATTCCATGGCGTCCGAAGTTGCCGAGATTCTGGGCAACGCACCGGGTGTAAATGTTGACGTCAAAACAGGTATGAAGCCTGACGAGTTAAAAGATGTCATTCAAGACTACGATGCACTCATCGTCCGTTCGGCCACCAGGGTTACAGCTGAAGTCATTGAGGCGGCCGTGAAGCTTTCGGCCATAGGCCGAGCCGGCGCCGGCGTTGATAACATTGATATTCCCGCCGCAAGCAAACGAGGCATCGTCGTCATGAACACCCCGGGCGGCAATACCATCACCACCGCCGAGCACGCCATTGCCATGATGGTGTCGCTCGCGCGAAAAATTCCCCAGGCCACGGCGTCCATGAAAGCAGGCCTTTGGGAAAAAACCAAATTCATGGGCAACGAATACTGCAATAAAACCCTGGGGATCATCGGACTCGGCAGAGTCGGCACCGTGGTGGCGGACCGGGCCATCGGTCTGAAAATGAATGTCATCGCCCATGACCCTTTTATATCACCGGAAGTCGCTGAAAAAATGGGTGTGAAAATGGTCAGCATGGATGAACTTTATGCCCATTCAGATTTCATCACTGTGCACTCACCGCTGGCCGCTGAAACCAGAAATCTTGTCAATGAAGAATCATTTGCCAGGATGAAAAAAGGCGTATTTCTGATTCACTGCGCCCGCGGAGGCATTGTGAACGAAAAAGCTCTCTATGAGGCTCTTAAGTCCGGCAAAGTCGCCGGCGCCGCTATAGACGTTTTTGAAGAAGAACCGACCCGCAACATGGATCTGATCGGGCTTCACAATGTCATCTGCACACCGCACCTGGGCGCATCAACGGACGAAGCGCAAACCAACGTGGCCATTGCCATTGCCCATCAGATTGCCGCTTATTTCGCTACCGGCGAAATTAAAGGCGCAGTCAACTTCCCATCCGTGAGCAGCGAGGTGATGGCGCAGATCAAACCTTACCTGGAACTGGCCGAAAAACTGGGAACCTTCCAGGCCCAGCTCCTGACCGGCGCGATTCAGGAAGTCAACGTTGAATACAGCGGCGAGATCCTCAACCACAACGTCGCCCCAATCACAATTTCACTGATCAAGGGCCTTCTCGATCCAATCCTGACCGAAACCGTCAATTACATCAACGCTCCGGTCATAGCCAGGGAAAGAGGCATCAAAGTTGTGGAATCCAAGAGCACGGAAACGAAAGATTTTACCAATATGATCTCTCTGACCGTGAAAACATCCAAAGAAACCAGCAAAACCGCCGGCGCCACTTTCGGCAGGAATGACCCCCGCATTGTGCGCGTCAATGAATTCTCGGTGGAAATCGTACCGGAAGGTTATATGCTGGCAGTGTCCAACGATGACCGGCCGGGCGTCATCGGCAATCTGGGGACCACGCTGGGTGACAATAACGTCAACATCGCCCGTCTGCATCTGAGCCGTGACGCTCAGGCGAAAAAAGCACTGGTTGTTCTGAACACGGATTCACCGGTCGGTTCGGAGATTCTGGAAAAACTGCGGAAATTACCACACGTAATTTCCATTACACCGATTGAGATGTAGGAAAGTATATACTCATGGCCAATGTTGCGGTTGTAGGCACTCAATGGGGTGATGAAGGCAAGGGTAAAATCGTTGACCTTTACACCGAAAAGGCCGATGTGGTCGCTCGCTTTCAGGGCGGGAACAATGCCGGTCACACGCTGGTTGTCAAAGGCAGAAAAACCATTTTGCATCTGATCCCTTCGGGGATTTTGCATCAGGGAAAAATCTGCGTCATCGGCAACGGTGTTGTGTTTGATCCGGCGGTCTTTCTGACGGAAGTTGAAGAACTGACACAGGCGGGCTTTCTGCCTTCTTCCACAAAACTTTATGTCAGTGAAAAAGCGCATGTGATTATGCCGTACCATCGCAGCATCGATCAGGCCCGCGAGGCACGTTCTTCGGGCAAGAAAATCGGCACAACCGGCCGAGGCATTGGTCCGGCATACGAAGACAAGGTCGCCCGCACAGGGATCCGCGTGGGTGACCTCTTCGATGAAAACCTGTTCAGCGAAAAATTGCATCTCGCTCTGGAAGAAAAGAATTTCCTTCTGAAAAATTTCTTCTGCGCGGAACCCCTGTCTGAAGAAAAGATTACAGCTGAATACACGGCCTTTGCGCAAAAAATCAAACCCTTTGTAGCGGACACCTCGCTTATTCTGGATGCCGAAATAAAAAAAGGCAGAAAAATTCTCTTCGAGGGCGCACAGGGCTGTCATCTGGATGTCGATCACGGGACGTATCCCTACGTCACGTCATCCAACACGGTATCGGGAAACGCGTCCTGCGGAAGCGGCATCGGTCCCAACAGGATTTCAACGGTGGTCGGCATTGTCAAAGCTTATACAACGCGAGTAGGCGAAGGTCCTTTCCCGACGGAGCTGAAAGATACCATCGGTGATCATTTACAGAAAGTCGGCCAGGAATTCGGTGCTACAACAGGCCGTAAAAGACGCTGCGGATGGCTGGACATGGTGCTGGTGCGTCATGCTGTACGTGTTTCCGGCATTGCGGCACTCGCGATCACCAAACTGGATGTTTTAACCGGCCTGAAAAAACTTAAAATCTGCGTTGGTTACCGTTTGGGCGATAAGCTTTTGACCGATTCCACGCCAGCCAGTCTAAAAGCACTGGCCGCCTGTGAACCGGTTTACGAAGAACTTGACGGCTGGCAGGAAAATATCACTACGGCTTTAAAGATGAGCGAACTGCCCGAAAACGCCCGGAGGTATCTGAAGCGCCTTGAAGAACTGTCCGGCGCCAAAATCACCCTGGTTTCCGTGGGCGCCGGCCGTGAGGAAACCATTCAGTTGGGGAATCCGTTTCAAGACTAAAAAGATCGAGTTTCTTCTTGACATCCTAATTCCGAGCTGTTACAGACCCTTGTTCCAAAATAGGATATACATATGGGCCGTTAGCTCAGCGGTAGAGCAGCGGACTTTTAATCCGTTGGCCGCGGGTTCAATCCCCGCACGGCCCACCAGAAAAAATGGTTCCCGAAAGGGAACTATTTTTTTTGATGTACATAAACATCC
>JBDKUG010000163.1:0-5280 GCA_039679815.1 Smithella sp.
GTCCCAGAGTATGTCCATTTCGGCAAGCGTCGCGCTGTCAATCGATTTGCCGTTCGCCAAGAGCTGCTGACTGATGTAAGCGAAGCGCCGGAGAAATTTATCAATGGTGCCGGTCAGCGCGTTTTCCGCGTCTATGGAAAGAAAGCGGCTTAAATTTACCAGGGTGAACAAAATATCACCCGTCTCTTCTTCAATGATTTTAACGTCACCTTTTTTTCGCGCCTCATCCAGTTCTGCAAGCTCTTCATGCAGCTTTTTCAGGACATCGTCCGTGTTCTGCCAGTCGAAGCCGTGCCGGGCGGCTTCCGACGTGATCTTTTGTGCCCGTCTCAATGCGGGCAGTGAGCGGGGAGTTCTGCCCAAAAGATTATTCTCTGCGGCCGCTCCACTGCGTTCCCGCTTTTTGATTTCCTGCCAGTTGTCTTTCACATCCTGGACGGAATTGACCTTAACGTCGCCGAAAACATGCGGATGACGCCGGATCATTTTTTCCTGAATGTCCTTCATGACATCAGCCAGTGAAAAATCTCCGGCCTCGGATGCGATTTCAGAAATAAACAGGATCTGGAACAACAGATCACCCAGTTCCTCCTGAAGATGGCGGGGATTGTCTTCGGCAAGCGCGTCGAGCACTTCATAGGCTTCGTCCAGCAGATATTTGCCGATATCCTGCCTGGTCTGCTTCCGGTCCCAGGGGCAGCCGTCCGGCGCGCGCAACTTTCGAATCAGGGAGATCAGGTCCTGCAGTTCTTTATCTGGAGTATCCATGGAATTCATTTCACGATGAAGACGTCTTTTTGCCGGTCCTGAAAATAAATATGGTTATATTGTGATCCATTGATCCGGTTGAAGAAAGCTTCCCCGTTTACGCGGCATTCCGGACAGCAGGAGTTGGGCAGGATCACGGCGTAGATCTTTTTGCCGGTGTCCGCCGCCGATTCGATCATGACTACCCCGCCGCAGTCGTTGCATACACGGACAGTTTCGATTTGCCTCTCCGTAATATCATCGGTGTCGTAATAAATGTTTTTTTCGCGGCGTATATACGCGGCGGATCCGGTGATCTGTTTTTTCAGGTTTTTCTTTTTCTTCCATAGGGTCATCAGATTTTTCACTTCATTTTCAATGAGTCTGCCGACTTCCGGTGACTGGCGGATTTGCCGGGCGTTGTAGTCCGGTTCCCGCACCTGGCTGTAGTCCAGTCCGGCCATGGCGAGGATGATGCCGACATTGACATAGGGGAGTGCTTTTTCAATGGAGTATCCACCTTCCAGAACGGCAATATCAGGAGAGAGCTTTTCATTTAACAGCGCGTAGCCCTGGGCGCTGAAATTCATGTTCGTGATCGGGTCGCTGTAGTGATTGTCCTGTCCCGCCGAGTTAATGATGATTTCCGGCTTGAATTCAGCCAGCATTGGAAGAATGGCGTTGTCGAGAACAAACAGGAAACCCTCGTCGGACGTACGCGGAGGCAGGGGGATGTTAATGGTCGCGCCAAGCGCATTGGGGCCGCCGAAATCATCGATGAAGCCTGTCCCGGGGTAAAGCGTTCGACCGTCCTGATGCATGGAGATGCACAGGACATCCGGATCGTTCCAGTAGATATCCTGCGTTCCGTCACCGTGATGGCAATCCGTGTCCACAACGGCAATCCGCCTGATGCCGAACTTGTGCCGGATATATTCGATCATCACGGCTTCAATGTTAATGTTGCAGAAACCGCGCGCACCGTGAGCGACCAGCATGGAATGATGACCCGGTGGTCTCACCAGGGCAAAAGCGTTGTCGACTTCGCCGCTCAATACTTTTTGCGCAGCGGTGATTGCGCCGCCGGCGGAGATGAGGTGGGAATTTGTTGTCAGGTTTTGCGGGTTGGGAACGCAAATATGACAACGGTTGATATCGGCGTAAGTGGCGATGCCCGGTTTGTACTCCAGAATATTCGGGAAATCCAGCAGGCCTTCCTCGAAAACCTGATCCTGTGTATAAAGCAGCCTCTCCTCCCGTTCGGGGTGATTGGGGGATATGGCCCAGTCAAATGCCGGGAAAAAAATGAGACCTGTTTTCTTTTCTTTTGCGGGCATGGTTTTACCTTTCCTGTCCGGAAGAAATCAATCCGGGTTTGATCTGAACCTTAACGCGGATATTTTTCCCCGTCGTGTAAAAGTCTCGAATCATGTTAAATTGCTGCGATTCGGTTACTTCCATGATGATGTCTTCCGGTCTGGCTCCCATGCATACGGCTTTTTCCCGCAGGATTTTTTTACCGGTTTCAATGGCGTCCGCCAGAGAAAAATTGCGGGGAATGCTTTCTACACACCCCTCTTCGCAGAGGATGAGTTCTTTTCTTTCTGTATCTGCGAGGATCGTTATCTCAGCGGTTGTTCTGGCAAGAGCCACTCCCAGGGCGTTGGATACTTCCGAATGTTCCGGTATCAAATAGGGATATCCCAGATTTTGGGCTATAAAGGGAGCAAGCGCGGCAGGTCCTCCGGCAACGTAAAGAATTTTAGGCTGAATAATTTTTCCTTCAAGAAGTTCATGGATCGTATAAACCGGTTTATTGTTGATCTGGGCAAGGATCTGCCGTACCTGATCCGAGATGATGACGGCCATCTTATCGATGATGGCTCGCGCCGCATCCTCAATACCCAGTCGAAGTTGTTTCGCGATGAGTGAAATGGCATCCCGGGCTTTCCGGTTGTCGCCGAAATCAATAATTCCTTCCACAATCATGGCGTCCGTGGGGGTGGGGAATGGTCCGTCCAGCGCGGCAGCAGGCCCTTCCCGGGTTGGTCCGATGAAAATTTCGCCATTCTCAATTCTAATGACGCTGTCGCCGCCCACACCGATGGATTTTGTGTAGAGACCGCGAATCAGCGTCTTTCGTCCGTTAATTTCCACACCGGTTGGTTCGAGAAGGGGAACACCATCGGCAAAAACGGAGATGTCCGTCGTGGTGCCGCCGATATCCAGAGCCACGGCATCTTCTTTCATGCGGGCGGTCGCCAGGACACCCATGATGCCGGCCGCGGGTCCGGAGTGAATAGTCTGGACAGGGCAGTTCAGAGATTGATCAATCAGGATGGTTCCGCCGTCCGCTTTTAGAATATAGACGGGAATATTCAGGCCGAGTTTTTGGATAAATTTTTGGACATCCTTCACAAATCCCTGATAAATATCGTGAATAGCCGCGTTGAGATACGTTGTGGAGATGCGACGCGGGAAATTCAGCTGTCCGGAAAGCGTATGTCCCAGAGAAATGTTTCTGGAATCATTCTGAAGCAATTCAGCCGCATCCAGCTCCTGTTGTGGATTCCGTGAAGAAAATTTGCCCACTACTCCAATGTGATGAATTTGGTTCTCTGTTATTTCGCTGCTGATATCAGCTATTTCCCGGCTATTTACATTTTTAACGGGTATGCCGCGGTGATTTATGTAGCCCCTGGCAAAATAAGCGTCTTTACCCAGGTTCAGCGTGGCGGGGGATAAACCAGGCCCGCTCAGCAACACCATCGCCACGCGACTGGTCTTATTCTGGACAATCGCATTGGTCGAAATGGTGGTGCTCAAGACAATCCTGTTGATATCATTAATATTATTTCCTTGTATCAGCTTTTCGGCTGCTTCCAGAAGAGAGACCATGATATTCGCTTGATTCGTGAGAACCTTGGTTTTGCTGATCACTTGCAAATCCTGAACCAGAACCGCATCTGTGTGAGTTCCGCCAACGTCAATACCAAGTATCATTGCAGCGTCCTTTAATGTCAATTTTGTTACTTATATATGTTTAAATATCTCTTGACAAGGCAAAAAAAAGGCGTATTGTCACGCATCGTAATGGTAGTGTGATTACACACTAAAATTTTTGAAAGGAGGAATTGTCTAATGAAGAAGGTATTGGCCATTTTTGTTAGCGTGCTTTTATTGGCTTCTTTATCAATCGCGGCAGTAGGCTGCAAGCAGGCCCCGAAGGAAGAAGCCACGACAGTGGAAGCACCGGCAGCTCCTGCGGCTGAACCAGCACCCGCAGCTCCCGCAGCTCCCGCAGCACCGGCAGCACCTGCAGCTCCCGCAGCTGATGCAGCACCGGCAGCACCGGCAGCACCGGCAGCAGAACCGGCACCGGCAGCACCCGCAGCCGAACCAGCACCGGCAGCACAATAATTATATAATCAATTGCAGGATTATAGAATCGGGCAATCTTTGCTTTATGCACAGGTTGCCCGGTTTTTTTGTCTTTCATAGTTAATTTTCTTAAAATATGTTATAAATATAAAAAAACAGGAGGTGCGTTATGGCGGAAAGAGATTGGGATTTGGTAAAGGGTGTGGTGATCGGCGGCCTGATTGGTGCGGCCATCGGCGTGCT
Organism: Smithella sp.; assembly: GCA_039679815.1. Classification (GTDB taxonomy): domain Bacteria; phylum Desulfobacterota; class Syntrophia; order Syntrophales; family Smithellaceae; genus UBA8904. The sequence goes on from JBDKUG010000163.1 coordinate 4,372, forward strand.
GTTTGCTCCAAAAAGTGGCAAAGAAACCCGTCAGGACATTGCTGACAAAGCTGACGAACTTCTGGTTAAAGCAAAAGCGGAATATGAAAAAGCGGCGGAAAAAAGCAAAACAGCTTATGAAGCGGCAGTAAAGCGGCTGAAAGAAGCCGAGGGTGTGGCGAAAGAAAAAGTAGAAGAACTGGAAGGAAAAGTGAGCGAGCTTGCTCATCAGGGTGCCGAGACACTGTCTGAAAGTAAAAGCCGCTTAAAAAAGGCAATTGATGCCGGAAGGGAAGCTTATCGCGAAGAAAAGGATAAACCGATGGTTTAATTGTCGAACCGGATGCCATCAGAGACATTTTACGGATTGTGGATGAAATTTCGGGGAGAAGAATTATGTATCTGGAAATTGGTTTGATCATTATTGGCATTGCCGTGCTGCTGCTGGTGTTATTCTGCATTCCGGTTCTGCTGAAACTCAGGCAGGCGGTAAACGACATCAATATCACGCTGCAAACGTTGAACGAGCGTCTGCCGTTGATTTTGAAAAACATGGAAGAGATTTCGACCAATATCAATCAATCGACCACGGCGATCAACGGTGAAGTACAAAGGTTTGCCTTTACGGCACAGCGACTGCACACGGTGATGAACGAAGTGGTCGGTGGAATTGAAGCGGTTTCGCCGCTTGCTCTCAAGTATCAAGTGTTTCGAAAAGCAACATGGATAATCCCCGTGATCAAAGGGGTGAGTGCGTTTATCAGAGTGCTCTCCGGTAAAGAAAAGGTTTAGAACGAAATGGCGAAGATGACATTTTCCAACAAGTGGGGTCGTGTCGCCGTTTCTAAAAAGCCTCTGTCTTCCGGGGGGCAGAAAACGGTTGAAGATACCGTGCGGGAAATGAAAAACGCCGCCAGGGCGCCCGGCGGC
>JBDKUG010000105.1:0-8071 GCA_039679815.1 Smithella sp.
CAGCACTTTCCCGAAAAAAATGCTGATGCGCGTTACGGGTGCGACAAGAACGGCCTTGAGCACATCGAGTTTCCGGTCCCAGATGATATAGAGACCAAAAAACACGGAGCCAAAAATCACCGACATGGTCAGTATGCCTGGATAAATATAATCGCGATAGTTGACGGAGCCCACGGAGAGGCTGGCGCCGATGCCGCTGCCGAACAGGAAAAGCCACATCAGCGGTTGAACCACGCTGGAGACGATGCGGCTTTTTTCGCGCCAGAAGACTTTGAACTCCCGCCACCACACGGCGGAAATGCCCAGAAGTTCTCTTTGAACGTTATGCGACTTCATACCTTCATTTCCCCCGCTGTCTATGTCGGGCGATGGTTTCTACCCAGCCCCCGCCATTATCCGCGTCTTCCTGACGAATGTCTCGGCCGGTGAGTTTGATAAAAACGTCGTTGAGCGTGGGTTTCCTTATCTCGACACTTACAACATTGTCTATCAGAGATAAAAGTTCAGCCAGATGCAGGTGCGCTGATTTCATGGTGATTTCTATCGTGTCGCCGACTGTTTTTATCGCTGATACGTAAGGCAGGGCACGAATTATATCCAGCGGCGGATTCGGGGAATTGATCGCGACAATATCGCCGCCCAGCATGTCAATCATGTTGCCGGGCGTATCGAGTGCAATGATCCGGCCCGTGTCGATGATGCCGATGCGGTCGCACATGAGCTGGGCTTCTTCCATATAATGCGTGGTGAGCACCACGGTCGTTTCTTCCTTTATAGCCATTTTGCGTATGTATTCCCATGTGCGGGCGCGTGTTTGAGGGTCTAGCCCCAGTGTCGGTTCATCCAGAAACAAAACGGCCGGACGGTGCAAAAGACCTCGCGCCAGTTCCAGTCTGCGTCTCATACCTCCGGAATAGGTTTTGGTAAGATCGTCGGCACGTTCCGTGAGATCAACCAGTTCCAGCATTTCTTCGATCCACCGGCTGCGATCCCGTGCCGGTATGCCGTAGAGGCGCGCATGAAGCTGCAGGTTTTCACGGCCGGTGAGAATCGTGTCCAGTGTCGGATCCTGAAAAACGATGCCGACATTCTGACGGACCTGTGTCGGATGTTTAGCGATATCAAAACCGGCGATGATGCCGTTGCCGGATGTGGGGCGGATGATGGTGCACAGCATGCCGATGGTCGTCGTCTTGCCGGCGCCATTGGGGCCCAGGAGTCCAAAGATTTCGCCCTTTTCGATAGTCAGATCAATTCCGCGCACAGCCCGGATTTTGCCGAACGTTTTCGTCAGGGATCGGATTTCAATAATAGCCATATTTACAGAAAAGGTATCGCATCGTGATCATTCAAACTTAATTGCCCCGGGCCAGAGGTAATAAAAGCCGGCCCCGGCCTGCAATATATCCGGCAAAGCAATGTGAATCGCCGACAGGTGAACACTTTCGGCGGACGCACCCGGAGTGTGATAATAATTGTCATCCGGAACGGACTGTCTTCGGTAAACGACCACCCTGGCGTCTTCGGCAACACCGGCCATCTTCCTGGTGTCCCGGACAACGTCATTGAAATACCCGATTTTATCGATCAGATTCAGGCGCAGGGCTTCATCGGCTGTAAATACACGGGCAGTGGAAACAGTATTCAGCTGCTGCGCATCCATCTTGCGATGCTGTCGGACAAGACCGGTAAATCGTCTTGCGAACTGATCGACAGTGTTTTGCATGAGGATTTTCTCTTCATGGCTCGATTCGCGGAAGGGTGAACCCATGTCCTTGTTTTTGCCCGATTTGCTGATTTCGACATCCAGACCGATTTTACCCATCAGGCCCACCGCCTTGGGGCGCATGAAAATAACCCCCACAGATCCGGTAAGAGTTGTCGGATGTGCCATGATCAAATCCGCAGGCAGTGAAATATAATAAGCGCCGGATGCGGCGGAATCCATCATGATGACGGAAATTTTATTCCCCGTCTTCGTTTTGTAGGAAATGATTTCGTGGTAAAGCATGTCACTTGCCGTAACCGTCCCGCCGGATGAGTTGATTTTCAGGATAACGGCTTTGATTTGAGAATCGCTTCGGGCCTTGTTGAGCTGCGCGACAACCTGCTCCACGGTGCCGGGTTTTGAACTGAGCAGTCCTGCTTTGGGCGAAGCAGAAATCATTCCGTTTACCGGGATCAACAGAATTTTCTCTTTTCCTTTTCCTTCCAGCGTAAATTCCCGGAGGGGATCTTCAGTTGAATCAAGAATGTTGATCCGGGGAGCGGAACAGGCGCTCAGTAAAAAAAGTGCGCAGAGGGCTGCCAGTATAAAGACTTTCTTCATCGGGGTCCCTTTCCTTGAATATTAAGTTATTTAACAAATTTATAAATAAGCTTCATTATTTTGCCCCCGCGAGGCGCGGCGATATCCACAGCATCAGTATGATTGTAACTGCGCAGAATGCTTTTGGTGTGAGAGAAGGTGTCAAAACTGTATTTGCCATGGTAACGGCCCTGACCGCTGGAGCCGACACCGCCGAAGGGCAGGTAATGAGAAACAATGTGCATGATGGTATTGTTGACGGCACCTCCCCCAAAAGATGTTTCACGAATGATCTTCCTGCGAAGAATTTTATCGTTAACAAACATATACAATGCAAGCGGCTTGGGACGTTTGTTGATTTTGTCGATAATCTCATCAAGACCGGAATAGGGGATAACAGGCAGTATCGGGCCGAATATTTCATCCTGCATGATGTTGTCTGTCCAGTCGGCGGGATATAAAATCGTCGGTTCGATGTAGCGGTCAGCTGCGCTGGTTTTACCTCCATAAACAATTTTCGATGAATTGATCAAAGAGGTCAGCCGCTGAAAATGGCGGTCGTTGATGATGCGGCAATACCGCGGGTGGGTGGAGGCATCTTCGCCGTAAAATTTTTGAATTGCCTTGATGAGAGCGGCTATAAAAGCGTCCTTCACCGTTTCGTGAACCAGGACATAGTCGGGTGCAATACAGGTTTGACCGGCATTGATGAATTTGCCGAAACTGATGCGTCTGGAAGCTGTGAGGAGATTCGCACTCTCATGGACAATAGCCGGGCTTTTTCCGCCCAGTTCCAGCGTGAGCGGCGTGAGATTTCTTGACGCCGCGGCCATCACCTCTTTGCCTACGGGGACACTGCCGGTGAAGAAAATGTAATCCACCGGCAGTTCCAGTAGTGAGCGGGTTTCTTCTGCCGCGCCTTGAACAACGCAAATATATTCTTTTGGAAATGCGGTATTGATTATTCTTTCGATAATGGCCGCCGTGTGGGATGACAATTCCGATGGCTTAAGGATAGACGTGTTGCCTGCGGCGATCGCTCCGACCAGCGGCATCATCAGAAGCTGAAATGGATAATTCCAGGGCGCGATGATCAGCGTCACGCCGTAAGGTTCCTTGTAAATGTAGCTTTTGGAGGGCTTCATGAAGGTGGGTGTAGGGACTTTTTCGCGCGCTGCCCAATCGCGGACATTGCTGATGGCGATTTTAATTTCATCGTAGACGCCGGATATTTCCGTGGCATAAGCGTCCGTTTCTTCCTTGTGCAGATCTGCGTAAACGGCGGCGTAAATATCCTTCTCATGTGCGGAAATGGTTTCCCGAAGTTTTTTCAGTGCATCAATCCGGAATCCGATTTCGCGCGTTTTTCCAGAGTGAAAAAAATCTTTTTGTGACTGATATAAATCGTGAAACACAGGATTTGCCATTTTTTACCTCGGGGAAAGGGCTGCCGGTGCGCCGGGAAACAGGATAACCGCACAATCGAAGTATAAGCATAATGAAGAGGTGTGTCAAGCTCGATGCCCTGACTTGCCAGTGATAATGACATTGGACAAATTGGTCATATTCATGTATGGCATCGCAGCGATGCGGATCATCAGGCAGGAATGAATCAACCACCTTGCAGTAGGCTGTCGAGATATGGAATGAACATTATTATATCGGAGCAAGCTGCGGAGAATTAACACTCGTCCCGCGCGAGCGGGATTAAAAAGAGGACATTATGGACATTACACAGGCGGTTGTTCTGGGGCTGGTTCAAGGACTGGGTGAATTCCTGCCGATATCCAGTTCGGCGCATCTGGTGCTGGTCCCGTGGCTTTTAAACTGGTCCTACTCCGGCCTTACCTTTGATATTGCCCTGCATGTCGGAACGCTGATCGCGGTAGTAATATATTTCTGGAAAGACTGGCTGAACCTGTTGAGCAAAGGGCTCACCAGGCCCGGGGAAAGGGAGGGGAAACTTTTCTGGTACCTGGTACTGGCGACGATTCCCGGAGCGCTGATTGGTTATCTGCTTGAAGATGTCGCTGAAACCGTTTTTCGCAATCCGGTCCTGATTGCCTGCATGTTGATCTTACTGGGCATCATTCTTTACATAGTTGACCGGATGGGAAAAAAACAGATTGACGTGGCTCATATCACGCTGAAAACCAGTTTTCTGATCGGGCTTTCGCAGGCACTGGCTATCATTCCCGGTGTGTCGCGCTCCGGCGTTACGATGACCACAGCGCTGGCACTGGGTATGAAACGTGAGGACGCGGCGCGTTTTTCCTTTTTGCTTTCCGCGCCGATTATACTGGGAGCTGCCCTGGTCAAGGTGCCTGCGCTTGTCGCCAACCCTTCCATGATCAATGCAGGATTTCTTATTGGCATGGCCGTAGCCTGCCTTTCCGGCCTGGCCGCCATAGGGTTCCTGCTGCGCTATGTGCAGACCAAAACATTCCTGCCTTTTGTTGTGTATCGCTTTGTGCTGGGCATCCTGGTTCTGGGAGTTGCTCTTTACCGTTATTCAGCATAAATCAAATTTCCGGATCATAAACCCGCTTTAATCAATATCTTGCGGCTGCTGATAAAATCACGGACATAGCCGTCAAAAATTGACCTTTCATACAATTTGAATTGATAAAAAGAAAATCCGGTGCTACATTGCACGGCGCAGTATTTTACCGGAAGGAGAGCTAATTTATGGAACATACTCATGAAATTGAACAGATGTGCGTAGTTGCCAAGGGCGCCAAAAACGGCCCGGCCCCCATACCCCAGGAGGGCAGGTGGACACAGGTGAAGGAAATTAAAGACATCAGCGGCCTTACCCACGGCATCGGGTGGTGCGCGCCTCAGCAGGGGGCATGCAAACTCACCCTGAATGTTAAGAACGGTATTATCGAAGAGGCGCTGGTTGAAACCATCGGATGCACCGGAATGACCCATTCCGCGGCTATGGCCGCCGAAATATTGCCGAATAAAACCATTCTGGAAGCGCTGAATTCGGATCTTGTCTGTGACGCGATCAACGTGGCCATGAGAGAAATTTTTCTTCAGATTGTTTACGGCCGAACGCAAACCGCCTTTTCTGAAGGAGGGCTTCCCATCGGCGCGGGTCTTGAAGACCTCGGCAAAGGCCTTCGCAGCGTGATTGCCACCATGTACGGCACGAAAGCAAAAGGACCCCGTTACCTGGAAATGGCTGAAGGGTATGTCACCGAAATCGGACTGGACAGCGACAACGAAATCATCGGCTACAAGTTTGTCCAGCTTGGCGTCATGATGGATCACATTTCTAAAGGAACGGATCCGGCCGCCGCGCTTGCCAAAGCAACCGGAACATACGGACGATTTGCCGAAGCCGTCAAAGTTATCAACCCAAGAAAAGGATAAGGAGTTTAAAATGGCCATATTTGAAGGATATGAAAGAAGAATTCAGCAGATCACTCCTTTTCTCGCAAAATACGGTATTGCTTCGCTTGAGGATGCTGAAAAGGTATGCATGGGAAAAGGCATTGATGTTCGGAAAATTGTAAAAGACATACAACCGATTTCATTTGAAAACGCCGGATGGGCCTATCTGGCAGGCGCCGCTGTGGCAATCAAGAAGGGTCAGAAGACGGCCGCCGACATCGCCGAGACACTCGGTGAAGGTCTCCAGTCGTTCTGTATTCCCGGATCGGTTGCCGACGACCGCAAAGTCGGCATTGGCCACGGGAATCTGGCCTCGATGCTGCTTCGTGAAGAAACCGCCTGTTTCGCTTTCTGTGCGGGACACGAATCGTTTGCGGCCGCGGAAGGTGCCATTGGTCTTGCCAAATCCGCAAACAAGGCAAGAAAAAAACCACTGCGTGTCATTCTGAACGGATTGGGAAAAGATGCCGCACACATTATCGCCCGCGTAAATGGTTTCACCCATGTGGCAACCGCTTTCGACTATAAAACAGGCAAGGTTTCCGTGATCAAGGAAAAAGCCTATTCGGTAGGCGAGCGCGCGGCCGTTCGCTGTTTCGGCGCCGATGACGTGCGCGAAGGCGTGGCCATCATGCACATGGAAGGCGTGGATGTCGCAATAACAGGGAATTCAACAAATCCGACACGCTTCCAGCATCCGGTCATGGGTGTTTACAAAAAGGAATGTCTGCTGGCCGGGAAAAAGTTTTTCTCCGTAGCTTCCGGCGGCGGTACGGGAAGAACGCTTCATCCGGACAACATGGCCGCGGGACCGGCGTCTTACGGCATGACCGATACAATGGGACGCATGCACTCCGACGCGCAGTTTGCCGGTTCATCGTCCGTTCCCGCCCACGTGGAAATGATGGGACTGATCGGAATGGGCAACAACCCCATGGTGGGAGCCTCGGTTGCCGTTGCGGTTGCGGTCGAACAGGCGATGAAATAAACCATTCTGCATGCAGGTGCCGCACTCATTGTTCAACAGACAGCGGCGCCTGCATGATTATTTTCAAATTCATGCACCATGCGAAAGGGATAACTCAGTATTGATCATTCTAAAACATGCCGGGTGATCAATCACCTCTCAGCAAGATATCGAGATATGAAAAGAATATTATTATATCGCATCAAGCTAGGGAGAATTAACACCCGTCCCGCGTGAGCGGGATTAAAATCCATTCACTGCTCTCAATCACCCTTTACATTCAAAATCTTCAGAAACCATATCTTGAAGCCTTACCCAAGACCTGTTTTTGAATCGATGTTCTGAAAAAATCATTGGTTGTCGAAATGTATTACAAATTGAAATACGATGTAATATCAATTTAATACTGCATAAAATCAATATGTTGCGTGAAAGACTGCAAAAAATGAGGCTGCTTGTAACCATTTTTACCGTCAGGATTCTTTACAATTATAATATTACGAAAGTCTATACGTTCTTTTTTCGCGGCTGTCTTTACTTCTGATATAAAATTTATGTTAATAATTTTAGAAAGTTAACATCTAAAAGAAATGAAATATTCTACGGAGGAACATCTTATGCATACAATGTATGACAAATAATTTGATAAAGCTGCCAGACGGTGGCGAATATATTAGAGGAGCCTTCTTTGTTGATGCTTATTTAAGAGTTTAAACAGTTAAACCTACCTTATTTGACGCGCATTGTTTTATTTGTTTTTTCCCATGGAAAGGACGGGTGAAAAGATGATTCAGAAAATGGAAGAAGATGCCCCTTATGAACTTTATCAGGAGGTATGGGAAGCGAAACAGGAAGATGAAGAGATTACTCCATCACATGTATTGGCACGGGCTAAACAAATCTTAGAAAACTTCAATCAATTTGATCAGGCTTTACATGAGAAACTGGTAGGAACCAGGGGAAAGGAGGCGCAAACATCCGCCATTCGATTAAAAATGGAACTGGAACAGTTTGTAAAGAAATTCGAGTCGGTTCCTGCATCTCCCATTCAGCTCATGAAAAAGGATGCCCCTTATGAGCTGAAAGAAAGAGTCGTTGAGAGAATTCGTATTGGCGAAAAGTTGAATCCTGAATTTGTGTTATCGCAGGCCAGGGAAATGATCGCAGAGTTTGGCAAAGAGGGAAACGACTCTTATGAAGATATCTCCGGCGACAACGGGGAAGAAGCCCGGAATATGGCTAATGAATTAAAAATCAGTCTGGAAAGATTTGTACAGAAGTATGAACGTAATTTTCATGCGGCAAATCGTCCGGGGATATCTTCTGAAGAATCATTTGAACATGCACCCGGAGGCATGTCAGGCGAAGAGTCGGAAAAAGCACCTCCTGAAAAA
>JBDKUG010000311.1:0-7672 GCA_039679815.1 Smithella sp.
CTTTCCCGGAATCGCAGAGCCGCCAGGCAATTGCGCAATTCGATTTCCCAGACGGTGTAATCGATCAGGTAGCGGCAACCCTCTTCCTCGGCCTGGGCCAGCAGGGCTTGGTAACACAGTTCCCAGAGACGGTCATAAATATAAGGGCGTCGGATTCCCCGCTCCTTTTCGTCCAGGAATTGCCTGATAAATACGGGCAGATTCTGCCTGGTTTCCATTTCCGCCCGGTTCAGGGTTCCACCTTCCAGAAAATAATCCCTTCCCTGTTCGATGCTTTCCCAATTGGCTGCATCGACGACGGAAAGCTGCGCACAAAGCAGTTGATGATCCGAGGGTTGGATATGACGGCGCACCGTCCGGGTCATGTCGGGAAACGTGAAAGTGAGCTTTTCTCCCAGAGACGAAGGTAGTGGCGGCAGCAGGCACGCCAGGAAATAGTAGGCCCCCATCCTTTCTTACGACTCCTTCCGGGGGAAAAAGTATTTCCGGAAACGGGGCGAACAAAATTCGGAAAACACCTGGACCAGCCCTTCACTGAAATTAATGTGGCTGCCGGTGCCGGTAACACCGATCTTGAATCCAAAGGAAACTCTATCCGTAAATCGAACGTCCAGCGGATGGGACATTTTATGGCGGAACTTTTCGATAAACCAGGTTTCGAGTTCTGCTTTTTTGGCCGCCGGCAGGAGGATTTCGATGTGATGCTCTTTTCCAATGTGATGGATGTATCCGGCAAGAATTTCCAGGATCATTTTTTCCAAAAATTGACCGTCGTTAAGGAGGGGTTTGACTTCCGCCTCGATGACGGGGTTGACCACAACCTTTTCGAGCCGCTCTTCGACCATGATGAGGAAATTGCGGCTTGCCGTCTCCAGATCGACGTCCATCTGCTTTTTCAGGTTTTCGATTTCCCGTTTGGCCTGCTCCCGGATTTTCTGAGCATCCATTTGGGCTGCGGCGACAATCTGATCAGCTTCCGCCCGGGCATTTTTAAGGAGAAGGTCGGCCTCGGCCTTCGCGGGTTTCAGAACTTTTTCAGTGAGTTCACCGGTGATGTCTCCTAATGTCTTTGCCATACTAAAGGTCTCCTTTTCTCCGTTTTCCGAGACTTCTTTTTAAAATTTCGATAAACACTATAAGGAAAAGTCATAGAACTCAATGATAAATACATATTACAATTATATTGCATAATATGTAATACGTAAAAATTTATATATCTGATTATATTGTATAAATCAACTGTTTTTTTGCATCCAGGTGCCGGCGCCATTCCGGAAAAAGACTTTGACATGAATTTAAATCTTAAGTATGGCTTTCCAAAACGCCACAGAAGTTTTGACATGAAAACCGATCTTAAGCGTGCGTGTATGAGAAAAATTAGTTAAATGGCTGTCAAATTTAAAGAAGGAGGAAAGTTATGAAAAACAGGTTGTCAGTAGTATTATTGTTAGCTTTTGCGGTATTATTTAGCAGCTCTTTTACTTGCGAGGCTGCGCCGAAAGCCAACGCACCGGCAAAAACCTACGCCCCACAAAAAGTCTATACATGGAAAATGCAGGCATGGCGCAGCGCCTCTGAACCGGGAATGCAATATTATGTGGAGATGCTCAATAAGACCCTTCCCGCCATGACAAACGGCCGCCTGAAGATTAAAATGTACTGGGGCGGCGAGCTCGTGGCAACTCCGGATATTCTGGATTCCGTGAAGATGGGCGTGGTTGAAATGGGCCTTGCGTCCGCCTACACCTATCAGGGCGTTATTCCTGTTGCAGCCGTCGAGTATGGCTTGCCTTTCGGGATCAGGACCCCGAACGAGTTGTACAATTTCATGTATGGGAAAAAACTACCGAACATTATGGGCGGATGGCGGGCTATCGACGTCCTGAGACCGGAATATCAAAAACAGGGCGTCTATCTGCTCACCACCGGCGTGGACTGCTGGCCCGGCTCTTTCATGTTCAGGTCTCCGATCAGAACGCTGGCTGATATCAAAGGCAAGAAAGTTCGGGCATCCGGCCTGATGATGAACTGGATTGAGGCATTAGGCGGCAACGGCGTGTTCATTCCCGGCGAAGAAACCTATACCTCTCTGCAAACAGGCGCACTGGACGGTGTAAGCTGGGGAAGCGCCGTTGCGATGTACTCCCTAAAATTTCATGAAGTTGCCAAATATTTCCTTGTGCCTCCCATTATGCCCATCAACACGGCAAACGTGATCGTGAACCAGAAAGCCTGGGACTCGCTTCCTCCAGACCTTCAGGTTGCCCTGGAGCAGGCCATGATCATTGCCGGGCTGAACCATACCTATCACCAGAACTGGACGGGTGAGCAGTGGGGTCTGACCAAGATGAGAGCGGCTAAGGTCAACATCGTTGAACTGAAAGGCGCCGAGCTGGACAAAGCCGAAAAGGTTGCCCATGCTCTGTGGGAGAAAGAAGCAAAGAGAAGCCCCGCATCTAAAAGACTTGTTGATATGACAAAGGATTACATGAAGCAGATGGGCTATCTGAAATAGCTTAATCAGGAGGAGGCCTGCTTCCGGCACTCCGGGGGTGATGCCTCCTCCTCTACTCTTTTTAATTCTTCGGAGTAGAGGACTTCGATAAAGCCGGGAGATAATAACTATGCGTGCATTTGTTCGAATAGTCGATAAAATAATCGATGTCAGCGGGCTAATCCTTATGTGGTTCCCGTGGATTCTGACTGTCATCATCGTTTGGGAACTTATCTTGAGGAACGGATTCAACCATCCCACCGTCTGGGCGCACGAAGTCAGCGTCATGTTCTTTGGCGTGCTCACGATCACGGGTGGTGCTTATACGCTGAAGGAGAAGGCCCATGTGAACATGGATCTTTTCTATGTTAAATTGTCGGAACGCGGCAAAGCGATCATGAACATCATCGTGTTTCCCGCATTCTTCGTTTTTGTCATCATTATCCTGTGGCTGGGATGGGAATTTGCGCTACGCGCCATCCAACTGAATGAGAGATCCATCAGCACGTGGTCGCCGATCATCTGGCCGGTCAAGCTCATGATCCCTGTCGGAGCGTTTTTACTGCTCATTGAAGGGATCGCATTGCTTTTTAAGGATATCTTGACGCTCACCAGCAAGGAAAGGAAGGTGAGCTAATGGAACCTATGACCATTACTATTTTGCTGACGGTGGCCATGATTGCCGGTCTGTGCCTTGGGCTTCCCATCACATTCGTGCTGGGATCCATCGGTGTCGTGTTTACCTTTTTTCTGTGGCCCGAGGCGATGTCGGTCATTCCCACGCTGATCTTTGGGAAAGCCATGATGTCCTTCGGCCTTATGTCTATTCCGCTCTTTGTGCTTATGGGTTACGTTCTTCAGTACTCCGGCATCGCGGACAAGCTTTTCAACGCCTTTTATGTCTGGAGCGGTAAAGTGAACGGGGGACTGGCGGTTGCCGCCGTCATCGTTTGCACGCTCTTTGCCGCAATGACCGGCATCGGCGGCGCAGGCACCATTACCATGGGTCTCATTGCCCTGCCCGCAATGATTGCCAGGGGCTATGACAAGAAGCTTGCTCTTGGCGGCATCGGCGCCGGCGGCGCTCTGGGTATTTTGATTCCCCCGAGCATCACGATGATCATTTACGGCATGATTTGCCAGGTTTCGATCGGGAGGCTTTTTGCCGGCGGCCTTGGTCCGGGATTGTTGCTGTGTTTGCTGTATGTTACTTATATTCTTGTCGCCTGCAAAATAAAACCGTCATTAGGTCCCGGAATTCCCGCGGAAGAGTGCCTTCCCTTTAAGGAAAAATTGAAAGCGACAAAGTCCGTGGTCGGGCCTTTGCTTCTCATCCTTCTGGTTTTGGGCTCCATCTTTTCGGGGATTGCCACGCCGACTGAAGGCGCGGCGGTGGGGTGTGCGGGCAGTTTCATTTTAACGCTCATAACCGGAAAGTTTACCTGGAAAATGTTCAAGGACATTTCCCTGGGAACCCTGAAGCTGACCGGCATGGTGATGTGGATCATCATCGGCGCCTACTGCTTCTCCACGATTTACATGGCATTGGGAGCGTCGGAATTTGTCAGCAGTCTGGTGTCTGACCTGCCGCTCGGTTATTGGGGCGTGTTCATCATTATCCAGCTCGTATTCTTCGTTCTGGGCATGTTGCTCGACCCGTCGGCCATTGTGATGATCACGGCGCCCATTCTCACGCCCATCGTGGCTATTATGGGATACGATCCCGTCTGGTTCGGCGTCATCTTCATCATGAACATGCAGTGCGCCTATATTACACCTCCGTTCGGGTATAACCTGTTTTATCTTAAGAGCATCGCGCCCGAAGGCGTCAGGCTCCAGGATATCTATGCGTCCATTTACCCTTACATCATTCTGCAGCTTATCGGATTAGCCATCGTGGCGGCTTTCCCGCAGATAGCTTTGTGGCTGCCCAATTTCATTTATGGCATTAGCGGTTAACATCATCTTCGGGCATCATGTCAAAATGGACCAGGAGAGTTTGAACAAACGGGCCTGTATCGCGACTGAAACATGCGTCGCGACACAGGCCCGAATATTATGCGGCCTTGCTCACTGTGTCTGAACGTATCGTTCATTCCAACGGCCGGGCTTTGACAAGTTGCGAGGTGAACAAATGGGGCTACTACAGGGTAAAGTAACGATCATTACCGGCGCAAGCAGGGGACTGGGAAAGGCGCTGGCCGGGAGATTTGCCTGCGAGGGTTCTTCCGTCGTTCTGGCCGGGCGATCCTATAATCTCCTGAAAGATGTTTGCCGCGAGATCCATCCACCGGACGGCGAAGCATATCCTGTGCGCATGGATGTCACGGACCCGGGAAGCGTCAACGCAGCAATCCATGAAATCGTTGAACGGTATGGGAAAATCGACGTCTTGATCAACAACGCGGGGATCCCGATGGTCAGCCCGTCGGAGGATCTTGCCTATGAGAACTGGAAGAACACCATCGATACGAATCTTACCGGTGTATTCTTATGCAGTCAGGCGGTGGCGAAGCAAATGATGGACCGGAAAACCGCCGGATGCATCATCAATATTTCATCAACATTCGGGCTAAGTCCGGTGCCGCAGCGGGCGGCGTATTGTTCAAGCAAGGCCGCGGTGGACATGCTGACCAAGGTTTTGGCGGCCGAGTGGGCCGACAAAAAGATACGCGTCAATGCCATCGCTCCCGGATATCTCAAAACGGAATTTATCGGGCAGCTTGAGCAGCAGGGGAAGCTGGACATCGAATCCCTGAAAAAACGCATCCCGCAGAGGAGGATAGGCCATCCGGATGAAATCACGGGCCTGGCGGTTTATATGGCCGGTGACGAGGCGACCTATCTGACGGGGGCGGTTGTGTATATCGACGGCGGATGGACCGCATACGGATTCACATGAATGTGGAAAGCGAGGCATATGGGCAAATCGGAAGCTATCGACCAACAGGTCAAGCTTGCTCTCACTAAACAACTTGAACTTTTAAACCCTTTGGAGTTAAATAATCTTATAAAAATGAAAGTTAAAAAGATGACCCGACTTCACTAAGCTCTTGTATGAGGGAGCAGGACTATGGAAATTAAGCAATCGACTTATGATGAAATGCTTCGGGAAATAACTTTGTTCAAAGAGCAATTGCGACAACAAGAATCGCAAACACAAACGTTGATCGAGAAGGATGATATATACAAACTGATCTGGAATCATTCACTGGCAGGGATTTATATCTTACAGAAGGGCAGGTTTCAAATCATTAATCCCATTGCCTTATCTTTTACAGGTTACAATTCTGGCGAACTCGTTGGGGAAAAATCGGTCAGGCTTATTCACCCCGATGATCGGGAGAGAGTAAAGAAGTATGTCATAGCCATGCTTTCCGGCGAATTGACGGATCCCTATGAATTTAGAATCATAACCAAACAGGGGAAAATAAGTTGGGTTATGGAGAGCGTTATGTCCACGATTTTCAAAGGAGAACCGGCAATTGTGGGCACGGCGATGGATATCACGCTTCGGAAAATAATAGGCGAAAAATGGCAGGAATCGGAAAGGCTTTATCGCGCCATCTTTGAAAACACCGGAACGGCAACCATCATTATGGAAGAAGATATGACGATCAGCCTGCTCAACTCTGAATTCGAAAAAATGACCGGATACAAGAAAGAAGAGTGGGAGGGGAAAAGGAAATGGCCGGAATACGTAGCCCCTCACGATGTTGCCAGAATGAAAAGATATCACGTCCAACGGCGAAAGGACCCTGCTGCCGCTCCAAGAAATTATGAACATGACCTCATTGATGGTAAAGGCAGAATTCGTCACATGGCGCTTACCGTAGGGATGATCCCGGGAACAAAAAAAAGCATCGCTTCATTTATGGATATTACGGAATGGAAAGAGGCGGAACAGAAGCTCAAAAAAAGAGAGAGTGAATTGAAGGCCAAGTCCCAAAGCCTCCAGGAAGTAAACACCACGCTGAGAGTTTTGCTCAATGAGAGAGAAAGAGACCAAAAAGAATTAGCCGATAAAATATATTCCAATATTCATTCATTCGTTCTTCCCTATACCCATAAACTCAGGAAAAGCCAGTTGGATTCCAAAGCCAAGTCCTATGTTGACATTATTGAATCCAACCTGACGGATATCATTTCTCCTTTTTCATACAAAATATCTTCAAAATATCGGAATCTCAGCCATAAAGAAATTCAAATTGCCAATTTCATCAAAGAAGGTAAAACAAGCAAAGAGATTGCCGATCTCTTGAATATGTCCAAGAGCGCCGTCGATATCTCACGCTTTCGTCTCAGAAATAAACTTGGGCTGAATAAGGCGAAGGTGAATCTGAGATCTCATTTGGATACCCTTTCCTGATATATTACATATCGTGCAACATAATTGTCACATATATTTATTATTGCCTTTAAACCCCCTTTCCTTATAGTGTTTATCTAAATTGTGACAAAATCAGAAATGAAAAATAGTACGAATTAGGAGGATGAAATGAACATTGCCAGTTTTTTGACAAATACCGCCGCGCGGGTTCCTGATAAGACCGCTATACGATTTAAAGGAACAGCGATCACCTTTCGCGAATTAAACGCCAAAGTAGATGCCATGGCTCACGGGTTAAGCAAGGTGGGGCTTAAACCGGGTGATGCCTGCATTCTGATGACGACGGATTCGCCGAATTGGCCAATCGTGTATTATGCATTGGCTAAGGTAGGGGCGGTTGTGGTTCCGGTAAACCCCATTTACAAACAAAGAGAGCTTGAACACAGCTTCAGGGATTCAGGCGCAAAGGCCTTCGTGGGTCACTCGGGTTATCTGGCGGAAGCAATTCCCGCTATGGATAAAATACCGGAAATTAAGATCAGAATCGCCGAAGGCAAAAATCCGCCGAAAGGGTTTACGCCTTTAGAGGATCTATTTTTGAAAGATGCGGGAGAGTATCCTATTTACCCGACCAAACCCGATGATGCCTGGGTTATCATGTATACCAGTGGTACAACGGGGATGCCGAAGGGTGCTGTTCTGACCCACTTTAATCTGATGAAAGATGCTGAAGTAGTTGCGGTGGTGAGGCATACGGAACCGGATGATGTTGTATTCAGTGTGCTGCCGCTCTTTCACTGTTACGGTCAGACCCACTCGATGAATATCTCGATTTATCTGGGTCTGAC
>JBDKUG010000115.1:0-3534 GCA_039679815.1 Smithella sp.
AGCCTTTGGTAAAATTCTGTCTTTGAAAAAACGGGGATGGTGGCTGGTCAATCATTTCGAGCAGCAAAACAAACTGCATATTTACAATCTCGAAAAGAGTGGCGAAAAAGTCGTGGTTGACCTGATCTTCCCCGTCCTGCACGGCACGTATGGCGAAGATGGAACGTTACAGGGGCTGCTCGAGCTGGCCATGGTTCCCTATGTGGGCGTGGACGTAGCCGGTTCCGCCGTCGGCATGGATAAGGACATCGCCAAGCGGCTGCTGAAGGAAGCCGGCATACAGGTGGTCCCGTGGATCACAATCAGCAGGCACGAGTGGCGTGAAGCGCCTGAAAAAATCCTGCGCAGGATTGCGAAAGAACTGAGCCTGCCGGTTTTCGTCAAACCTTTATGCACCGGTTCTTCCGTTGGCATCAAAAAGGTGAAAACAAAAAAAGACCTGGCCCCGGCCATTGATTATGCTTTTCAGTACGACACAAGGATCATGATTGAAACGGGCATCGACTGCCGTGAGATCGAATGCGCCGTGCTGGGAAACAATGAGCCGCAGGCGTCCGTCCTGGGTGAGATCATTCCCCTGCATGAATTCTATTCCTATGAAGCAAAATATCTTGATCCCGACGGCGCAAAAATGAACATCCCGGCAACGATTCCCGCCAGGCTGTCAGCGGACATCCGCAAATGTGCCGTCAGGGGCTTCAAAGCGCTCAATTGCAATTCGATGGCGCGCGTTGATTTTTTTCTCGAGAAAAAGACAAACCGGTTTTATTTAAATGAGATCAACACCCTGCCCGGGTTTACCAGCATCAGCATGTATCCCAAGCTCTGGGCGGCTACCGGACTCGAATACAGCAGGCTCCTCGATCGTCTGGTTGAACTGGCCCTTCAACGTCATCGGGAAAGATCGTCCATCAAAACGGACTAGTCTACATTTCCATTAAGGTTTTCTGCTTAAAATCATTGTCCGATTATCGGCCAAGGGTTGGCTTCCTCGAGCTCGAAGGCGAGTTCGAGAAGTTCCCTTTCGCGGCCGAAGGCGGCGCCAAACTGGACACCCAGGGGCAGGCCGTTGCTGCTGAATCCCAGTGGAAGCGATATGGCCGGAGCACCGCTGACATTTTGCAGCGGAGTGAAAGTGACATAATTTCCGATCCGTTCAAACGCTTCATCAAAGGGAACATCCGGTCCCAAATAACCAAGTTTTGGAACGGGGTGGGCAAGCGTCGGATTGAGCAGTATATCGCAGGTGCTGAAGATATCATTATATATCCCGGCAAATCCGCGTAACCTTTTTATAACAGTCGGTGCTTTAAATATTTTTTTCAGGAACAGACGGCTGAGATTGATCGTCCAATCCTCCAGCTTGCTCCGATCGAAACCCCGGTTGATTAAAAACCTCCCATAAAATCTGAAGGAGAAGGCCAGCATCCCCCAATAGATAATAAAGTCGTCTGCCATCTGCGCATCACAAGGACATGGAACTTCCTTGACCGTATGGCCTAGTTCTTCGCAGAGAGCTCCGGTACGGCGAACCAGATCGGCTGACTCGGAATGTGCGGGCGTACCATAAGGCAAATCCGTAAAAAGAGCGATGCGCAGACGTTTCTTCCCCGGGTGTTGCACCAGTCCGATCTCGGGCATTTTGGGAGCACGGCGATATTTTTCCGCGCCATGGTAAAAGGTGGCCGTATCACGCACCGAGCGTGACAACATACCTTCGTAAACAATATTGACCGGCATCAATTGAGATCCTTCTATCGGTGCCAGTCTCCCCCGTGAAGGTTTGAGCCCGACCAGTCCGCAGCATGACGCCGGTATGCGAATGGAACCCCCGCCATCGTTGCCGTGCGCGAGTGGAACAACACCGGAAGCCACCAGTGCCGCCGACCCGCCCGAAGATCCCCCGGTGGAATAATCCGTATGCCATGGGTTGCGCGTGACGCCGAATGCAAGAGGCTCTGTTGTTGCCGTTAAGCCGAATTCCGGTAAAGCGCTTTTCCCTAAACAGACAAGGCCTGTCGAAAAAAACTGTTTAACAAACCCGCTCGATTTTCCGGCGGGTTTATTTGGAACAGCCCGGGATCCCCACCGCGTCGGAACACCCTTTACGTCATCGATGTCTTTGATAAAAGAAGGCACCCCCGCAAAAGGACCGGGGACAGGTTTTGTAATCTGCTCACGAGCCATGTCAAAGGTCTCTGTGACAATAGCATTGAGTGCCGGATTCACCGACCTTGCGCGTGCGATTGCAGCTTCAACTGCTTCAGTCGCGCTGATTTCCCCGGAAGAAATTTTTTCCGCGATTCCAACTCCGTCAAGGATTCCCAGCGCGTCATTGCAAAAGGCACTAATCATTTTCTTTTTTTCATTCATAAAATTAATAAGAACGTCCTTTTTGTTGAAGAATTATAGAAAGCACGGTCCTGTATGTCAAGGTCAGTCTATGGTGTCACAATGGCAAATGTACCAGGCGCTCTGTCAATCAACGCGAAGAACCGGACCAGATCGATCCTGCTGCCGTCAATTTTCAGTTCGCTGTTCATCAGCGTGTCCTTCACGCCGGCGGTACCGGCCACCATTTTGATGAAAAGATTCCTGGTCACTGTGATAGTTGCATTGGCATTGGCTGCCGGAGCTGCTTTTTTGTGATGCAGCACCGCATTTTCTATCCAGAGCACATGCGATTCCCCCGCATCAGAAATGACCAGATTGATCGTGAGATCCTTCCCCTCTGCGGACGGACCGTCAAGGCCTGCCGCCATGGCGTCAAGGAAATACTCTGTCGGTGTCTGCATGAGCATGTCAATGACGTTGCTCTTATCGATGCCCTTCTTCGGCGGACCCTTGCGCAGTTCGAAGGCCGCTGTTAGATAACTGTTACGCCAAGTGGCCGCTTCGGCCATGTAGCCCATCTGCTCATAGGTACGAGCCAGCAGGTCGACGGCTTTATCGTTGCGGGGCTCAGTAAACACGACGTGATTCAACAGTTCAGCGCTCCAGCGATAGTCTCCTTTGTCGAATGCGTCCTGCGCGGCTGCGATGGTCCTCTCGGCCCCACCGGCAAGATCGAGGTATCGCCTGGCCGACTCCTCGGGCGGCAGCGGGTTCAGGTTCGCCGGATTGCCATCGTAGAAGCCCATGTAGAATTGATAGACTGCCTTGGCGTTGTGTCGCAGATCGCCATAATAGCCGCGGCTGGAAATGTAGTTTTCAAGTGAGGCGGGCAGTTTGATCCTGTCGGCGATTTCGCGCGCAGTATAGCCGGCATTGATGAGACGCACCGTCTGGTCATGCGTGTATTTGTAAACATCGCGATGCATGGTGATGAACTCGGCGATGCTCGTCCGGCCCCAGATCGGGTGGTGGTGTACATTGAAACAGACTTCGGCATCGACGGCGTGCTCCAACGCCTGTTGCAGATAGTCAGCCCAGCGAAGGGCATCGCGTACCTTTGCGCCCCGCACCGGCAGGAGATTGTGCATGGTATGAGTCAGAATTTCAGCACCGCAATAAGCCTTTTTATCCGGAAGAAGG
>JBDKUG010000255.1:0-4130 GCA_039679815.1 Smithella sp.
CCTGTGGTTTGCGGAACTCGAAAAATTCGCAGTGGATCATAAAGATGACGCCGTTTTAAAGGCTGAAGCAGCTCTGCTTGAAGAGGCGTTAAACCAGTACAAGGAAATTCAGGCAACAATGGCCGGATACCTCGGCCAGGGCAAGTTCGGTATGATCGGTTTCTTTGCCACACGCATTCTGCATGCAACCGGCTACATTTACGGCGCCAAGCTGCTTCTGGAGCATGCTCTCATCGCCCAGAAGAAGATTGATGAGATCGGCAAGGATCATTTTGAATATCCCTACTACGCGGGTAAAATCGCGTCGGCGAAGTTTTTCGCCCACAATCTGCTTCCCACTGTAGGTATGATCCTGCGGGTCATCAAGGAAGGCGACAACTCCGTCATGGAAATTCCCGAAGCATCTTATATGCTGGTTTAGAAAAACGTTTGGACAGGGCGGGGGCAAACAGGCTCCTGCCCTTTTTTATTACACTCACCTGCATTTGGGAATCATCCATGATAGCGTCTGCGAATCGCCATGCCATAGACAATCAGATTAATTACAATAACCAGTCCTCCGAAAATATACTGCGTTGAGACTGTGAGGTTTTCCGGGTAGATCACAGGCAGAAGATATCGCACGACAAAGTCGCCGCTATAGGTGCTTTCACCACCCAGACGCCGCAGATAATTTTCCAGCGGCGTCAGCGGACAAACCCCCCCCGCAAACTCAATGCTCGCTCCCCAGGCAACCGCCGGCAGATGAATCCATGCCAGACAAGGCCTGCGCAGAACCAGCAAGCCGCCCGCAATAACAAAGACGATAAATAAGAAATGAAGAACAACAACCGCATCGGCGAGCAGCGGGTACATTTTCCTCCGGGTGAATCCTGGCTGGTATCGTACTGCTTAATCCCGCTCACGCGGGACGAGTGTTAATTCTCCGTAGCTTGCTGCGATATAATGACATTCATTTCATACCTCAACAGTTTACTGCGAGGTTGTTGATTCAATCGCCCCGTTTTTTCTCATAAGAGCCGCGACGGCTTCGGCCAGACGGCGGTATCCGGCGGCATTGGGATGAATTAAATCCGCCTTCAAAGCACTGTCGGCCAGAATTTCCGACAACGTTTTCTCTTCCAGCGATACGTTCATTGTTTCGGCTATCTCGCGATATAGAGGGTCGGGTGAAACAGATAAACCCAGCGCCGGTACTCCAATCAATACAACCGCGGCGCCGTGCTTTCTAGTCAGACGAACCATCTCCCGAATATTATCGGCGGCCTGTTTTTTACCCATTGAGCGCAAGAGATCGTTTCCACCGAGACAGATAATCACCAATGCAGGTTTTTCCCGCTCCAGAACTTTTGGAAGACGTGCCAGCCCTCCCGCAGTGACTTCTCCCGGCACACCGGCATTGACCACCCTTCTCCCGATGATCTTCTCCAGAATTGCCGGATAGCTCTCCTGCGGCGTGGCCCCCGCGCCAAATGTGATGCTGTCGCCAAAAGCCACAACAACATCGTCTCTCTCCAGTTTTGGAAGCCTGACAGTCAATGAACAGGCAACCATCAGTGCCACGCAAACGGCTACCAGCAAATAAATGCCGCTTTGAGATCTTTTGGTAATCATCCCAGCCTCCCCGGCCGTCATTGATCTAGCCAGCTTACAGGTATTTAAAGACGATTGCCGCGCGTTGTCAAGAAAAAGCCTGGACAAAATGCTTTTTTTACATCTGCTTGTTTTTGTGTTACATATTTAAATAATCTTCTGATGGAAGGATGCTGATATGTTTGAGTGGTTCTCAAAGCAAAGACGCCTCAAGATCATGGAAGAACCTTTTCCTTCCGAATGGGAAGATATAATCCGCCGCAACATGGTTCATTACTCAATGCTTGACGATGACGAACAAAAGCGGCTGCGCGGGCTGATACAGATATTTATGACCGAGAAGTCCTGGGAAGGATGCGGTGGACTGGAGCTCACCGATGAAATCCGTGTGACAATATCCGCCCAGGCCTGCCTGCTTATTCTGAACCTTCCTCACAACTACTTCGAAAATGTTGAAACCATTCTTATCTACCCTTCCGAAATGATGTTGCCCCAGCGGAAGCCCGGCTTTTTTGAAACCGTCCTCGAACCTCTGGAACCGGCGCGCCCCATCTCCGGTCAGGCCTTCCGGCAGGGACCGGTTATTCTGGCCTGGGACACCGCATTGTATCAGGGCCGTCAGATCGGCGCCGGCGGCAACGTGGTGTATCACGAGTTTGCCCATAAGCTGGACATGCAGGACGGCGCGGCGGACGGCACGCCCCGGCTGCGCGACCGCCAAGAATACCGGGATTGGATCAAAACCTGCTCGCGCGAATATTTAAGACTGCTTCATGATGTTGAAAAAGGCAAACAAACATTCCTCGACGAATACGGCGCGACAGACGAGGCGGAATTTTTTGCCGTCGCGACGGAGCATTTCTTCTGCCAGCCCGTTCAGATGATCAAATCCGCACCGGAACTCTACCGCGTATTGAAAGAATACTACCGGCAGGATCCAGCAACCCGCGCAGGAAGAAATCTGCGTGATGGTCAAGAGAACGAAATCTCTCGTTCATGAATAAAAGGAAGAAGCGTTGACTTTAAGAATCAGGTGGATCAAACTTATATACACGGCAGCCACGGGAAGCAGAAAAGTGCGGACTATTATGACGCCCATCGTCGGCCTGTCCTATTCTCTTTTCGCGACACTGTTTGTAATTGTTTCTTTACTGATCGACGGCTGGCTTCATTTTCCCGAATTTCCGCAGGCGCCGGCCAATGTGTTTTTGTCCGTTCTCTTCATAACCACTGGCCTGGCTCTGGTTTTCTGGTGTATCTATAATTTTGTTAAAGCGAAGGGAACACCTGTGCCTTTCAATCCGCCACCCCGGCTTGTTGCTTCTGGCCCCTATGCCTTTAGCCGCAATCCGATGCTTAGCGGAATTTTCCTGCTGCTCTTCGGATTGGGCTTTGCCTTTCAGTCTCCGGCTTTGCTTTTCATCTTTACGCCGCTTTTTATTTTGATGAATGTATTGGTATTAAAGGCTATAGAAGAACCCGAATTGGGAATGCGCCTGGGCAAAAGCTATCTTGATTATAAAAAAAGGACGCCAATGTTTTTTCCAAAGTTGTGGTAAAATGAAAGCAGGAAGGAATATTATGATTGAATACATCAAAAAGCATGAACAATATGTTACGGAGTTGCTGGAGTCAAATCCGGGCCAAGCAGCTCTCCATGAACTTCTTGACTACCATGACAAGCAGATTTCATGGATGCAGCATGAACGTCTGGCGCATCTTATCACCATGCTGTTTGTCTGTCTTTTCTTTCTGCTGACCTTTGGATTTACCATGGCCCATTTTACTCTTCCCTGTATTCTTCTCTCAGCGCTGCTTCTGATCCTTACGGCAGCATACATTCTCCACTATTATCGTCT
The DNA here is from genome assembly GCA_039679815.1 of Smithella sp. Taxonomy (GTDB): domain Bacteria; phylum Desulfobacterota; class Syntrophia; order Syntrophales; family Smithellaceae; genus UBA8904. The sequence goes on from JBDKUG010000255.1 coordinate 3,453, forward strand.
GGAAAACAGCATACAGCGATGGTACTCATTATCCAACAGGATCAGGATGAACTTGCTTCAGATTAAATAATGGGATGATCGCTTGATATATCCGGACCGATGCTTGTGTTTATAGACAGTGTCCAATTAATCAGTGTATTGATAATTTGTTACACCTGCAATGTGGCCCTTATTTGTGCCACCGATAATCAATGATAACCATTTGTAATGTGCAAAAAAGGCAGGGCCAATTGACCCTGCCTTTTCATTCCATGGTAAGAACCAGATTTTTAAAATCCATTGAAAACGGATTTATTTCTGAAACTTTCTTCTTACGCCTGCCAAACCCATCAAACCAAGTCCAAAAAGAATCATGGTGGCGGGTTCGGGAACGGCATTGTTAGAAACGGGGGTGTAGTTGATAGCCAACACTGATTGATCGATATAAAAATCCCCACCCGCTGATCCGAGTTTCACCTGGAATATGCCGTCGTACAAGTAATCAACGTTGACACCGTAAGCGTAGTTTCCGGTATCAACTTCGCCAAAATCCCATGTGCCGCTTTCCGTCCATCCAAAACCAAGCTCCCCAATGAACCTATCATTGTCATCCCGCAGTGAGAGTGTCAGCGTTGCCGAATCAAGCGAAGCAGCAGCAGGATCAAAGGTGAACTGATGTTTCCAAACTACATTGTCAAG
>JBDKUG010000215.1:0-5339 GCA_039679815.1 Smithella sp.
ACGGCTGGTGGTGTATTTGCCGCCTTCAACCGTGATAAGCCCTTTAAGTCCATCGCATGCGTTGTCATATATCTCATATTTACGTGAACATTTGTAGGTTTCTTCTGTCTGGTTTTCCACCAGGGGACGCAGGCCGCCGAAGGTATGCAGGACATCGGCATAACTGAGCTTGCCGTCGCCGAATGAAGCATTCACCTCATCAATCAGCTCGAGGATGCTTTGCCTGGTCACGCGGTACTCATCCGGATTGCCTTCGAAAGGTTTGTCGGTTGTCCCGATTATGGTGTGGCGACGCCAGGGGATGAGGAAAAAATGGCGCCCTGATCGTGTCATGGCTCCTACCACATACTTGCCGGATATCAGCTTTTTGCCTGTGATGATATGAATGCCTTCCGATCTGCGCAATGTGGCGCAGCCGTTCGCTTTTGCCCGGGCCATGCCGAGCACGATATCCGCCCACGGCCCTCCGCAGTTGACAATGATGGAACCTTTGATTTCCTGGAGGGTCCCGGTTAAGAGGTCTCTGGCCTTTACGCCGGTTATATTGTCCCCCTCGTCGAAAACAAATCCTTCCACCAGGACGTTGTTGGCCACCCGGGCGCCATACGCGACGGCAGACTTGATGAAGGCCAGCGTCAGCCGTTCGGGGAAGATGCTGTGGCAGTCATAGTAAACGGATGCCCCGGTAAGTCCTGTTTCTCTAACATTCGGTTCACTTTGCAGCACGGCCTGCCTGGAGATGGTCCGATGAACTGGAATTCTCTTGCTGGGGTCCCATGTGCGATTCTTGTCGTAAGACAACATATCGTAAAGCAGCATACCGGTCTTTACAAACCATTTGTTGTTCTTCAGCGGCGTGGTGTTATGTGCAATCATCGTGGGTATGGGATAGACAAAATTGGGAGCAATGTTTTCCAGCACCCGGCGCTCACGCAGGGATTCGCGCACAAGAGAAAACTCCCCGTTTGCCAGATAGCGCAGGCCGCCATGAATCAACTTGGAGGTAACGGCTGATGTCGCCCAGGAGAAGTCCCTCTTTTCCATAAGCGCTACCGTCAGCCCTCGCGTTGCCGCTTCGTATGCAACCGAGGCGCCGGTAATGCCGCCGCCGATGACAATGACGTCAAAATGCTCATCCTTATATGTTTCAATAAATCGCTGCACGCTTATGACTCCTTTTAAGGTTTTGAGGCCATAGAACTCCTGACGGCTTTTTCCGCATATAGCAGAACATCCTGCATGATCCGGCGGGCTTCTTCAGGATTCCGGTTTTTGATGGCTTCCAGGATTTCGCGGTGAAACGTGCTGGACCTCGTGACGTTTCGTTCATCATCGAAATAAAGATAACCATAGTCGCGGAACACCTGATTGAAGAAGTTAAGGATAATAGTGCAAAGCAGGTTGTGGGTGGAACGGGCAATCAACTGGTGAACCTTGATGTCTTTTTCCAGCATGGGCAAATCCGCTTTCAAAACGGCGTGCCGGAGGTCTGCCAGGTCTGCCGCGGTTCGTCTCTGTGCTGCCAGGCAGGCCATTTCCGGCACGATGATGCGGCGAACTTCCAGGATGTCCAGGATGCTTTTACAGTTGTCGCCGCTGTAAATGGCCGCTTTGATCAGATCAAGACTGCCGCTCTCCAGATAATTTCTGGTATAGACCCCGTCGCCATGGTTGATATCCAGCAGATCGAGGTTTTCCAGTTTACGCAGGGCTTCCCGCACGGTGGTACGGTTAACCTTGAATGATTCGGCCAGATCCCGTTCGGTGGGCAGCCTGGTGCCCGGAGCAATCGCGCCGGACATGATCTGCTGCTGGATGATGGTAACGATTTCATCGCTGAGGCGTGAACGCGTGATGGAACGCGTAAAAACGGCATTGACGGACACAGTTTACCTCCCCATTAGGCTATTTGTCATATTGGATCAATGGATCATTGGTTCAACCAATATATTATTATCGGATGCCTGTCAAGTTTTTTTTGGTGCCGGATTTTTGTGTACCGGAAACGATACAGCCAGAGCAGGACACAGGATATACAAAATGGCGTCTATATTAATAATTACGAATATTTATATAATGTCGAAACGGTGACTGTTCGGTTGTCCGGCCACCCAAAAGCCCTGTTATGAATTGACTTTTTCCCTTCATCTCTTTATTCTCATTCAAAGGATCAACTTGGTCAGCGATTACGATACCGATGAACCTTTTTGCCTTGTAACCCCTGATTGAAAGGATTCGCGACGATGGACATGAGAGAAAAACAGTCTGAACTCTATAAAAAGTCAGGCGTACCGTCCGGCATCGGTCCCGGATCTCCATTTCCGGGCAATCCGGCGGCGCCGAAATCCAAAACGGGTTGTCTTGTCAAATTGACTTTAATCGTCCTGCTGATAATCCTTGTTTTGGTGGGAATCTTTTACCTGTATCCCCTTGCAACACCTGACAAGATCCGCGGCGATATTATTGATTGCGCCCTCGTCCCGCAAAAAGACGGTTCGAACCGGTTGTGGATTCTCACAGACGGATCATTCACTTATATCTCCACTACCAAATCACCCGGTCACTATTCTACTGGACGCAAATGCAAATCCTGCAAGGCATGGCTGTATGAATATGATCCCCTCGGGGGAAAAGTTGTCCGCCGGATAAAAATTCCCTACAGGGACATCATCATCAGAACCAGCATGTTTTATAATGGAGACAAAATCTGGCATGTTGCCGATGCCTATCATCTCGATGAACCGAAAATTCAGAATTTTGATGTTCTGACCGGGACAATGGTCGAAGACACGGCAGGTTTTATATCCCGTCATCCGATGCTTGCCGCAGGCCTCGTCAAGGCCTGGTATGACGAAAAAAAAGACCTTATCACGCTGGACACGAAAGACGGGCGAACAGGCCTGATCTATTCCCTCCAGGAGCAGAAACTCTATCCGTCTTATTCCCTCTATTACGACGAGCAGAGGAAAGATGTGAGCGAAAAAGAAAAATTCCTTTTATGCGCCCAGGACGGCCAGGATACTCGCAAACTGCTATACCGGGTCAAAGCGGCTTATCGTGAACTGATATGGAATGAGTCGAGGCTTCAGAACAACTGTGATCAGATCGAAAGGAAAATCCCGCACAGGAACGGCACGATCGAAACCAGGCAGATGGCCGACACGGTTTTCCTCCGGGGGATCATTTACCATCAGGATCAGGACGGGGCCATCGTTCTCCATTTGAACCAGGTCGACAAAAAGGCCGACCGGATCATGACCTGCATCGACCGCGAGGGAAAAACAAAGTGGACAGTGCCTCAAAGCGAAATGTTCCCAAAAATGCAAATTGACGAAGATAAGGGCTACCATTCCACCTTCGGCGGCACCGAGAACAAAATCAAGGTGATCCGTTCGGGAAACCTGGTTGTCTTGATACTGGAAGGTGTTGGCATCATGGGCTTCGATTACACAAACGGGAGAAAACTATTTACGATTGACTAGGATTGCATATTTTCCCTGCATGAATGAAACCCTCATTACGAAGAGTCAAATTTATCTGACTTTCAATCCTTCATCCAGATAGCGGATAATCGGGAACAGGAAGAATTCAATGACCCGGCGTTTACCGACATTGACTTCCGCCGTAACCGACATTCCCGGTTTAATTTTATACTCATCACCATTCCTGGTTTTTAGCGTTTCCGCCAGCACTTTCACTCTTACCGGGTAGCCGCCCGATTCACTTTCTGCTTCGTTTGTTTTTTCCTTATTGTCTTTTTCATCCATGCTGTATGGATTGACAACCTGAACTTTTCCTTCAATGGTTCCGTATTTCTGGAAATCAAACGTATCCACTTTAACGATGCATCGCTGCCCTTCCCTGATATAACCAATATCCTTATTCATTACAATCGCATTGACCTCCAGCGGCGTACCTTCTGGAACAATACCGACAACTGGTTGGGCAGTCGTCACCACAGCGCCTACCGTCTTGACAGGCAACAAATGAATATATCCCGTGACAGGCGCGATAATAAATCTTTTATCCTGCTTGAATTTCAAACTGCTGACCTCGGCTTCCAGAAGGTTGCGGCTTTGAACATTTGTGGAGTAATCGGCAAGAAGTTTCTCCCGAATTTGCTCCATCTGGCCTAATTTTGAATCCCGTTCCCTTTGCAGATTCATTCTTTCTTTCATTTTATCCCGGTATTTGTTATCGGCCACAGCACCAATTTCCACCAAAGCCTTCTGCCTTCTTTCGTCTTCTATTGCGATAGCCAATACCTTATCCAGAGTGGCAATCTCTTCTTTTAAAGATTTTAACGCACGTCGCTGGGCCTGATAATACGCTGTTTGTGCTTGAATAATTTCCTTAGCATGCCCTTGCTTTTCAGGTGCAAATTTTTTATCAGCAAGCACGCCGCTGATTCGTTCCAGGGACAATTTTGAATATTTAAGATTTCTTTCTTTGCCTTCCAGGTCAGCTGTATCCACTGATGGATCGATCTCCAGGAGGACGGCGCCTTTCTTAACATAATCACCTTCCTTAACATGGATTCTTGTGATGACACCTGTTTCCAGGGGTTGAACAATTTTGACATCTCCTATGGGAATGATCTTGCCGCGTGCCGTGACCACGACATCAATCTTCAGAAAAATCAATCCCAGCACCGTGACAACCATCAGGGCGATAATCGTCCAGAGAAAAATCATCCCCAGGGGATTGGTCGGGCGGTCCTCAATTTCCGCAATAATGGGTTTGAAATCATGGTAATCGTTATTGCTCATCGCAGTCGGTTCTCCTCCTGTTGTTTATAGAGATAAGCATAGAGGCCATCTTTTTGCATTAAAGAAACGTGATTACCGGTTTCTATAATCTTGCCCCGGTCGATAACAATAACCATATCGCAGTCACGCATGACTGAAAGACGATGAGCAATAAAAATAACGGTTCTTCCCTTACGAATCAGATTCAGATTCTGCTGAATCACTTTCTCCGATTCGTAATCAAGGGAGCTGGTAGCCTCATCAAATATCAGAATACTGGGATTCATAATCAATGCTCGGGCAATGGCAATCCGCTGTTTCTGGCCTCCGGATAAAGACGACCCTCTTTCTTCGACATACGTATCATACCCCAGCGGCATCTCGGAAATGAACTCATGCGCCCCCGCAATACGCGCCACCTGAATAATACGTTCCATATTGGCATCCGGAGCGGCCATCGCAATATTCTCCTTGATCGTCCCGCTGAACAGGAAGCATTCCTGCAAAACAATACCTGTCCGATATCGCAGGACTAAAGGATCCATATGCCGGATATCCACTCCGTCTATCATCATCGTCCCTTCAACCGGC
>JBDKUG010000192.1:0-2691 GCA_039679815.1 Smithella sp.
GGATGTTCTCTATACGCTCGAGGTTCATTGGTTCGATGGGAAGAGTTACATCCTCTTGGATTGAGGCGTCGAAGTGAATATCGGGGTAAAGGTCTCTGAAATAGGTAACATTTCTTTTTGTGATCTCCGATGCAGGGGCACATTCAACATGCCTGCGTTTCTCTACGAGGAACGCAGCTTTCAACGAAGTCGTCATTTCTTTAAGCCTGAAAAGCTGTACTTTGGAAACTTCAAGGAATTCGTCTATGATACGGTCGTCCTTGCCGTGTCTTTCGATGAGTTGGCGATACCCTTCAAGAATCTGAACCGGCGTCACAAGATCATGCATCATGTCGTCCACAAATGTTTTCAAGCGTCCATAGGTCCCTTCAATTTCGTCAAGCATTGTATTAAACGTAACAATAAGTTGGCTCACCTCATCTCTCCTTGTGGGAAGTTCAATGCGCTCGCGAAGATTATTGGATGTGATCTTTGTCATGCTCTTGGCGAGATTCTCTATTGGATGCACAACTGTATTAATAAACAACATCCCTGCTATGGCGAATATAATGGCATTCAGAATTATGCATATAAGGAGTATCCACCTAAAGGGAGACAGATAGTCCGCCACTTCTCTGCCAAGGTCGATAAAGAGCACAAAATCGTAGCCACCACGTATTGTCTCAAGTTTCCGTACCCGAGGCGAATCTTGATTCAACGCGGAAGTCCCATATTGGAAAATGACAAACTCCCCTTTTCTAATCGAGATGTTTTCGTACGGGAATGCAATATAAGAATAAATATCAATATCATTGGAAATATTGTTAAATCCTTGTATAATAATAGAAAGCCTGGTATTTGCCTTTTCCATGATCAGCTGTTCGGTGATTCTTTGAACTACGAGATTAGAAAGAAAGAATGTTACAAAGGCCATCAGAATAGTGACACAAGCAAGGACGATGAGGAAACGCTTCTTCATATTAGGTTGTTATCTCACCTTTGCACAGAAGGATTCTATGCCATCGAATATCTCTGTCTACGTAAGCCATGCCGCACTTCAATTTTCCAAATCTTCGATCATGTAACCAAACCCTCTAACACTTTCGATCTTCAGGCCTTTCAACTTGTCTCTGAGCGCCTTGATATGAACTGCGATCGCCCCTTCTTCGATGTGGATATCTTTTCCCCATATAGAAAGGTAAATATCTTCTTTGCTGACCACTTTGCCTCTATTAGTCAACAAAAGCATGAGTATTTGAAACTCCTTTTTGGTCAAATGAATGCGTTTGCCCTGAGAGTATACTGCCTTGCCCGCGGGATCAATTGTCAAAGAACCCATGACTATCTTGTCGTTTGGGTCTCTGGTCGCTTTAGTTCTTACAGTCCTTCTGCTAACGGCATTAATTCTGGCAATCAACTGCTCCATATCGAATGGCTTAACAATAAAATCGTCGGCGCCTTCAGCAAGACCCCTAACCTCGTAGGAAACTTCTTGTCTCGCAGTTATAATAATAATTGGAGTTTGAATACCCTTTTTTCTCAGGATGCTACAGATTTCGATACCTTCAATGTCGGGCAAAATCCAATCAAGGATTATCAGGTCAAAGCGACTTCCCAAAGCTTCATGGAGTGCAGATTTGCCATCGTAACAGAGCTTGACATCCATCCCCTGCAGCAAGAGCTCGACTTCGATCACGCGAGCGAGAGAATGCTCGTCTTCAACAACAAGAATATCCATTTTCCTTCTCGGCTGTGCCCACAGATCACACGAACTGCCAAAAATGCAGAATCAGTATAGGAGGTTTAACATGCTAAAACAAGTCATTGAAGTCCATGAGCTACTGGATGATGCTCACGTAAGTGGGAAGATAGTGGTCGAGTACTTCGACAAGAAAGGATCCTGTATCGCCAGTACAGAAACAATTCGAGGGGGAAAGGGTAAAACCGATTTTGTGAAGATCCTTATCCCCGGCTTGTCCGGACGTCAGGTAGGAGGACCCAGCAGAACACTTGGCATAATTGGCCGATTAGGAGGCATTGGAGCCCGCCCCGAGAGGATCGGTCTAGTATCCGACGCAGATGGTGCAATTGCTGCGCTTGCCTGCGCAGCAAAACTAGTGGATATGGCTTCAAAAGGCGACAGGCTGGCTGGAGACGTCCTTGTAGCAACTCATATATGCCCTGATGCCCCTACCCTTGAACACGATCCCGTACCGTTCATGGATTCACCAATAAGTATGCAAACTATGAATGAGCATGAAGTGGACCCCTCAATGGACGCCATAATCTCCATCGATACAACAAAGGGCAACAGAATTATCAATCACAGGGGCTTTGCCCTATCACCTACTGTGAAAGAAGGATGGATACTTAAGGTAAGCGAGGATCTTCTGGATATTGCGGAATGGACGAGTGGAAATCACCCTTTCGTCCTTCCACTCACCATGCAAGACATAACCCCGTACGGAAATAATGTGTTTCACATTAACAGCATTCTGCAACCATGTACGGCCACAAACTCTCCCGTGGTCGGCCTCGCAATCACAACGGTAAGTACCGTGCCGGGTTGTGCCACCGATGCTAGCCATGAAATAGACATAGAAGAAGCCTCAAGATTCTGTGTCGAAGTAGCAAAAACATTCACTGCCGGCAAGTGTCAATTCTATTTACCCGCTGAGTTCGAGCTCTTAAAAAGCCTTTATGGTCCTATGA
>JBDKUG010000211.1:0-17685 GCA_039679815.1 Smithella sp.
AGAAATCTTTAAGAGTATGGAATGATGAAGATTTCTCGTCGCTACGCTCCTTCGAAATGACACGGTTGAATCCACTTTGCAAAAACCCGACATAAAACTGTCCGGAGAACTGCAAACGGCAGCCTGGGGGTTATCGACAGTTGCGGATATAGAAAAGATCCGTAATCATCCGGAAACACATTGGTTTGATCGATTTGAAAACGCTTTGCAGGATGATGATTGTATATGTTTTACAATAAAGCAGAAACTTCATGTCCGGTACGTAAAAACAGGACTATTCATTAAGCTTTTTCATAAAATAAAACGGGATATTTGTCTCAAGGAATATTCTGCATGAATCTGAATAATTAAGTGCTAATACCAAAGGCGTATTTTTCTGCTGTTTCTTAAAAAAACGGAAAATACGTCTTTGGTGGTATTTACTTGTTTCATGTTTTTCTATACTCGTTTAATCGTTTTATAACAGCCGCACAACTGTTTTTTTGTGGCAGCGGATAAATATTTATAACGAGAGCATTCATTTTATTATAATAAGGTCAATACTTTATCTGTGATAGTGGGTAAACGAAGGAGTCCTTTTGGTTATTCTTGTCGGTTTTCTCATAGTTGTTCTTGGTCTTGTGAATCCGTATGTTCCGATTCAGGAAGTGCCAAAAGACGAGATGCGTGTTGTATCGGGAACGCAAGTATCGTCTGTGACCTTTCACCAGGGGCTCAAAACCCAAGCCGATTTTACCAATGCCCACGTCGTAAAACAGCAATATGATTATTCCTGCGGATCTGCCGCCCTGGCCACACTGCTCAACTATTATCTTGGCGAGCAATTCACCGAAAAACAGGTTATCCAGGCCCTTGTCGAGTACGGCGACAAGCAGCAGATAGAGAAATTGAGGGCATTTTCGCTTTTGGACATGAAACGTTTCGTCGAAAAACTGGGTTACAAGGGGACGGGATATAAGGCCGAAATTGAAGATCTGAAGAATCTGGGCAAGCCCTGCATCGTTCCGGTGGAAATCTTCGGTTACAGTCATTTCTGTGTTTTTAGGGGAATATTCCAGGACCACGTCTTTCTGGCCGATCCTTACCTGGGGAACGTAAGTTACACCGTAGGGGAATTTAAAAAAATGTGGCAGCGCAATGTTGCTTTCGTCGTCACCAACGGTGAAATTGTTAGCAGCGCCCTCATGCTCAAGGAAGAGGACTTGAGGTTTGTCGATATGGACGCCACGCGCCATGCCCTCAACAATTTTCAACCGCCCTCCGCCTTTATGGAACATCTGCGCATTGATAATGCTATGGGCGTGCGGCCTACGGCAAGATGAGGTTTAAAGCTATTTTATTATAAGATCATATATTTATTGAGAGTTTATCCGGGGACATTGTGGGATTGCCTGCAAAGGCGAAGCAATCATAGACCTTGTTAACTTTGGATACAAAGGAGAAATTTCGTGAAGAAAAACATAATCCTGATGGCCAGTTTGATCATCGCCGCGCTGATGGTGGCACCGGTTTTGGCCCAGACACCTGCAGATACGCAAAACCAACAGACCCAAAATTCTTCAACGGGGTCCGTTGCCGCACCCGCACCCGCACCCGATAAGGCACCGTCAACTCATGCGAAACAACAGAGAGCAGATGACGGGAGGTCGATCCAGCAGAAGATTGATGAGCTGCAGAAGCAGGTGGAAGCCCTCAAAGAACAGGGTCGCACCCGTGAGAAACTTACCATAACGGCGGAAGAGCAGGCAGAAAAGGAAAAGAGTGTGTTGACGGCAGTTGGGCGTGAATACACCCTCATGCAGAAGGGGAAATTCGAACTGGAGTACAGCATGCGCTACGAGTATACGTCCTCCAGCGAACTTGTTGCCGGCGAGGAAAACACAACATTAGTGCATCCCCGCGCCAACCATACCATCCGCAATGCTATTGGTGTTCAGTACGGTTTGCTGGATAACCTCACCATTAACGCTAACCTTCCCTTTGTCTATTCCTATGATAAAACGGGAAGCTCATCAAGCAGGGATATAACAGATGTGGGTGATATAACCATAGGGTTGGACTACCAGCCTTTTAAAAGTGGCGGTATATGGCCAACAACGATTTTCACATTGACAGGCATCTTTCCCACGGGCAGAAGTCCTTACAAGATCAACCGCAATACCGACCTGCCGACCGGCAACGGCACGTATGCTGTTGCTCTGAACATGAACATGAGCAAATCGGTTGATCCGGCCATAATCTTCGGTGGTGTCGGCATGACCTACCGTTTTGAACCCGATGGTATTGATTATTACATCAATGGCATCGTTATAGACGCGGTTAAACCGGGCATGAGTTTCAATGCCGCCCTTGGTTTGGCCTACTCCATCTCCTACGCTCTGTCGATGAATGTCCAGTTCCAATATGTCTACTACAACGGTACGGATTATTTAGTGACGGGAGGAGAGACAGCCTACGTAACGCCGGCCTACAGCTCGGCAAACTTGATTGTCGGGACCGGCTGGCGCTTTTCGCCAAAATGGATGGTGTCATTTTCAGTTGGTGTCGGGTTGACGAAAAATGATCCGGACTTTTTCTTCCTGGCACGTCTGCCTTTCAGTTTTTAAGCAAGGATGTTGATGAAAGACGCGCCCATGACATGGAAAAGACTCGGGTTTATAATTCTTCTGTGGATACTCGCGTGTTTTCCCCAAGAAAGTGTCGCCGCGCTTTTTGAACAGTTGGTCGTCGAGACACGGGCACAATCGCTTGCTGGATCAGTCACCGCAGATCCTCAGGGGCCTCTGTCTGCTCATTTCAACCCTGCCGGGCTGGACAGGGTTCGCGGTACGGAACTCGCCATGGGTGTTTCCTGGATCCCCGTCCTGAATATCAAAAGTAAATACACACAGGCTGTCGACCCGACTACCGGCAAGCTTTGGGCGCCCTTTGGCGGCTATTTCAATAACGGCATAGATCCTGAAGCGGGTCATGACAGTTCCACCAGGCCGTACATTGAAATTCCCGTTATAGGCGCTCTTCCCTTCAATATTATGGCCGGGGCTAACCAGGGGATAGCCTATCACGCCAAGGGTTCATCTTTCGCCTTTGGTTTCGCCCTTTATGCGCCATTTGCGGTCGGCATGGAACATACCGATCCAACCGACCCGGCGCGCTTCCTCGGCAAAAGTACGTCAATCGTCCGCATGGTATTGGCGCCGACCATCTCCTACCGGGTGACAAAAACCATCTCAGTCGGTGCGTCCTTCGGTTTTGGTCTGGCCCGGATGTCAATGGATACAAGAATGCGCTCCCCGAACGAGCTGGTGGCCCTGACGGGTGCTCTAGGGGAGGCAACCGTCGGTTTGGAGCTTCCCGTCATCTCGGAACTGACTTTACCTGCGCCCTGGTTCGGGGGTGGGATCAGCGGCTATGAGGACATCGGCGGTCTGAAATTTAGCGCGGAAGACGACATGACCACATCATTCAACGTAGGATTTCTCTGGGAGCCCTTCAGCTGGTTGTCCATCGGAGGCGTTTATCAGAGCGAATCCAAAGCCGAACTGAAAGGAAAGTACACGCTTGATTACAGCAAGCGCTTTCAGAAAACCGTCAATTGGCTCGGTTCATCGCCGACGACAATCATTGTTGCCGCCATGCTCGACCTGCCGACCTACGCTCCGGAAGAGCATACGGGGAACATGTCGTTAGATATAATGTTTCCAGCCCGCGCCCAGTTCGGCATCGCGCTGAAGCCACACCGCCGGGTTAAATTCCTTGTGGACGCAAATTGGACTCAGTGGTCACGCTGGGAAAACATCGAAATCAAATTTGACCGGCGAGTTGAACTCTTTCGCCTGACCAAACTCATGGGCTATACAGGTGGCGATTCTACAATGAAACTGGAAAACGGTTTCAAGGACACCATCCATCCCAGCTTCGGGCTGGAGCTTGAGCCTATTGACGGTGTTTTTCTGCGTTTCGGCTATGACGCCAGGCCGACATCTATTCAGGACTCCTATTTCGGACCGATTCCCTTGGGGGACATGAAAATCTATACTTTTGGCTTCGGCATCGAGACCAAAAACATCTCCTTTCTCAAGCCGCCCGAACGGAGATACAAGGGTCTTATGGACCTTGCCCTGCATCAGTTGCTGCATGCCGACAGGATTGATTTTGGTGTTACCTATATGACGGCCAAAGCCGAAATAAGCAGCAATACAAGCCAAAACTACAACTCCACGGATTTTACAAAACCCATTTATAACCCCTTTGCAGGCATAGACTATGAAAATGAGTTAACAAATTGGATCATCAACTTGAATATGACCTTCAGGTTCTGAGAGATTTGTATAAGTTCTGTTTGAGTCAACTCAACCTTTCTGTATAAAAACAATCACCAACATTTAAATAGCCAATATTAATAATCCCAGATTACGCAATAGAGAGATTTGTTGTTTCTCTGTGTCATTTTGAAGGAGCGTAGCGACGAGAAATCTTCATCATTTCTATACTCTTAAAGATTTCTCTTCGTCCCGACGAATCGGGACTCCTTCGAAATGGCATTATGCAAAGCTTTAGTCGTTTGATCGGATGCAGATATTGTCTTTACGAGACCATATATCGTCAAATAATTGTCCACATATGGTCATTTCGGGCTCGATAACTTCCTGGCAATTTAGCTACGGGCAAGTTAAACTAAAGTTCACAATTTAAAAATGTAAGGCTCCCGGCCCATGGCAAAGATAATTATTGAATTACGCCTGCGGTCAGTGGCTTCAGGTATTTTGGGGAAACAGGTTTCATGCGAAGAATGAGTTTTGGAAGGAAGGTTTCAGCTACTAACTACGAAAATTATTACCGCGCGCCCTCTTGCTGAATGAGGGCACGCGGCATAAATTTCAGGATATTTTTTCTTACTGCTGGTTATAACTACCGGATATCAATTTCATATTTAATGAACTCCACTCCGACTTTTCCCTGCCGCAACGCCAGGGCACGCAGACGATTCGGTCCGATAAAATCGAGGCTGGATCCCTTCAGGAATCCCTGGAAAGCAGTCGGGGCGGGCTTCCCGTCCACGCAGACATTCCAGGCTCCGCCCTTTTTTATCATATAGGCCACATGCTGTGAATTCGGGCTATAGGCAGGATTTGCAACTTCCGAGAAGGCCGGCCCTTCCTTGCCGTCCGTTACCAGAGTCCAGCTTCCGCCTTTCTGGGCGACATAGGACATATGTCTGCCGTCAGGGCTGAACAGCGGGGTGGTGACGGTGCTGTATGGTTTTTCTTCCCGTCCATCCATAACGACAAACCATTGGCTGCCTCTTTTTGCCGCAAAAGCCATGTGCTTTGAATCTCCGCTGAAAACGGGCATCGATGCGACATCATAGGGTCCCAGTGCCTGGCCGTCTATTACCATGTAACGCTGTTTTCCCTTGCGGGTATTGTAGGCCGTGTGCCTGGAATCCGGGCTGTAGCTTAAAACAAAGATTTCATCCCATTGTCCTTCCTCTTTGCCGTCGATGATCATGAACCATTTCTCGCCGCGCAGTGCGCTCTGGCTCATTCTCTTCCCGTTGGGGCTGAAAGCGGGAATTCCCAGCCCGTCGTGGGCCATCGGGCTTTCCTTGCCGTCTATCATCAGGCGCCATTTTTTATCTTTCTGGAAGCAATAATAAAGATGCTGTGAATCCGGGCTGAACATGAACACGCCTGTGGCGTCATGGGCCGGGCCTTCCTTTCCGTCCACAACCATCATCCATTTCCCGTTGCGGTTTGCTGTATAGGCAACCTGGCGGTCATCGTGGCTGAACAGGGGAGGGGTGACCGTATCATAGGCTGCGCCTTCCTTACCGTCCACGATAACAACCTGCTTTTTGTTTTTATTGACGACGGCCGCCCAGCGAATGGAGTTCCTGGTGAATCCATAAAAATCTTTCGCGATTCCGTCGTAGCACCCGACCTCACGGCCATCGGCGACCAGGCACTGTTTCGCGCCCTTTTTGCCGACGTAAATTACGTGGCTTGAATCTTTCCGGCTGAATCGGGGAAGAGAAATGGCTTCATAGGGCGGATATTCACGGCCGTCAACGACAAGGTACCATGTACCGCCTTTTTTCGCCTTATAGGCTACGCGTCTGCTGTCGGGGCTGAAAACCGGTGTATCCTGTCCGATTGCTTCGTAAACAGGTCCTGCTTTGCCGTCCACAATGACGGCCAGGCCCTTGTCGCGGCGGGCGACGTAGGCCATGCGCGTAAAGTCCTCGCTGAACTTAATTGATTCGGCATAAGGCGTCCATCCTTCTACCACCGGCGGGAAAGGGGAAATTGACTCCTTGAGTTCCTGCGCACCCGCCGCGACGGGCGCAGTCAAAAAAATGAAACCAGCTGCCATAAAGATAAACAACGTGATTACCCTTTTTATTGTAACGTTTTTCCTCAAATTCATTTCCATCCTCCATAAAAACAAATTAAAGTTTTGAACTACCCTCTATATATCATAACCTATCAGGTCATGTTTCGATTACTGAGACTGTGTCACCATGTCATTGCGAGGGAGAGAAACGACCGAAGCAATCTCATGAGTTTCCTAATACAAGATTGCCACGCCGCCTGAGAGGCGGCTCGCAACGAGTGACCCAAAGGGTTATGACAAAACTACGACTATCATAACCTTTCAAATCAAGTGTTTCGACCGTTTGTCTTTACCATCTGTTTTGTCCCCCTCTGGAGGGGGTAGGGGGAGGTGCTTCTTGCGTTTCTACCACTTTACAGATTACCACCTCCGGCGTTTCACGCCACCTCCGCCTAACCTGAAGGTCACGCGAGCGGAGGACAACCACCTCCGTCACTTCGTGACACCTCCGTTTAACCTGATAACCTAACCACCTGAAGGTTGGCGCGAGGTCACATGAGGTCACGCGAGCGGAGGACAAAACAGCGACAGTCGTTTATATAATAATGCTATTTGCTTCCTTCCTTTCCTTTCTTCAAAGTGACGAAAAAATTGGCTTTACCGCGGCGAACCAGTATCAGCATGGAATCAGCTTTCTCGCCTGCGTTCAGTGCGGCCTGATAATCTTTCAATCCGGTAATGGTGGTATTATTGATTTTTAAGATGACGTCACGGGGTTGCAGTCCGGCTTCCTCGGCCGGCCCTCCCGCCTTGACGTCCGTAACGATTACCCCGGTCTTGTCCGACAGCCCGATGTGTCTGGCAATCTCCGGCGTCACCTCCTGGACCGTCATGTCCAACTGATCTTTCACGGCGCTTCCCGGGGCCTGTTGCTGCCCGTCTTTTCTTTCTGCAACGACGGTGGTCAGGGTCATTTCCTTTCCATTGCGGAATATCTGGATGCCCACTTTGCTGCCGACACGCAGGGCCGCGATCATCCGCATCACCTCGCGGCGGTCTTTGGCCGGTTTGCCGTCAATTCCCACGATCACATCTCCCGGTTTGATTCCCGCCTTATCCGCCGCATCGCCTGGAAAAACTTCGGTCACCAGGGCTCCCCGGCTGTCCCTGAGTTTGAGGCTTTTCTGCAGGTCTTCCGTGATGTCCTGACTGGTAACGCCCAGCCAGCCACGGGTTATTTTTCCGGTGGTTTTGAGATCACTGAGAATCTCCCTGGCCATGTTAATCGGTATGGCAAAGCCGATGCCCTGGGCCTGGGCGATGATGGCCGTATTGATGCCCACGACCTCCCCGGCCAGGTTGCAGAGGGGGCCTCCGCTGTTTCCGGGATTGATCGATGCATCCGTCTGTATGAAGTTGTCATACGGCCCGGCTCCGATCTCCCGGCCTTTGGCGCTGATGATCCCGGACGTGACCGTATGGTTGAGGCCGAGAGGGTTTCCGATGGCAAACACCGCTTCGCCGATCCGCAGCCGGTCGGAATCGCCCATGCGGACAAAAGGCAGTTTTCCGGGGGCGGCGATCTTTATGAGGGCGATGTCGGTATTGGGGTCTGTGCCCTTGATCTCGGCATCATATTCCTTGCCGTCGGAGAGTTTGACCTTGATCCTGCTGGCCTTGGTGACGACGTGATTGTTCGTGAAGATGTAGCCATCCTCGGAAATGATGAAACCGGATCCCATGCCCTTTTGCGTGAAATCACGGTTAAACCTCTGATTTTTAACGACTCTGACCGTAGAGAGATTGACGACCGAAGGAGTCAGCCTTTCCACCAGGTCGGCGATAGGCGCCTGAGCGACAATTCCATCGGCCTTTACGGAAGCAAGGGCAGGCTTTGGCCCCCATCCCGTTATGGGGCCGGTCAAAAGCGCGGCAAACAGAAACCCGGTCGCCACCAGCAAATTCATATAAAAATACCGGTAAACCCGGCCGGATGATCTCGATTTTCTCATAGTTGTCCTCCTTTATTATATAGATCATGCAAAGCTTTCAGATTATAAAAGACATATTATTTTCATATCAGCTTTTCCTGCTTTTCGCCATAATAATTACCCCTCACTCCAAAAGAATACTACGAAAGGCGTATTTTGTTCTTCTTCCGGAAAATAAGCTGGAAATCATCCTAAAGGAGTATTTACAAGATCATGATTCTTCCGTAAATGTATAGCCACAATTTTAGAAAACTAATAAAAAACGGAAAATATAAAGAAGGGGGGGATAAAGGGAATATTGATTAGGCGGATCTGCCGAAGACCTGTAAGAAGATGTTCTTGGGAGGGTCCTAAACCATTAACCATTTTACATAGAAAGAAGGAGAACACATGAAAAAGATATTTACAGCGATCGTACTTTTTGCATTAGTAGTACTTCCGATGTCCGTTATGGCCATGACGACCATCGCAGACAACGAACTTTCCACCGTAACAGGCCAGGCCGGCGTCAGCATCAATGTTGATGTCACCGCCAACCTGACCATCGGAACACTTGGCTGGGGCGATAGCGACGGTTTCACGGGTTTCACCAATGCCGGTTTCGTCGGTATTGAAGGCCTGACCATGACAGTCCATGCATCCGGTCGTCATGACGGCGCATTCTCGACAGGTGGAGCAACCGCTATCGGTTACATGGCAAACGACCCCATCACGATTGATGTTGGTACAAATGACAGTGGCGCTACCGCCGTCAGAATCGGTCTGCCGACCTTCCACATCTCGGTCAGCACCCTGCAGACAGACATTTTTGTGTCTGGTGCCACTGGTACTCCTGCTGGTCCCACCTCTACAACTGCACAGCAGCTGGGTTCGATCTACATCAGCGGCATCGAAATCAGACTGGGCCAGTCCTCTACGCCGGCTGACGCAGCATCCTTCAATGCTGGTTATGTAACCATCGCCGCCGCAGGCGCTGGCAACACCGGTGTCAACATTGGATTCAATGTCGCCATCGATTCAGTGGCAATCGGAACACTGTCTTATGGTAACACCACCAGCATTCTCGCTGGCGATTTCGGTGCGGCAGCAACAGCCGGTTACGTCGGTGTCACCGGTCTTAACCTTGACGACGTGAACATCGTTGGCGGCGTGGCCATTGGTGTTGGCACCCTGAACACTGCAGCTCTGAACCCGACCGCAAACCAGGGCACCATCACCCAGGTTAACATTGTTTTTGCTAACGGTACCACCATTGCAATTCCGGGCGCTATCACGGGTAACGTTGTGTTAGCTCAGGATCAGACACTGAGCACAGGCGCTGCCACGCTGGGCAACTTCTACATCGGCGGCGTTACCGCTCAGATCGTAGACAACGTTGGTTCCTTGTCAGCACATTCCTTGGTTCAGATTTGGGCTCACTAAGATTGAAGGTCTTATCTGAAGTGAAGGAAAGCATTGCATAGGGATTCGCCGGGTGGTGTCTGACACCGCCCGGCGGATTCTCTTTTTCCAGGGAACACGGACAAAAAAACAACACCGCAGCAGAGGAAACGAAATGAAAGGACACAAAGGCACATCCGTTTTTTGCGCTGCGATATTGTTTTGCACAATCCTCGTTTCCCCGGCCTTTGCGCAGATGAAGAAGGTCGATGAGGCGGAGCTGGCCCTGACGAATGCCTCCGTGACAGGGGAGTCGGTGAAAAACCAGGGCGTCGCCGCTGAAAAAGGCGCGGCCGTTCAGGATTCTGTGACCACTGGAAATTTAGCGAAAGGCGAATCTCTTCTAGTTCCGTACGACAATTCTTTTGAAAGTGTCGGCATAAACCTTAACATCAAGGGTCAGGAATCGTTTACATTCAGAGTTGACAGGTTCCGTTCGGAAACAACAGGCGGCGTAACAGGGGTGAGCTCGCATCGCTGAGAGATGATACGCCAGTCCTGTGAATTTTTTAACAGGTATATAAATAAACACACATGAAGGAGCTTCTTACTATTAACGCCATGTCAAGCAATCATATTTCTATTCCTTTCATGAGAAGCGCTTCAGTTTTCACAGCCAGAAGACTGACCGTCGATCCGCGTTTTTTGTACCGCCAGGTTCTTTTGATCAGCCTCGGTGTATTAGCTGCTGTCGTTCTGTTGCTTCTTGCCGCTATTATATCTGCGGGGCCTGCCAAAGCGGCGGGGCCGGATAATCTGTCTGATGCGGAACTGGCCGGTGTTACCGCACAGGCCGGAATCAGCATTAATGTGGAAACCAAATCCCGTGTTGACATTCATGAATATAATATTTCCGATACGCCGGACCTGGGAGTGGACCGCCATTGGATTAAATTTAAATATATTACCGTGGATGACGGGGCGGGGGGTTACTTCACTACCGCTACATCCATAGACGACCCGATCACACTGGACATCGGAACGAATGACGCCGGGCGTACCCTCGTATCGGTTTACGATCCCAGCCACGTATTGCCGCGGTGGTACGGTATCGAGGATGTTGAATTCGTCGACCTGTCTATCGGTAGTCTTAATATTGACGCCTTGAGCATGGGGCCTTCACTGTATCGTTCAGGATTCCACGCTGATGGCACCGGGGGCGGATATGATTTTGACTACAGTACGCGTATAACCGCCCAGGCACTTCGCTTCACCTACAACAATGTACCGGAAGCATTGACCCTGTCAGGCATTCATCTGGCCGGCAGCGCAAGCGGCGCCGAAAATGATCCCGCGACATGGTCTTTTACAGGCAATTTCAAGATCGGCGATATTGATGCCGGCACGCCCGCCAAGGTTGATGTTGTCACAAACACGGACGATGCTCCGGGGGTCACCTCGGTTGTTCTCAGCATGCCCGTGCAGGGCAGCCTTCGGGTGGAAAACGTCAACTTCGGCGGGAACGATTTCGGGCCCATCGCCCTTGATGGCATCAACGTTCACCGCATGTCTCTTTCGTTCCACCCCTAGGGCACTTGACCCGCTGTCGGGAGCAGGCCGTCTTTTCTTGTCCCTGGTCATCTTTGCAGGGATGTTATGCCGTGTTTCCTTTTCATCCCTGTTGTGTTACAATTTTATAAATTTCTAATATTTTTATCCAATGCCGCGCACAGGCGTTGGATTAAAGCTCTTTGAAAAAAAAGGATCGATGGGGTCTTCACCGCCCATTGCGCCTTACATACGGTAAAGGAACGGCAGGACGCGCCAAACCAGGAGTAATCCTGGGACGGAAAGCCACGGGTCCGGACTTGAAGGCCGGATAGCCGGGTTGCCTCAATACCAAACCACGGGTAACCGTGGGACGGAAAGCCACGGGTCCACTTGTAGGAGGGTGGATAGCCGGGTTGCCTTCAAAAAGCCAAACCAGGAGTAATCCTGGGACGGAAAGCCACGGGTCCATTGCTTTCGGCAATGGATAGCCGGGTCTGCCTCCTCTTTCGCCAAACCAGGAGTAATCCTGGGACGGAAAGCCGCGGGTCCGTTCGATGAACGGATGGCCGGGTTACCTGAAGAAAGCATGTCTTTCTCCAGAAAGGAGAGTACACATGAAGATAAGAAAAATCGTCATGACGTTACTGCTGGCAATCGGACTTATGATAATCCCTCAATTGGGAACAGCCGAGATGGCTTCCCTCTCCGAAGATCAGATGAACGGTGTTGTCGGTCAGGCGGGGGTGTCGTTTCAAATCGACAGCCTCAACTGGAATATGACCATCGAAACTCTGGCCTACGGGGACGAGGATGGTCTGGGCCCCGGAACCAATACCACTGCAGGCTATTTCAGCCTGTGTGGGATTGAGTTTGTAGGTTCCGCCCAGTTCACAGACCCCCTGAAAGTGGATATCAGCACTACGGGGAATGGAACGGGGCTAAGAAGCCTGAACATGACCATGACCGGAATGGAATTAAAGGTGGATCGTTTTTCCATCGACGCCATTCGGCTCGGCTCCACGCCGGGAACCGGCGACAGCCTCGGCAGTATTTATATGTCCAACATGGTTGCCAGCATAACAGGAAATGTGCGGATCAGCACAATACCCTGACCAAAATGACAACCTGTTGTTCCTTTACCTTTAATTTACCATAACCTTTCAGGCCACGCGTTCAGAACCGGTGCTCCATTGTGTCATTCCGAACGCATGTGAGGAATCTTAATGCATGTGTATTTATTGAAAACAAGATTTCTCGCTTCGCTTCGCAACGTGTGACCCGAAGGATTCTGACAAAAGAATGAATTGCGACACAGCCTCGAAGGGTAGGGGGAGGTATTAACCAATGGAGGACACAACCACCTCAGTCACTTTGCGACACCGTCTGATCAGCAAATCAGTCTATCCAGTGGACAAACCCATCCCTTTCGTAGCGTTCAAAGGCCTTGTCCAGTAACTGGGGATTTTTTTCCACTTCGTCAAAATACAGGTTTGCCGCATCAATCAAATCTTTACGAAAACTGCCGGCATCCAGAACCGTGTAACCAATGCGGCTTAAGGTCAGGTGCCTCCCGGGTTCATCAAACGTAAGTTCATACATTTTATTTTTAATCGTAAACAGATGAACCAGGCCGTTTCGCAGACTGTCGTAAAGGCCCTTGGCGTTGTAGCGGCCCCGGGGCCGGAAATACTCGTTGATGAAGCTGACATAGGCCTGTCTTGACATTCCGAGTTCCCTGTTTTCGCCCCACCAGAATCCCGAGAGATAGTCGATACAGCAGGACATGAAGACAAAACCAATCAGCATGTCATCCATTTTGAGAGGAAACCTTTTAATGGGGTCCAGAACAAGATAATTGAAGTGAGGCCGGAAATCCTGAAACCACATTCGCTTCCCGTCAGGGTTGTTTAAATATTCAGGAGCACTTTTCATGATCGTCTCATTATTTCATGCTTTTATTTATTGTAAGGCTTTTATCCGATACCATCTTTTACTGAAAAAATCACGATCAAAAACAGGCGCTTTTCGTAAGGCAGGAGTAATAGCATTTTGTGTCAATGACAAAAAGGCAATGACGGCAACATCCTCCCCCCTGCCCCCTGAAAGAAAGGGGACAAACAACCCTGTTCTCCGCCGACGGGGCATTGAGGGGGCTGCTTTTTAATGTAGGCGCGCTGCGCGACTATATGGTTATTTGCCAAACGTGTGGCCGTTGCGGACTGCTTGACACTCCCTCCATATCAAGAGGAACTTGAAAACGGATGCCTTTCACTTGCGAAGAAAGGATGGCGTTCAGGCCGAGACGGCGCGTTTGGCAAATAACCGGACGGTCACACGGCACGCCCTACATTAAAAAGGTAACATTAATTATTTAAACTTTTAAATGCCGGAATAATAATTTGTAACGATTATATAACAGATTGATAAAAAGTGCAATTCGGCCCGATGGAGAGAGCATCTGCAGATGATCTGTAAAATTAAATAACTAATTATATCACACATATAGTAGATACATTGAACATATATCAATCATCATCAAGAAGCGAATTATTCTTGTTTAGACCAAACTATAGTACAAAACAGTACTGTAAGTAATAATGGAAAAAAATCTTGACAATCATGCTGGACTGTTGCTAGGTGTCATACGGTAACATAATGTATTACATTTATTCATCATAATTGGCAAATGTTAATGACAGGTAATAACGGAGGGTAGAGCAAATGATTAAGCTGGCTATGATGTGTACTGACGAGGCCTCCGAAGCGCGTCTACAGAATTGCCTGCGCAGTGAGACAGATATCAGTGTCATCGGTTCCATCGTTATTCAGAATATTATCCATGAATCCGAAAGAGGCCTGGCGTTTATGAACAAAATGGTCAAGCTGTCTCCGGATGTCGCCATTCTTGACCAGGATCTCCTGCGTGAGACGGCCGCCCTATCCATGCCGGTGGTCATAGAGTACATGCAAAAACTTTCCTTTACGCGAACCATTATCATCGGAGAGCGTTTCCACGAGCAGGATATCGTTGCCATGATGAAGGGAAACGCGCGCGGTTTTTTCCTCATCGATCATCTTGATTCTGAAAAAATCATCAAATGTGTCCGCGTGGTCGCCCGCGGCGAGATCTGGCTTTCCGGTGATCTTGTCGGCCGTGTCTGCGATGAACTGATCCGGGAATGCGGGAAAACGAGAATCGTAAAATCTCCCACCAGCGATCAGTTGAACAAAATGAAAACCATTTCACGACGCGAAAAAGAAATCCTCGCGCTGGTCAGCGAAAGCATGACGAATGAAGAAATTGCCCAGAAGCTTTTCCTGAGCGCCAAAACCGTCAAGACGCATGTCCGTAACATTTTCGAAAAAACAAATATCCGCAACCGCACCGAAGCCGCTTTACTCTATACGCGCTACAGACAGGAGACGGTAAACTGATGACGGACTTCTGAATCGTTCCTGTTTTTGAGGTTGCAGGCTTCCCTTTGTCCATGACAATGTTTGCATATGTCTGCTGCAATACATCAGCCCTTATGCAACAGCGGGTGGTGGGACATCGATTGCGGCTTGTTTTATTGTGTTTTTAACCCGGATTACGCAATAGAGAGATTTGTTGTTTCTCTGTGTCATTTCGAAGGAGCGTAGCGACGAGAAATCTTCATCATTCTATACTCTTAAAGGTTTCTCCCTTCGGTCGAAATGACATAAGAAATGTCTTCTTTGTCTATTGCGTAATCCGGGTTTAATACATTGTTTTTTTAATTTCCCTAATTCGTGCAGCATTTCCCCTGTAAACAGATCCATACTCATTCCTTTTTGTGCCAACAGCCTGGCCTCGGGGTTGAAGCGGAAATAATCAAATAAACTGCTGAAGTCTGGCTTGACATATGGTAATTAATTCAAAAAATTTTGTGAATTTGGATTGAACAGGGATAAGGGAAAATGACAACATCACAAAAAACGTCAGGATCGGAAGCAAGTCAGCACAAGAATTTAACCCCGGTTCTGATTTGCCTGGCTCTGGCGATACTGACGATTATCGCTTTCTGGCAGATTAAGGAATCCGGTTTTATCAGCCTTGACGACAACATTTATGTTTATGAAAATTCTTACATACAGTCCGGTCTGAACTGGGGAAATATTGCACGTGCTTTTTCTTTCGAGTTGCCTGAGAAAATCGGCCACTGGCACCCGTTGACATGGCTTTCGTTAATGCTTGACTATTCCCTTTTCGGCTTGAACCCCATGGGTTATCACCTGGTCAATCTTCTCCTGCATATCTTAAATACGGTTTTCCTGTTTCTGATTTTACGGCGAATGACCAGGGCGACCTGGCCGAGTGCCTTTGTTGCCGTATTGTTTGCGATCCATCCGCTCCATGTGGAATCTGTGGCCTGGGTCACGGAACGTAAGGATGTTCTTTCCACGTTCTTCTGGATGCTTACCCTTGGGGCGTACAATTATTATGTTCAGCGTCGGGAACTGAAGAGATACGCCTTGGTTATTCTGTTTTTTGCCCTGGGTCTAATGTCGAAACCCATGCTGGTGACCCTTCCTTTTGTATTGCTGCTTCTGGACTTTTGGCCCTTAGAGCGTTTTTCCGAAGGAAAACCGGCTCCCCAAATACAGGCCGTTGTCGTAAAACCAGAAGTTTCCGACAGGAAAAAAAAGAAATCCAGAAAGACAGAAAATAAAAAGATGGAAGTTAAACAACCATTGATGGTCCGGAAGCCTGCCGAACCGGAATTTCAATGGTCGCTGATTTATCCTCTCCTCTTGGAAAAGGTTCCCCTTTTTGTTTTGGCCATCATTTCAAGTGTTGCGACATATATTGCCGCAAGCAGTGCTGGGGCCATCAGTTTCTTCGAAGTCTTTCCTCTGGATGTTCGTATTGGGAATGCAATTGTTTCCTACGTCATCTACATTGGCAAGATGATTCTGCCGGTCAATCTTGCTGTCTTTTACCCTCATCCCGGGAATGTGGTTCTCTGGCAGGTTTTGGGGTCCGCAGTAATTTTGATGGCCATTACCTTTGTGGTGCTATGGAGAGTTAAGAAATCGCCTTACCTGGCAACAGGCTGGCTTTGGTATGTGGGCACACTTGTGCCGGTCATCGGCATCGTTCAGGCAGGAACACAAGCCATGGCCGACCGTTACACTTACATTTCCCTGATCGGGTTGTTCATCATGGTGGCATGGGGTGTCCCCGATCTCTTGAGGAAATGGAATTATCGTAGAGAAATACTTTTAACGACATCTGTATTGGTCATTTTGTGCCTTTCCATTCTGACATGGAAACAGGTCGGATACTGGCAAAACAGCCTGACGCTGTATGATCACGCATTGAAAGTTACAGAAAACAACTGGTTCATCTATGTTAGCAGGGGGCTTGCCTACAACGACCTTGGCAATGTTAAGCAGGGGCTTGACGACTGTGGAAGGGCAATCGAAATCGAGCCGGGTTTTCCTAACGCTTACAATTGCAGGGGGATTGCGTATAAGGTCCTCGGCAATAACAAGCAGGCGATTGAGGATTACAACAGGGCGATCGAAATGAAGCCGAGTTTTGCAGATGCTTATAATAACAGGGGTAATGCTTATAACGGTCTTGGCAATTACAAACAGGCGATTGAAGATTACGACAAGGCGATCGAAATCAAGCCGGGTTTTGTACAGGCCTATATTAACAGGGGGAGTGCCTATCACAACTTCGGCAATTACAGGCAGGCGCTTGAGGATTATAACAAGGCGATCGGAATCAGACCGGACTTCTCCGTTGCCTACATAAACAGAGGACTTATTTATCTAAGTCAGGGCGATAAGAACTCCGGTTGTCGCGATGCACGAACAGCATGTGAATTGGGAAATTGCAAGTTACTGGAAGTTGCAAATGCCAAAGGAGCATGCAGCTGATTTAGCTAATATACTGCTTCACTAATTTTAAAATTTAAAGGAAAAATGACAATTTCAAAGAACACGTCAAACCCGGGCACAAACCAAAATAAGAATCTGCGACCGGTTCTGATTTGCCTGGCCCTGGCAATCCTTACGATTGCCGCTTTCTGGCAGCTCAAAGATTGCGGTTTTATCGTCTATGACGATGAGCAATATGTGACAAAAAATGTTTACGTGCAATCCGGTTTGAATGCAGGCAGTATTGGACAGGCCTTTTCTTCAGATCTGGCCAAGTATAGTGGCCACTGGCACCCCCTGACATGGCTTTCGTTGATGCTGGACCATTCCCTTTTCGGCTTGAACCCCATGGGCTATCACCTGGTCAATCTTCTCTTTCATGTCTTAAACACGGTTCTTCTGTTTCTGATTCTATGGCGAATGACCAGGGTGCTTTGGCCAAGTGCCTTTGTGGCCGCATTGTTTGCGATCCATCCGCTCCACGTGGAGTCCGTGGCATGGGTTGTTGAGCGCAAAG
>JBDKUG010000158.1:0-2174 GCA_039679815.1 Smithella sp.
TTTTACATACAAATAATAGCAAAGCAGTGAGTTTGCCACTAAAGAGGATATGCATAGTATATATTTGTCATTTTCTCTAATCGATACTATACCTACCGTCTTTAAAATTACTTTATTAATATTTAAATAAAGCCGCTATTAAGAACTATCGATTATGATCAGGGAAAGAACATGGTAGTTTTTAGGAAAATTATTACATTTTCTTGCCTGTTCCATCTCTCGAAAATACGTACTCAATTGACTTAGTTCAGCAATCATTTCTTCTTGCCCTCGCGTATGGTTCATCTTCATGGCACGATTCCAGAAATAATGGTGTGCTACAAAGTTTCTCTTCTTCAGAGCATCGGCAAGCTTCTTTTCAAAATCATCTGGCAGATCAACAGACTTTTTGATTTGCGTTATTGCCAAAGTAATATTTCTCGAAAATATGGATAACTGTGGAAACATGAACTATAGGAGAAAACCGTCATCAGATCGCTGTAAAAGGCTTAAAATATATTTTCGTTAAAATGTTGGCTGGATCCCTATTATCACTTATTAATTGTTGGATTGATGGGCATTTTAAAGATTCGCTCCTCGGTCACATACTTAATGATGCCTTTTAAATACTCCTTGTCATCCTTGCTCAAGTCACAAAAGAGATGGATCAGCCCTTCGATCATTGCCTTCGTTTCGCGACAATACAGGGACTCAGGTCTGTGCATATCCCCAGTATGCGCCTTGTTGTTGTAGAAGCAGCCGCCTCCGCAGAAATAGCGCGCCCAGCAACTCCAGCATTCTGGCAAATGATCCACGACCGCCCGCCAATAGTCGTTTAACCCTTCAATATGGTGGTCTGCGATATTCCCAAAACGCAATTCCTCTATCCCCACAAACCTGTGGCAGGGATAGATATCTCCGTTTGTGGAGATGGCGACCATACCTTTACCAATTCCGCATCCATAGTAGCGTTTCTGCTCGAAATCCATTTCTGCCATGACGTGCAAGAGACCCGGCAGATAATTTTTATCGATCGCTCTTGCCTTTATAGCGGCGAGCAATTGCTCCGTTTCCTTGCGGTTAAACGCCAGCATCCGTTGCAAGGCTTCTTCTCTGGCCGAGGGAATATCTGCAAGCTGCGTGTTCAGAAGCACGGGGGAAGCCTTGGTAATAAAACAGGTTGTGAATCCAGCTCGCTCCATCCCCTCTTTGACCCGAAAAGGGTCGGCCTCACCACAAAGTGTTGCTCGACCCGTCAGGTGGGGGATAACCGCCCGCAACTTTTGGATATTTGCGGAGACCTTATCATACGATCCCTTACCGTTCTTGAAGGGACGCTGACTGTTTTGGTATTCGGACGGACCGTCAAAGCTGATAAAGGTTCTTATCTTTTCTTCCTTGAGAAATGTGATGATCTCCTCATTCAACAACGAACCGTTAGTTGTGATGCTGAAGAAGACCTGCTTCCCTTTTTTCATTCCCTGTCTTTTGGCGAAAGGCACGATTTTTCTCATCAAGGAAAAGTTCATCAAGGGTTCTCCCCCGAAAAAACTGATACTTACGCTTTCGGCTTTTTTGGAATTTTCCATCAGCCAGTCAACCGCTCGGAACGCTGTTTCTTCCGTCATCATTCCTTTTCCAGCATAATGCCCCCCGCCACCGTAGCAATAGACACAGCGCATATTGCACTCTTGCGCAAGGAAAAGGGAGATGTTAACCACCGGATACTCGAATTCCTCGTATGATCCTATCGACTCGCCATCCGCCACAGCTTCGGACGTCTCATCCTCCTCTCCGGCAACCAGCTTTAATTTGCGCAACTCCTCCATGGCGGATTCCGGAATCAGACAGCCGAAAGCTGAATCCACATTCTTGATCATAGATGCCAACCGGGCGGAGATTGGGGAGACCGCCTTATTGCCCACATCGACCAGATAATGTGCATTATCATGTTCGAAAATATGGTATTCTCGCAACACGACGTTGCCGAAGTACCTCCGCCCTTCATACTCTATTTCGTAAGAGCCTAACATCTTCCTCCTTCCGCTCCAAAATAATCAATCTATCAAATCTCCTCCTATCTGATGCGATGCGAGGCACTTTTGCACACCCAGTTCTGACGGACTAAAAGGTCCGGGCAGTATGCAGGAACTGCATCCAGGAAAGGAAGTTTCCGCACCAAGTGGTTTCCATCT
>JBDKUG010000080.1:0-1836 GCA_039679815.1 Smithella sp.
TTCCGATCGATGATCCTCTGAGGGTTGAAGAAAATCCTCCGGAGGAAAGGATTATCTTTGCCAATCGAAAATATCTCGGGCAGTTTGCCGGCACGTATCTGGTATTTGCCAATGAGGATGGATTGATGCTGGTGGATCAGCATGCGGCGCACGAAAGGATCATTCTGGAGCGCCTGAAGGCGACGACCGCGGATAGAGCGGTAAGCCAGCCCCTTCTGATGCCGGAAGTTGTCAGCCTCACTCCCGCGCAGATCAGTCTTTTTGAAGAAGCGTTGCCCATGCTTGGCGAGATCGGGATGGATCTGGAGATATTCGGCCGCGACGCCATCGTGGTAAAGGCGCTGCCGGCTTCTCTGCCGGCCGTGTTGCCGTGTGAAATCATTTCCGACCTTACCGATCAGCTGGGTGATGGACAGACGAAGGCGTCGTTTGCGGAGCGCAGGGAAAAGATACTGGCGTCGCTGGCCTGCCGTGCCGCGATTAAAGCCAATGCGGTTTTGTCGGCCCAGGAAGTCGCCGCCCTGTGCCGTGATCTGGAGAAAACTCCTTTCAACTCAACCTGTCCTCACGGACGGCCGATCCGTGTGCATTTTTCTCTCTATGAAATCGAACGACTGTTTAAACGAAAATAAGAAACCCCGGATCAGGCTGGTGGTCATTTGCTCACCCACGGCAACAGGGAAAACCCGTCTTGCCGTTGAACTGGCTGAGGCGGCGGGGGGAGAGATCGTCAACGCCGATTCCCTGCAGGTTTACCGTTATCTGGATATCGGAACGGCCAAACCTACCCGTGAAGAGAGGACAAGGGTGCCCCATCATCTGATTGACGTTGTGAATCCGGATGAAGAATTCAACGCAGCCATCTATGCCGGACAGGCAAGGGCGGTTATTGACCAGTTGTCCCATGCCCGCAAACCGGCTTTCGTGGTTGGCGGAACCGGACTGTATGTGCGGGCTCTGTTGCAGGGAATGATAGAAACACCGCCGGTCGATGAAAGCATCCGTAATTATTATAAGGGGCTTCGTGACCGCTTCGGCAGGGAATACCTTTACGGCCTGTTGGAGCAAAGAGACCCGCAGGCGGCTCACCGCATTAATGTCAATGACAGCGTACGTGTCATTCGCGCGCTGGAAGTGCTGGATCAGAGCGGCCAGTCCATCGTCACGCTGCAACGGAATCATCTGTTTACCGATTGTCCGTATGATGTCTGTAAAATCGGTCTTGCCGTAGAGCGTGCCGAGTTGAAAAAAAGAATCGCTTTCAGAACCGCGAAAATGATGGAGGCCGGACTGGTTGAAGAGGTGCGCGGGCTTTTGGCGATGGGTTACAGCGGATATCTTAAGCCGCTGCAATCTCTGGGATATAAACAGGTTGTTGATTTTATCCGGGGGATCAATACCTGGGAGCGTACGCTTGATTTGATGAATCGGGATACCTGGCAGTATGCCAAAAGGCAGATGACGTGGTTTTCGGCAGACAGAACCATCCGCTGGTTTACCCCCGATCAAAACAATGCCATTCAAAAAACCGTGGAATCATTCATGAACATAAAGATTCCAATTCAAACAAATGAGCCCGGGTGACGGATCCGTGTAATGAATATTGACTTGACTTAAACACACACAGAAGATAATGATACCAGGCGTTTTAAATCAGGAATATTAAGGAGTCACGCCTTTTCAGGGTGGTTAAGCGGCGTTGGCTGAAAAGTTGAGTAAAAAAAGTATCGTGGTCTTGCCGGCGTTGAAACGCTTGTTTTTGGTCTTCAGGAATTGAGTGCAGGCAGGCCTGAAAATACGAGAAGCTGAAAAGGGCGCAAGCCCGTTGCGCATTTA
>JBDKUG010000038.1:0-5367 GCA_039679815.1 Smithella sp.
TGAAAAATATTAGAAACTTCAGCATCATCGCCCACATCGATCACGGCAAATCCACGCTGGCCGACCGGCTGATCCAGTTCACCGGCGTCTGCAATGAAAGAAATTTTCAGGACCAGCTGCTGGACAATATGGACATCGAGCGGGAACGGGGCATTACCATCAAAAGCAACGCCATTTCCCTGCCCTACCGCGCCAAAGATGGAAATGAGTACATTCTGAATCTCATCGACACGCCGGGCCATGTGGATTTTTCTTATGAGGTCTCCCGGTCACTGGCCTCGTGCGAAGGCGTCCTCCTGCTGATTGACGCAGCCCAGGGGGTTCAGGCTCAGACGCTGGCCAATCTTTACCTGGCCATGGAACACAATCTGGAAATCATTCCGGTCATCAATAAAATTGATTTGCCGTCTGCGGACATTGACCGGGTTCTGGAAGAAATTGATTCGGAACTGGGACTCGATCCGGATACGCATATCAAATGCTCCGCCAAGGAAGGCATCGGCATCGAAGAAATTCTGGAAGCCATTGTCGATCGGATTCCGCCACCTAAAGGCGATGCTTCAAATCCACTGGCCGCTTTGATCTTCGATGCGAAGTATGATTCATTTCGGGGCACCATTATTCATTGCCGCATTTTTGAAGGAAGCGTTAAAGCCGGAGACATCATCAAATTCATGTACAACAGCACCACTTACAAGGTGGAAGAAGTCGGGCATTTTCTGCTGATACGCACCAAACGCGAAGAGCTCAGCGCCGGAGACGTCGGATACATTATTGCCGGTGTTAAAACGGTTGCGGACGTGCGCACGGGTGACACCATCACGCTGCAGAACAAGCCTTGCAGCCAGCCCCTGCCGGGGTTTAAGGAAGTCAAACCCGTTGTCTTTGCTTCAATTTATCCCATCGCTTCCGACGATTACCAGAACCTGGCCGATTCGCTGGAAAAATACAAACTCAATGACGCGTCATTCATCTACGAAAAAGATTCATCCGCCGCCCTCGGCCAGGGTTTCCGTTGCGGTTTTTTAGGACTACTCCACCTGGATATCGTTCAGGAACGACTGGAAAGGGAATTCGATCTCTCGATCATCCTTTCTGTTCCCAGCGTACGCTATCGCTTTACACTCAAAGACAACATTGTCATTTACGTGGATAATCCCGCCCATTACCCTGATCCAGCCGAAATCGCCAAAGGCGAAGAACCTTTCATCCGCGCAGCAATGATGCTTCCGGAACGTTATTTGGGTACGGTCATGAAGCTGTGCATGGAAAAGCGAGGTGTGAATTCCAATATGACTTATACCGGCCCCGGACGTGTCGAGCTATCCTATGAAATGCCGCTCGCAGAAGTCATCTTTGATTTCTACGACCGATTCAAATCGGTGACCCAGGGCTATGGTTCATTTGATTATGATATAATTGATTACCGTGAAAGCAATCTGGTTCTGATGGATATTCTTGTCAACGGTGAAAAAGTGGATGCTCTCTCGCAGATTGTGCACAGGGAAAGAGCCCGCGCACGGGCTCTTCTGGCCTGCGACCGCCTCAAAGATGAAATCCCCCGTCAGATGTTTAAGATTGCGATCCAGGGCGCCATTGGCGGGGAGATCATCGCCCGAAGCACCATCAGCGCCTTCCGTAAAGACGTCACCGCCAAGTGCTATGGCGGCGACATTACACGTAAAAGGAAACTCCTGGAAAAACAGAAAGCCGGCAAGAAGCGAATGAAGATGATCGGCTCTGTGAGCATTCCGCAAAGTGCGTTTTTAGCAGTCCTGAAATCAGATAACGATTAGCTTCAGGACAACATATGCATACGAAAATGGCCGGGCTTTATATACATGTTCCATTTTGTTTGAGCAAATGCCGGTATTGCAGCTTCTACTCCACCACATCGGCCGGTTTTCTTGATGAATTTGTCGAGGCCATCGTACAGGAAATAGCCTTTTACAAAGATATCTTCTCATCCTTTGATACCGTGTATTTTGGCGGTGGCACCCCTTCCCTTCTGACCATCCGGCAGGCACAGATCATTCTGGAGGCGGCATGCAACCATTTTGATATCAGCCGACAGGCTGAAATCACCATGGAAGTCAATCCAGGCGATGTTTCAATGGAATATTTTCAGGCTTTGCGCAAGCTGGGGATCAACCGGCTCAACATTGGCGTTCAATCTTTTGACGATTCTCTGTTAAAATTTCTTGGGCGACGTCATACTGTAAAACAGGCAATAGAGTCCATTGAAACCGCCCGACATGCAGGATTTAGGAATCTTGGGTTTGATCTGATTTACGGAGTACATGGACAGAATTTAAAAAACTGGCGTCAGACATTGAAAAAAGCCCTTTCTTTTTCTCCCGAGCATCTTTCATGCTATCAGCTTTCTCTGGATCGGAAAACGCCTTTATACAAACAACATAAACAGGAAGGTCTGGATCTGCCATCGGAAAAAGAAGCACTGGATTTTTTCATCACCACTTCAAAAATACTGACCGAAGCGGGTTATATTCATTATGAAGTTTCCAACTTTGCCCGTACCCGTCATTTTGAATCAAGACACAACAGGAAATACTGGGATCACAAACCATACCTGGGCCTGGGCCCCGCCGCTCACTCTTTTTCAAATAACAGGCGCTGGTGGAATAAAGCTGATGTAAAGACTTATCTGAAAGATATTGGCAGCGGCAGAAAACCGGTGGTCAAGTCGGAAAAACTCTCAACTGATCAGCTGGCCCTGGAAGCCCTGTTTCTGGGCATGCGCACAGCAGACGGAGTCAATCTGGAATCCTTTAAGAAGCTGTATGGTCTTGACCTGCTAACAGGAAAGAAAAGTATCATCAAAGCGTTGATCGACAATAAACTGGTCACACTGAAAAACAACCACCTCCGCCCGACGCTTGCAGGCATGGCTGTTGCCGACAGTCTTGCCCTGATTTGAAGCGATCCGTCCAGTGGAGCAGATCACCAAGGCTAGTGAGCCCAAATCTGAATTGTGGACGGTGTGAATAAGGACCCCGCATTGTTTACTATGCGCGCTGTAAGACTGCCAATGTAAAAGTTGCCCAGTTCTTCACCCCCTGTGATCAATTCCTGGTCCTGTGCCAGCACAACGGTACCGGTGATAGCGCTGGGAATTGCCACAGTGGTGTTATGGTGAATACGAATATTCACCTGGGTAATGGTCCCCTGCCCGTGTCCATTGTTGATCGCGTCGGTGTTCAGAGTGCCGACACCGATATTACAACCGCCATCAATGTTCATATGGCCGATGGTAAGATCAGTCACGCCAATGTAACCGGCTGTTGCGGCCGTACCGAACGAATCCGCAAGAATACTGGAGGTGTTCCCATAAGAAATCGTGTCAATGCTGATTGAATCAATATTGACATCGAATCCAAAGTTAACGCCTCTGTTCCCTGAGCCTGCGGCGCCGATCGTCAGATACCCCGCATTATACGATGAGGCATAAGCCGGTGATGATGACTCACCCAGGAGAATCTCAATGCCATTCATGTAAATCGCGCCTAACTGTTGAGCCGTTGTTGAAGTAGGAGCGCCTGCAGTAACACCGGACACGAAAATATCCGTCTGCAGGTGGTCGACTGTCAAATGAGCCGTAGGCAGACCAATTCTCACCTGGGTTGTCCACCCGAGAGCATCTGAACCAACATCAATTGTGATAGGTTTGTTCCCCATATAACCGATCGAGGCCGGCCCGGTGGTCGCGTACGGGCCATCATGACGGCCTGAAAAGTGGACATTTGCTTGAAAACCTTCAATACCTGCATAACCCGCATTGGAATATCCCGTGAAACCGTCGGAATCACCCCATGCAACTGTGCCGATGGAGAGGTTGGCTGTAACATCAACGTTGATGCTGACACCGGCCTGACCCGTTATTTCGGCCAGTTCGTTGTCTTCAATCGCTGTCATGGCCAAAACGGATATTGGGAGCGCCACAAACACAAAAAACATAACGAGAATCGCACAAATAGAGAACTTTTTCATTGTTTTGCCTTCATCCAAGTGTAGTCGGTAATATCTCGTGCATCATTTTAATAGCATAAATCATTCCATGAAAATATCAGACGAATTGAAGATATGAAATAATCGCCGCTTTGCCTTGATTTACAATGTCTTACATATCTTAAAGATATTTTTTAATTTTTTAAAAATAGATCTGCTATTTATTTAATAATTTCGTGTTTGTTAAATTATCCGACATTTACCGGACTTCATTATTGATGGTAATTTCCAATATTATAACAGATGCTATATGTTATAATGATTTCTGCACAAAATGTTGTATGTAAAATAAATCGACAATAATTTTAGTCTGATACCGGGTTGAATGAAAAAGTTGCCATGGCCCCGGCATGAAAATGTTCTGAATTCTTTCAATTTGTTTTTTTGTTCAATAATCTTATGTAATGCTGAATATGTTCTCCTTAAGATATTGAAATATAAACATAAACAAAGATCATGGAAAGGGTTACTTTGCGATCGAATCCACAGAAAAGACTGAGCGAAAACAATTACCGGAATGTCGCACGGAAACGAATCATCGCGCCTGCGAACAACACAGTCCCAATCGCCGCCATCGCAAGGAACTGCACCCAGACGTCACCAATCCCTGCATCCCTGAAGAGTACGCGGGAGCACAATTCCGAATAATGTGTTGTAGGGGCAAACTTCATGACGATCTGGAGAAACCTGGGCATGGATTCCAGCGGCGTGGTTCCTCCATCCAGAATGGCAATGGGCGCGATAATGGGCATGCTCAGCAGCCCTGCCTGGGGCTGATTCTTGGCAATTGTGGCAAGAAAGACACCCAGTGCTGTTGTCGCATAGAGGAAAACAACGGTGCCGAAAAAAAACAGGGTCGTGGACCCGTGGATTGGTGACCCTATGATCCACTTCACAGCAAAGAAAAGCGAAAACATAGCACCTAAAACCACGATAAAACTGTTGGCCCATACCTTGGCGAGTATAATTTCCACAGGTACAAGGGGCATGACGAGCAGATGCTCCACAGTACCGCGCTCCTTTTCTTTTACAAGTGCAGCGGCTGGAAGGATGATGGCAAGCAGGGTGATCATGTGGGTAAGGAATACAACGCTCATGAACCAGGAGTTTTCACGGTTTGGATTATACATTACACGGGTGTTCACCGTGATGGGAAGATCAGCCGCCTTTCGAATGCCCGGCAGAAATGTCTCAATCTCCTGGTTTATCATCCGGCTTAAGTATGTCGTTCCCAACTTGGCATGGCCGATGGCCGTGGCATCGACGTCGATCCTAATATCAGGATTTTTGCCGGAGAGCAGGTCTTTCTGAAAGCCTGATGGTATGTGGAGAACAAAGATG
>JBDKUG010000010.1:0-5844 GCA_039679815.1 Smithella sp.
GATCCAAAAGCACGCCATCAACTTTCTCGATATGCAATTCTTTCAGTACAGAGGCCAGATCGGAAAAGTTAGCCTTAATAAGAGTTACTCTCGATCCGAATGGGGCCAGCCTCTCTCTGGCGGCTGAAAGGGCATCCGTGTCACAATCGATCCCGATCAGCCGACCCTGTGTCTGTTCCAGAATCGCGCGTGCATGTCCCGCTCCGCCTATCGTGCCGTCCACATAAACGCCTGTTTTGTTTCCCACAAGCCACGACAGAACCTCCTGAAGCATCACCGGCTGATGAGAAAAATCAGCGTTCATGATCATATACCCAGGTCAGCTATATAATCACTGAACTTATCCATATCGGTGGCGGCTTTCTTCATTTCCTCGTCAAACCGCTCTTTCGACCAGATTTCGATATCTTTGATCATGCCCGCCAGAACAATATCTTTTTCCAGATTGGCATATTCACGCAACGCAGGTGGAATCAACACCCGGCCCTGACTGTCGAGAATGCAGTCCACCGCAGGGGACATAAAAAATCTCTGAAACGAGCGGACTTCCTTGCGTAAAATGGATTGATGTGATATTTTTTCTTCGAGGATAAGCCATTCATCGGAAGGGAAAACCCTGAGGCACCCATCCCCTTTCGTGATGACCATGCGGTTATCGTGCTCTTGCGCAAAAATCTCACGAAACTTCGACGGGAAAATGATTCTTCCCTTTTCGTCGATAGCATGATGAAATTGGCCACGAAATCTAGACACTTAAAACATCCTCCACATCCATCCACTTTACTCCACGTGGCCCAACTATAGAGAGGGAAGTTGCCTTTGTCAAGGAAAAAATGCATCTTTTTTCTTATCAAGTAACTTAAAATTACTAACAAAACGGGAAATGTAACCGGATCATTTCAAGCGATGGTTCTGAAAAATTTTCTGGAAGGTTTAGAAACGATATCCATACGGAGGGAAAAATCGTAAAAAGCAGGATGGGAAATTAATTATATGTCAATAAAATCAAATACATAGAGCATACTACCGCAAGGGCTTATTTTATTTATTGATGTTCGGCACCGATTGTTCAGCAGTACCGGTAACATCAAGGCCGGTGGCGTTTTTGCCGACATGCTCACCTTCACCACCCGTTACTTCAATTCCGCCAACATCCTCACTGTCAGCATCGGCTGCGTCGGCACTAACAGCCGCCTCTTTGCGAATACGCTTTGTTGCAGCGATATGATCACTCAGTTTTGATGAAAAAAAGTGAGTTCCGTCATTTTGGGCCACAAAAAAGAGGTAATCCACTTTTGCCGGATTGAGAATCGCCTGAAATGAATCCAGCCCGGGACTGGCTATGGGCCCCGGTGGTAATCCCTTGATAATGTATGTATTATAGGGAGATTCCCTCTTGTAATGAGTGCGCAGAATTTTCCCGTCAAAATCTTTCAGGTCGTAAATCGTTGTGGGATCACATTGAAGCGGCATTCCTTTGCTCATCCGGTTATAAAAAACGGCCGCAATCAAAGGCTTTTCCTCCGTCTTCCAGGATTCTTTACCCACAAGGGAGGCAAAAGTCACAAACTGATGGGGATCAAGACCTTTTGCCGCCGCCTGATTAATCATCTCCGGTGAAATTTTTTCCCAGAAACGATCAACCATGGAACGCATAATCTGCCTGGTGCTCATGGAACGATTGAATAAATATGTGTCAGGGAATAGATATCCTTCAATCGAAGACCCCTGGACACCCAGTAAAGATAAGAATAGCCTGTCTTCCGCCAGCTCAAAGAAGGTTTTTTCATCGATCAGTTTATATTCTTTAAGACGGGCCGCAATCTGCCTGAGTGAAGAATCCTCGTAAATAATAACCCGATAATTCTTGATATCTCCACGAATAAGTTTATCAACCAGTTCAGATGGGGAAAGAGAGGTGGAAAACTCGTATTCACCGGCACGAATGGTGCGGGTGGCCCTTTTGACTCCGACTAAAGCATAAAAGAAAAACCTGTTTTTAACCAATCCGGCATCGCTGAGAATTTTTGTTGTTTCAACAAAACTGGTGCCTGTAGGAAGATCAACCAGCACGGTTGCGCCTTTTTGCGGGTCAATCGGGGTTTTTGCGTAAATAAACAACCAGGCGCCAAAAACAATGGTAAGAATAACCGGCAGCAGAAGAGCATAACAGAATATTTTTTTTATGGTTACTTTCATCCCTGTCACACGGACCTGTTTAAAAAAAACGGATTATTTAAAGATGGGATCTAAACCTGCCCTGTCTCTGATTTGCCGAGGTTATCCAGATAACTCTGCAGGATCAGGCAAGCCGCCAGCTGATCGACTTTTTCTTTCCTTTTTCGCCAGCCGACGCCGGATGACATTAATATTTCCTCAGCCTCTTTGGTCGAAAGCGTTTCCGGCCATTTCATCACCGGCAGCAAAAAAGTTTTTTCGAGCAAGCGGGTAAAACGGTTCACCTTTTCACACTGAATGCCTTCGGAACCATCCAGGCGCAAAGGATATCCAATGACAATTTCTTGAATCGAATAATCCAGAATCCAATGGCTCAAAATTTCCAAATCATGTTTTTTGGTTTGGCGAATCAGCGTCGGCAATCCCTGAGCTGTTATTCCCAGCTCATCACAGACGGCAACGCCAATTCTTTTCTCTCCATAATCCAATCCCAAAATGCGCAAAAATCACCTCGCTTTCCATAACGTTTAACAATTCCGAGTTTTATTTTCAAGGCTTAAATCAGGGGCAAATCTTTTGCGTTTTGCCAGAGGAAACTCCGCATCATCCCCACTGCTTCCGAAATATAATGTTGTGAAAATGACTGGAGTATGTTATCTCAAGGCACCTTGTAAATTCGATAAAGGGAAAAACCATGCAGCATTTCGTTTTAGGCACAGCCGGTCATGTGGACCACGGGAAAACGTCTTTAATCAGAGTCCTGACAGGCATTGACACAGACCGTCTCAAGGAAGAAAAAGAAAGAGGCATCACGATCGAACTGGGATTCGCTTCTCTGGGGCTTCCATCCGGACATACCCTCGGCATTGTCGATGTGCCGGGACATGAAAAGTTTATCAAACACATGGTGGCCGGCGCAGCCGGCATTGACCTCGTTTTAATGGTCATCGCCGCAGATGAAGGCGTTATGCCGCAAACCAGGGAGCATCTGCAAATATGCTCCCTTCTGGGCATTAAGGCAGGCCTGGTTGCCCTGACCAAAACGGATTTGGTGGAAAAGGACTGGCTGGACCTTGTACAAACAGAGGTCACCGACTATCTGAAAAACACATTCCTTTGCGGCGCGCCTGTTGTACCGGTATCGGCGGCAGCAGGAACGGGAATTCCGGAGCTTCTCACCCAACTGGATAAAACGGTAAATCAGCTGAAAGAAAAAACCGATGACGGTATTTTTCGTCTGCCGGTGGACCGTATCTTTACCATGAAAGGCTTCGGCACCGTGGTAACCGGAACCCTGATTTCCGATAAAATCAAGGTGGGTGAGGACATTCAGATTCTTCCCGAAAACATTTCTGCGCGCATCCGGGGAATTCAGGTTCACAGTTTGCCTGTGGAAGAATCCTTCTCCGGACAGCGGACCGCCATCAACCTGCAGGGAATTGAAAAATCAACACTCGAACGGGGCAACGTTCTCGTGCGACCGGGAACAGTCTGGCCAACACAAAAGCTTGACGTTTTTTTTGAATACCTGGCAACCAATACCCGGAAGCTGAAAAACCGGGCACTGGTGCGCCTGCACACCGGTACGGCGGAAATTATGACAAGAATCGTTCTCATGGATGAGGATGAACTGTCTCCCGGTGAAAACACCTTTGCCCAGCTGATTCTGGCCAATGAAGATGTCGTTGTGTCGGGCGATCATTTCGTGCTGCGCAGCTACTCACCGGTAACCACTATTGGCGGCGGCATTATTCTCGACCCGCTGCCGGGCAAACATAAAAGAAGCCAGAAAAAAACCCTCTCTGATTTTCACACGCTGCTTGACGGTACATTACCTGACAAAATTATGGTGCTGTTGGAACGGGCCGGTTTTGCAGGCATTCCTATCCGGTCGCTTTCTTTTCGACTGGGCGTTCATGCAAAAAAAATCAGGGAAGCGCTGGAAAAATTACTTTCCAGCCACCAGGCCATCCTGCTTTCAAGTGATGACACCACGGTTCTTTCCGTTCATTTATACGCACAGATGGAAGAACTGATTCTTAAAAGCCTCACGGACTACCACAGGAAAAATCCGTTAAAGGAAGGCATTTCCAAGGAAGAGCTCAAAGCGGCACTGGCCTCTACGGTGTCCGTTAAACTCTTCAACATGGTGCTTGTCAGCCTGGGGAAAAAAGAAGGTATCGTTATCAACAAAGACAATGTCCGACTGGCAACCCATCAGGTTCTGCTGGCCGGTGAAGAGGATGCCTTGCATCAATCCATTGTCTCCACATACGTTAAGGCCGGGCTGACTCCTCCTTCTCTGCCTGATGTCATTAACAGCTTTAAAGACCGGAAAGTAAAGGTGCAAAACATCATCAAGCTGATGCTGAAAGACGGCGAGCTTATCAAGATCAATGAAGACCTTTGCTTTGCGAAAACTGTACTGGAAAAGCTGCGCGAAGATTACAAAGCAAAGCTTGTCCTGGATGGTCAGGCGACACCGGCCACATTCAAGGATCTGACCGGACTCTCCCGAAAATACATTATTCCGCTCATGGAATATTTCGATACCAGCAAACTGACGGTACGTGTGGGAGACCACCGTGTATTGAGGGAAAAGCTTTAAACACGATTTCATCAGAAAGGCGGTTCTTTTGAAAACCAAAGAAATTTATCTTCAGGACATCAAGCAGGGCGATAAAATTGCTTCTACATTTTTAGTCGCAGAAAAAAGCATGGCCTTTTCCCAGAAAGGGTCAGTCTACCTGAACGTCCGTCTGAAAGACAAGACGGGCGAAATAGACGGCAAGGTCTGGGATAATGCTTCGGAAATGGATCAAATCTTTAAAAAAGGCGACATCATTTATATTGAAGGAAGGGTGCAGAGCTACCGCAATGCTCTTCAGGTCTCCATTGTCAACATTAAACCCTGCACACCGGAAAACATTAACCCGTCGGATTATCTGCCGGTGAGCAAAATGGACACGCAGGCGATGTTTCAGGATCTCCTCACATACATCGATGCTCTTTCATCTGAACCATTAAAAAAGCTGCTTGCCGCTTTTTTTCATGATGAAAAAACGGCCGATCTTTTTCGGCGGGCTCCGGCAGCCAAGGGTTTTCACCACATTTACCTGGGCGGCCTGCTTGAACATACACTATCCGTTGTGCGGCTGCTGGACAAGACTGCGGATCATTACCCGCAATTAAACAGAGACCTGCTGATCACCGGTGGAATCCTGCACGACATCGGTAAAATTTATGAATTCTCCTATGACAGCCTCATTGCTTACAGCGACGAAGGCCGCATGATCGGCCATCTGGTCATGGGCGTGGAAATGATCAACAAAAAGATCGAGGCGATCCCTGATTTTCCTCCGCAGACCGCGCTCGCGCTGCGTCATATTATTCTGAGCCACCACGGCGAATTCGAATACGGTTCTCCCAAACGTCCGAAAACCATGGAGGCGCTGGTCATTCATTTTATAGACGACCTGGATGCCAAGCTTAATGCATTTCAAAGCTTTGTCGAAGCAGATAACGCCAATGCGGATTCCGAATGGACAACTTACAACCGTTTTTTTGAACGTTATCTCTTCAAGGGAAAATAGTTTTTAAACGGATAACTGTATTCTCCGGTCTTCCGTCAGCAGACAACCGGAAAGACAAATGTCCGTGCATTTG
>JBDKUG010000177.1:0-3388 GCA_039679815.1 Smithella sp.
ATCCTTCATTCCGCTCATGACCCTGGGTATTCCGCCCAACGTGGTTCTGGCTGTGCTGTTCGGTGCCTTTATGATTCACGGCGTGACGCCCGGACCGCTGCTCATGACACAGCATCCGGAAATATTCTGGGGTGTGATTGCCAGCATGTATATGGGGAACGTTATCCTACTGGTCCTGAATCTGCCGTTGATCCCGCTGTGGGTTCAGGTTCTGCGGATTCCCGATAAAATACTCTACCCGCTCATCGTCTTGTTTTGCGTGCTGGGCGCATACAGCATCAACAATAGTGTCTTTGACATTGCTGTCATGATTCTTTTCGGCGTGGTCGGCTATCTGCTCAATAAATTCGATTTTGAGGCCGCACCCATGATCCTGGGTTTTGTGCTGGGCCCCATGTTTGAAGTCAACCTCCGCCGCTCACTTTTAATGTCGCAGGGCAGCTTTGCCATCTTTGTGGAAAGGCCGATCGCACTGGTTGCGCTGATTATATGTGTCATTCTGATTCTCCTGCCGATTACCAAAATGAGCAGAGATAAAAGATGACTTCCTTCTGCTGGTTCGGTCATGTTGACTGAACCAGATGTTTTGTATATTTACACTGAAACCATGGGTTCAATCTGCAAGATTGAACCCGCAAATGATATAAAATCCCCGCTGGTTCAGTCATGTTGACTGAACCAGATGTTTTGTATATTTACACTCAAACCATGGGTTCAATCTGCAAGATAGAACCCGCATATTACGAGATAATGTATGCCGTCCGTACGCATCAATAAAGAACTCAAAGACAAAATTTACTTTGTTACATTTACTGTCCACAATTGGTATTATCTCTTTGATCGACACCACCGATTTGAAATTCTGGAAGACAGTTTTGTGTATTGCCAGAAAAACAAAGGACTACAGATATTTGCCTTTGTCTTTATGCTCAACCATCTCCATTTCATCGGCACGGCGCCTGATATGATTGCTGTCATCCGCGACATGAAAACATTTTTGGCCAAAGAGTTGAAGAGAAACATAGCCGGGACGGAACGCAACCTTTTAAAACTTTTTGAAAAAGATGGCGAGTACCATTTCTGGAAAGAAACCAATTTTCCCAAAGTGATTGAAAGTGAGGAATTCCTGAACCAAAAAATTAAGTATGTCGAATCTAATCCGGTACGCAAACAGTATGTTCTTTATCCGGAAGATTGGCGCTGGTCATCGGCCAGCAAAGTGCCGACAAGAATTGCCGTTGCGAATGTTGAAGATTGAACCCGCAAAAAAAATCCTATCTGTCGGCAGACCTGAATTATTTTGCAGGGCGAACGTCTGCTTGAGGGAAATGCATGTAAAAAGGAGAGATTTTTGTCACTGCCAGGGGCGATAATCCTCCGATGTCCGGAAAGAAATTAGGATCAATGTGCATACTCTGGATGCGGGCAAATTTTGCCCATCCTCTCCCTGAGGGCTCAGTCAGATAAATCCGTTCATTGAGCTGCTGATGAAGACGGATGGGCAGAAGCGCAGTATGCACAGGAAAGGGAATGCCTCCCGAGGTAATCGTTGTCTCAAAGAAAGTTTTATCCGCAAATCCAACGGCGATGCGGTCGGTTTTGCCGGATGAGTGCCACCGGATCGAAACGGTTTCTTTGGGAATGCCCCAATTGTAGCGTCCGTTTTCGGTGCTGTTTTCCGAATCCACGTAGATTTTCGTGATGCTCCGCCGGCCGGTATGCGCAAAAGAACCCGGCATGAAAAGCAACTCCCGGTAGGGCCCGACGGGTGCCTGTTTGTAATTGACCAGCATCACATACCCCAGTCCGTTTTGTGCGCGTCCGGTCAACCAGGCGGGAAGAAAACCACATTTTTCCACCCAGGCTTTTTTAAAACAGTACGCCAGAATAATGCCCTCTCCTGTCAATTGCCAGGGCGCTGGTAAATGGGGTTGCGGCATTCGGTTCATAGGCGTTTAGGTCAGAGACTGTTTAATATTTTTGACGTATTCACAGACAATTTCCGTCAGATCGTCGCTGTTGCGGTTTTCATCAATCAGTTTGACGACCGCGCTGCCGATGACGATGCCGTCGGCGATGGCGCCGATTTCTTTTGCCTGCTCCGCGTTGGAGATGCCGAAGCCAACGGCAATAGGCATTTCGGTGAGTTTACGTATTTTAGAAACTTCACGGGCGATATCTTCTGTTCTAGACGCGGCGGTGCCGGTCACACCGGTGATGGAAATGTAGTAGAGAAACCCCGTTGCGCTTTTGAGAATGTTTCTCAGTCTCTCTTTGCCGGTGGTCGGGGCGACCAGCGAGATGAAATCCAGACCGGCCGCGTCCGTGTGAATTCGCAGTTCAGGCGCTTCTTCCGGGGGGAGGTCAACCACCAGAACGCCATCCACACCTGCTTTTTTCGCGGTCTTAGCGAACTTTTTTACGCCAAAGGCAAAAATCGGATTGAAGTAGCCGAAAAGCAAAATGGGAATTTGCGAGGTTTGACGGATCTCGGCGACCATCTTGAGTACGACTTCCAGCGTGGTTCCTGTTTTAAGTGCGCGCTGCGAGGCAGCCTGGATGACCGGTCCGTCAGCCGTCGGATCGGAAAACGGAACGCCGATTTCCAGAATGTCCACGCCTGCGTTATCCAGGCCCAGGATTAGTTTCTTTGTGGTATCCAGCGAAGGGTCCCCGGCCGTTAAATAGACTATCAGCGCTTTTTCGTTTTTAGCGCTCAAAGATTCAAATTTTTTTCCTATCCGTCCCATAATATCCTCACATCGTTTCTATAATCGTCTGCGCGTCTTTGTCGCCGCGCCCGGACAGGCAGACGACGAT
The DNA here is from genome assembly GCA_039679815.1 of Smithella sp. GTDB lineage: Bacteria > Desulfobacterota > Syntrophia > Syntrophales > Smithellaceae > UBA8904. The sequence goes on from JBDKUG010000177.1 coordinate 2,821, forward strand.
AATTTTATTTTTCTTCATCGCCGGTGCGATTTTCATGGCATGGGCAATGGCATGCGAACTCTCCAGCGCGGGGATGATTCCTTCCTGACGCGACAAGAATAAGAAGGCTTCGACCGCTTCTGCATCCGTCACGGTTACATAAGTCGCCCGCCTCGTCGCTGCAAGGTAAGCATGCTCCGGTCCCACGCCGGGATAATCGAGTCCCGCGGCGATGGAATAGGCATCACGCACCTGGCCGTGTTCGTCCTGCAGCAGATATGTTTTATTGCCGTGCAGAACACCCACTTTCCCGCCGCTGATGCTGGCGGAATGCTTCTTTGTGTTCATACCGAGGCCAGCCGCCTCCACACCGAACATCGCCACTTTTTTTTCATTGCGAAACGCGTAAAAGGTGCCCATTGCGTTGGAGCCGCCGCCCACGCACGCCACCAGCACATCAGGATTTCTGCCTTCTGCTTTATGAATCTGCTTTTTAATCTCCAGTCCGATCACCGACTGAAAATTTCTTACCATCACGGGATAGGGATGCGGTCCGGCAGTCGTTCCGATTATGTAAAAGGTATCGCGG
>JBDKUG010000116.1:0-1588 GCA_039679815.1 Smithella sp.
GCTTCCGCGATAAAAACCTTCTGAAAGGCATTTCCTTGCGTAAAATGATCGAAGAAGGCAGGCGCTGAATGAAAGCTTTTACCAGGACACGCCCGTCCAGATGAAAGCCGGCGTCGGAAAAAGAAACTAGAATGTCCCATGATCCCGACCGCGTCCGGTCGGACATAAGGAAGAGATTTTAGAAAGGCAATCGCGCTTTTGCCGCCATAGGTGGGATCAAACCCGGGATCGGAAGGCTCGCCCGGCAGGCCGGAGTGTCCGCGTCCGATGGCATCAATGTTCAGCACCACGATCCCGCGTCGTGCGGTCTCGATGGAATAGGCGTCGCCCGTTTCGCGGTTGTTCTGGTAGCCGTGGATGTAAACCATGCCGGGCATGGGATTGCCGCGGGTTGCGCCATCGGGGACAAAAAGCTATGCCCGCACCATGACGCCGTTGATATTTTTAAAATAGACATCCGATACTTCCACGCCACCGAAATCTCTCTGAACGATAGAAGCCGTGATGATCGATGCCGCCGACAACAGGATGCAAATCAACAGAACAACAAACGCGCCAACCTTTTGTTTTTGTTGAACAAGTTGAATAATAGACATTACAGCCTCCCGACATAAATACCGCTAACATGATTTATTATGACGTTCCTTCCGACTTTTCGCTCCTTGAGACGTTTGCACAACTACATAATGCCAGCAATCATGTCATACCGGCGAAGGCCGGTATCCAGTATTATCAACTATTTCTTGGATTCTGGTTCGCGTGCCCTTCAGGGTATTCACCGGAATGACGAATAGAGGAGTTATGCAAAGCTCTCTCCTTGAAGTTTCAATTTTCCGTCTTCAGACAACTACAATGAGCTTTTTACTATTTTCATTGGGTTCAAATCACCTTCCACCAGGGCGCAGCCAGAACGGTGGGCGTCAACCATTCGATCTCCATGCAGTCACACAGCAGCAATCCCGTGCGCGCATTCGCGCCATACTCCTGCTGAAAGGCAATCAGGTTGGCGGCGTCTTTGACCCTGGGCTTACTTCCTGATTTAATCTCAATGGGCAGGACCTTTCCTTCCTTTTCGATCACAAGATCAACCTCCTCGCATGTTGTTGTCCGCCAGTAGAGGATTTCCGTATTCGACAGCCTGCCCGAACGCCAGACCAGCAGATCAAGCAGCACCAGGTTTTCAAGACGCGTGCCGGCCGGTTCAGCTGTTCCGGAAAGGTGTAATGCCCGTCACGACAATGGCAGGCATTACTTTTAATCGTTGATTTAACGCGGCCATCATGTGTCGAGGATATGTATTATTATTCACGGTGTGAATTATATCCATTCATAGACAGATTCGCAAGTATTAACAAGTGCTTCCGTCAACAAATTACATTACGAACTCGTCATTCTCAGCCTCAAGCTTTTTCAAAATGGGATCATCAGCAGGGAATATATTGGTGGTCTCCGTTTCGTCATCAAAAATAAGAACCGCTGATTCATTTTTGAGCTTGTTTTTTACCTGTTGGAAATTTGTTTCAAGGGAAGCCTCAATCGCGCCATAATCCGTCCCATTTCTGGAAATAAATTCTTCAATAACCCCTTT
>JBDKUG010000405.1:0-6984 GCA_039679815.1 Smithella sp.
CCAGTGAATCTTGGTTCCACGGAATGTGAAGCCAAGAAAGGCTGCCTGATTTGTTGGGACGACTCGGCTTTTCTCCGGGTTGATCCTGAGTTTGAGCGTTTGCTCCAGGAAGTGTTTGATGCTTCCCATCACCCGCTGTCCCGCCCGGTGACTTTTCACCAAAATGATAAAGTCATCGGCATAACGGGCAAACCGGTGTCCGCGTTTCTCAAGCTCTTTGTCCAGATCATCCAGGATGATGTTGGCCAGTAATGGCGACAATGGCCCACCCTGAGGAACTCCCAGAGGGGTTTCCTGTAGGCGACCGCTTACCATTACCCCGGCCCGCAGGTATTTTCCGATGAGGCGTAGAACCCGTTTGTCAGGAATCTTTCCCGCCACACGGCGCATCAGGACATCATGATGGACTGTGTCGAAAAACTTCGATAAATCCACATCGACGGCGATGCGGCATCCTTCCCGGATATACTCGCGCACCTTGTAAACCGCATGGTGGGCGGACCGTCCAGGCCTGAATCCGAAACTTGATTCCGAAAATGCCGGATCAAAGACCGGAGACAGAATTTGGGCGATGGCCTGTTGGATCAGCCGGTCGAGAACGGTTGGGATGCCCAGGGGACGAGTTCCCCCGTTTGCTTTGGGAATCTCTACCCGTCTTACCGGCGAAGGTTGGTACCTGCCTGCTGAAAGCGATTGCCGGATTTGATTCCATAGAGGTCTTGTCAGTTCGGGAAACTGTTCGATGGGAACCCCATCGATGCCGGGCGCGCCCTGGTTGGCCTTCACCCGTTTCCACGCCGCTGCCATGTTCTCGTTGGATAGAATCCGCTCCAGCAGGTTTTCATTTGGGTCGAACGATTCCATCACGCGCCTCACAGGCATTCCTCCGTGCGTATTCATCATGCTATAAGAGCTCGTGGATATTCTTCCCTATGTTGCCATGACATGCGCGGTCGTATGATACGACCCCACGTCGGACAGGTCTCCCCGGATATGAACGTGAACTGTCCCGATGCAACCGCAGCATTTACCCTGTCTCCTGAATCCCGGACTTTGTCATGTTGTGCTGACTTGCCCGGAGACTAAGCCTTGTATGCCGTTTCTGTTCGTCGGCTCATCGCTTTGCACTCAGGCTTCCTTCAGACGGTCTCTCGCGATTCCGCCCTTGCCTTCGGCTAATACTTTTGTTAATGTTCAACAACGTTTAACATTAACAGGATTCACGTATAGGGGACTTACACCCCATAAGTTCACGCCCGTGCCGGGCATACACAAAGGTCGCTCAAGCCGATCGCCGCTTCGCGGCTCCGGCTTAGCTCGTTGGCATCATCCTTATTGCTAATAAAAGAGGCAGATTTGAAAACGATCTGAATGAAGGAGCAGGCGAGATGGATTTGGTGGAAGGCATACATCTCCGAAGAAGTGTCCGGGCATTCACATCCAGACCGGTGTCAAGAGATGTTATCAAGGAAATTCTGAATATCGCACGCTGGGCGCCATCGGCTATGAATACCCAGCCATGGGAGTTTGTTGTGGCAACAGGTGAGAAACTGGACCGGATCAGGGCAGGGGTTGTTGAAAAGCTCAAGAACGGTGCAGCCATGCAACCGGATCACCTGGTGGTGGGATGGCCCATGGAGGGCGTCTACAGGGAACGTCAGGTAGAACTGGCAAAACGGCTGTTCAAGGCCATGGATATCCCCAGGGAAGACAAGGAGAAACGGGCCTGGTGGTTTGAAAGAGGCTTCAGGTTTTTCGATGCCCCTGTGGCTGTTGTCATTGTGTGCGACAAGGCATTGACCGAATCAGGGCCTTTGCTTGATATCGGTGCGGTGATGCAGAACATCTGCCTGGCAGCCCTGCATTTCGGACTTGGGACCTGCATCGAGGACCAGGGAATCTTGTACCCGGAGGTCTTTCGCGAGCATACAGGGATCCCAGAGACAAAGCGCCTGGTGATTGCTATTGCCATGGGATATCCGGACCAAGATTTTCCGGCCAACCTCGTCCGCTCGGAACGTGAGCCCGTGGATAACTTGATTACCTGGGTGGGATGAACAATGAAGTTCCAACCTCTTCATCCCTGAGAAATGGCTATGGATGCAGACCTTACCTGCAGAGCTTGAAACACAGGAGCACGACTTATGTATGTAGGCGTTTTTGCGGATATCGAGGGAAGCTTCGGGATTTGGCGCATGCGGCAGTGCCGGATGGGGACCAGGGAATGGCAGTACGGCAGGGAATGCCTGACAGAGGATGTGAATCACGTGATCTGCGGCGCCTTTGATGGCGGAGCAACCAGGGTGCTGGTCAAAGACACCCATGAAGTCGGATTCAACTGTCTGATCAACAGACTGGACACAAGGGCTGAGTATCTCGGCGGTCATTATGTCAAGCCTTCCCTGTTCGGTAATATTGCGGGTCTTGATCTGGTTCTGTATGTAGCCATCCATGCAGCCTCCGGCACTACGGATGCCTTTTTTCCCCATACCCACTACGGGGTTTTTTCTGAACTCAGGGTGAACGGTGCTGCAGTAGGAGAGATGGACATCTATGGCGGCTACCTGGGTGAACTCAACATCCCCATCGGCTTTGTCTCCGGGGAAGCTATCGCTGTATATCAGGCACAGCAGAACCTGCCATGGGTAAAAGCGGTAATAGTCGACAAGAGCAAGGCCGCATATACGTCGGGCGAGAAGAGCCGGCAATACCTTGCCGAGGGAAGGGAAAGGCTTCGCCTCACAGCAGAAAAGGCCGTACGTCACGCATCCTCGATGAAGCCGCTGCTTTTCAAAGGCCCGTTACATTTTGAAGCTGTGTTCCGCACCGAGCAGCTGGCACAGAAATTCAACACCTGGAATTTCCTCCGTCGGGGTAAGACAGTTGAATGGGATGCCGCTGACATGCGGGAAGGGTTCGAGATGCTGAACCGTCTGGTTTTTATCCCCAGGACAGTGTATCCCTTCCGACGCCCACTGGCATTCTTCATGCGGAACTACTTCCGTATCAAGAACACCTATTTCGCTCCTTCTCCAGATGCTGAGGAGGCTTGCAGATGATGAAAAGATGCCAAGTCAATGCAGCGGACCGCGGCCGGCGGCGCAGCCGCGGCCGCTGATCTCAAGTATTATCAAAGAATGACCTTGACATATATGCATAGAATAGGCATATTGAAGCATCACATTTATATGAGGTAATAATATGAGAACAACTCTGAATATCGAAGATACTTTAATTGATAAGGCGACAAAAATTACTGGAATTAAAGAAAAAACAGCCCTTGTCAAGCTTGGTTTAGAAGCACTTATCGCCAGAGAAAGCGCACGGAGGCTTGCAAAGCTGGGTGGAACTCAAAAGCAGCTTCAGACAATACCAAGAAGAAAAGGAGCATAACAACTTATGGTTCTGGTGGACACCTCCGTTTGGGTTTCGCATTTGAGGGATGGAAATACTGAATTGGCAAGCTTGCTCAATGATGGAAGAGTATTATGCCACCCATTAATCGTCGGGGAGCTGGCTTGCGGGAATCTTAAAGACAGAGCCGCTATTCTTTCATTTCTTCAACTGCTACCAATGAGCATTGAAGCCGAACACGAAGAAGTCCTGTCATTTATTGAGAACAACCACTTAATGGGAAAAGGAATGGGCTATGTGGATGTCCAACTGATTGCAGCTGCCATATTAACAGGCGTGCCAATCTGGACACTTGACAGGAAACTGGCGCAAGCTGCTGACGGTCTGCATATAAGATATAAAAATTGATAATAAAATCAATCCACCCGATCGCTACGCTCCGCCTATCAAGGCCGTTCGAGCGGACCCCGCCCCTTTGGGGCGGCTGCGCTTGGTTTTTGGCACGGATAATTGCATCAAGATGCAATTTCCGCTCCCAAAAACGGCAGCTCAACACCAGCGTCAGATGCAAGAACACGGAGAAAAGGCTATGGGCAGTAATTGTTCGTTTCGTTATCGAGTCGTAGATGTTTTTACGGATCAGCCACTGGCAGGAAATGCACTTGCGGTGTTTCCCGATGCTTCCGGAATCGACGACGCGACCATGCAGAAAATCGCGAAAGAACTGAATCTTTCAGAAACGAGCTTCGTTGTTCCGGCAACCCGGGCTGACTGCGCGGCAGGCGTGCGGATATTCACACCGGAGAAAGAGATGGCTTTTGCAGGTCATCCCACTATCGGCACAAGCTTTGTTCTTTTGGATGAAGGGATCATACCAGCAGATAGAGAGCACTTCGTGCTGGAAGAAAAAGTCGGCCCTGTCCCGATTCGAGTGGACACAGGCCCATGTCCGTTGATTTGGTTACGCACCCCTCCTATCACTGAGGGAAGAACGTTCGACCGGACGATTTGTGCGCAGGCTCTCGGGATCGATTCAAGTGATGTTCTTGATATTAATCCACAACTCGTGAGTGCCGGTAATCCAACACTCTTCATAGCGTTGCAAGACAGAGATGCAGTTGATCGAGCCTGGCTCGACTCCCATGGCTCCTTTGTTCTTAAAGGAGAATATCACGAGCCGATGTGTGTGTTTGTGTTTACGCCAACCTCCTATGGAGCCTACTCGAGAATGTTCGCACCTGAATACGGCATCGTCGAAGATCCAGCAACCGGAAGCTCAACAGGCCCTCTTGCCGCATTCATGATCCGTCATTGCCTTATATCGGGTGCCGCGGGCACGCGGTTTATCAGCGAACAGGGGACAAAAATGGGGCGGCGAAGTATTTTACACGTTCACATTCCCGGTGACCGCGGGCAGGACGGAATCTACGTCGGCGGCAACGTCGTGCCAGTTGCTGAGGCATCGATGAGACTTTAACAGAATTCGAGGAGGAGTATATGAAACTCAAGTATCATATCCCGCTGCTGGGATTTCTGACCCCTACGCTTGTCATCTCAACATTGATGTTTGTCTACAAGGAGTGTCCTCCAATAGACCAGTTAATAGGATTTTATGCTTGTGTAATCGGCGCCACCATTACCTATTACATAGGTATTCATACCGTACTAAGTGACAAGAAAGGGTGATCTTTGCGTGTTGGACCATATTAAAACATGATTAGCTCCTGGGAAATATTAGATGAAAGAAGATAATTACATCTACCGTAAAAAGCAACTGTTGAAAACCTTTGACAAGTCTATTTCTCGAAATAAAAGCCTCCTTATTAACCGCTTTGGGAGTGAAAATGCCAATTCATTGATAAGAGAATGCCGCCACGAATATGAAACTCTTATCCCCCTGATTCCATTCATTGGCCATAAAAGTCCATTCCTGATTTTTCTTATTCCTGCAAGCCAGTACCTGGCGGTTTATCGTGTGCTGCAAAGCAAGGGACTTACGATTGATAAAGCTGCTCAGCTTATTTATCTGATGAACGAAGCAGATTGTAAAGCCATCCCGTTTATCCTTCGTCGCATCATACGTTATCTCTGGTTTTCTCCGTTATTGATTTGGCGAATAAGGAGACGGGCTAAAGAGTCTCAGGCGCGTGAGTATGCGGGAGGCTATATGCTGACCTTTATCGAAGGGGACGGCCGGACCTTCGATTGGGGGCTTGATTATACCGAATGTGCAGGATGTAAATTTCTCATTCAACAAGGTGTGCCGGAGTTGGCGCCTTTAATGTGTTCGTTTGACAAGGCCGTCAGTGAAACATTGGGTTGGGGGTTAACCCGGACAATGACTATTGCTGATGGTGGCCGGAAATGTGATTTCCGTTTTAAGAAGGGCGGAAAAACAAACATAAACATCTCCCCTTCTATTAAGGATGCTTGTAAATTATAAAAGTTGAACAAGGTCAACAGAGCCGATTGCTGCAGTCCGGCTATTTTTTTGTTGTGTTTAATGAATAAATTATCGGGAGGTCTGTACTATGGCGAATCAAATGACAGAATGGGGTGTAGGGCCTAAGTTTACCCTTTATTCAGTTATATATGGTGTCCTCATGTTTGGCTTGACTGTTTATTTTAAACCGCTGTTTCAAATTACGTTGGTTCCATATAAGATACTGGTATGGATCGGCATTATTCTCATTGCCCTGGGGATTCCTTTTTATCTCTTTTCTCTTGTGCCTGTCGTGCGTGCCTTTAAAGCCGGGCAACTTATTACGAGCGGAGTATACGGTATGTGTCGACACCCGGTATATGCAGCGTGGTTGCCATTCTTTGTACCCGCCTTGGCACTGTTTATAAACTCCTGGGCACTCCTGACTGTTCCTTTTGTGATGTATTTAATAGCAAGGACTTTGGTTACGAATGAAGATATCTATTTAGAGAAAACCTTCGGGCAAGAGTATCTGACATATCAACAAAATGTCCCAGCCTTTCTGCCCTATGGTTGGCTAAAGAGAAGCACTTAATCACGGCATCCGCCGGATGCTTATTCCTCGCGCCGGTAATTTTTTCGTTAGACTTGATAAGGAGAATTTATGACCAGGACTGAACAAGCAGTTTCGAAATTTTTGGAGGGTTATAATTGTGCGCAGTCTGTATTTTATTCTTTCTGTGACGATCTGGGGTTCGAAAAGGACAACGCCCTGAAAATTGCTTGTGGATTTGGAGCAGGAATGGGCCGGAAGCAGGAAGTCTGTGGCGCTGTATCCGGCGGGATAATGGTTCTTGGTGCAAGGTATGGCAAGGTAGAGAAGGAAGACCGATCTGCCCAGGAGGTAACTTACAAAAAAATACAAGAGCTCATGGATAAATTTACTGAAAAACATGGAACATATATTTGCCGTCAGCTGTTAAATGGTTGCGAGTTGACAGCCAAAGAAGGCCAGAAAGCCTTCAAGGAGAATGACATGTTAAACAAGGTGTGTATTCCATGTGTTCAAAGCGTGGTAGGCATTCTTGAAGAAATCATGTAAGAAAACCCAGCCAACCGTTAAAGCCGATCGCTGCGCTCCGGCCGGGTGTTTCGTCGGACCCGCCCAGGAATTTTGTTTCGATATCGGAATCGCTTAATCACAAAGG
>JBDKUG010000267.1:0-2168 GCA_039679815.1 Smithella sp.
CCGATGAGTGCTTCCAGCCACGGGATTTTCACAATGAAAATGCCTGCCAGGAAAAAAACCGGGATGCCGGGCAGGGACAAGACGTCTGGGATGATCTGATGATCGATGTCGATGAAGGTGATCACGATCAGGACAGCGGTAAAGATGAAGAAAACCAGAAAATCGAGCGTCAGGCCGAATCTCATGAATAAAAGCATGGCCAGTAAGGCGGTGATCAGTTCAACGAGCGGGTAGCGCCAGGATATTTCCCCCCCGCAATCACGGCATTTTGCCCGCAGAATAAGAAAACTGATGATCGGTATGTTGTCAAAAAAACGGATCGGATGGTGACAGTGCGGACACTGGGAAAGAGGCCTGACGATGGATTCTTTTGCCGGTATACGGAAAATGCAGACATTGAGAAAGCTGCCGATTGCCGCACCGAATATGAAGGCAAAAAAATTTAAGATCATGGCAAATTCTCTTTTAAATTTTTAAACATCTTTGGAGAGCTTTGCAAAACCGCATTTCTCTGTCATTCCTCTATTCATCATACCAAGAAAGGGAATTTTTCAAAGGCCACTGTTTATTTAAGCAGGATTTTGTTTAGGATGCTGGACTTGATTGATGAGCTGCCCGGCAGTCCTGCCACCCTATCTCCATAAAGACTTAGGCCAGTGACTTTGCGTCCCGCCCTTTCAAGCGGGTTGCCTTTCTCAAGCTTTTGATAAAATTTTACGCCTTTTTCGTTTAAAGTCAATAAATTTCTTGCGATTTTTAAGACAAAATAATTTGCAATGCCCCCGTCATTGAGGTAATGAAATCAACATGAATGACGAACAATTCATGAAAATGGCCCTGAAACTGGCCGCCAAAGGGCGAGGATTTGCCAGCCCCAATCCAATGGTGGGCGCAGTGATTGTGAAGAAGCGCCGGATCATCGGACAGGGTTGGCATCAATGCTGTGGTGAAAATCACGCGGAAGTCAACGCGATAAAAAACGCAACAGAAAATGTTGCCGGGTCAACACTTTATGTGACTCTGGAACCCTGCTGCCACTCGGGCAAAACCCCTCCGTGTACCGATCTGATCATCCGTAAAAAAATCAAACGCGTCGTCATCGGCACCTCCGATTCCAACCCGCTGGTTTCCTGCAGGGGCATCAACAGCCTGCGGGCGGCGGGCATTGAGGTTAAAGCAGGCGTTCTCGAAGACAAATGCCGCAGCCTCAACGAGGTCTTTTTTCATTTCATGGAAACGGGACTGCCCTTTGTGACAGTCAAATACGCGCAGACGCTCGACGGCCGTATCGCCACGGCAACCGGCCAGTCTCAATGGATCAGCTCCCCCGCCTCCCTGAAATTTGCCCATCAGTTGCGGGCCGAACACGATGCCATCCTGGTGGGCATTGGTACCGTCCTTAAAGACAATCCATCGCTGACGGTAAGAAGGGTCCGCGGGCGCAACCCGTTAAGAGTAGTTGTGGATGGCGGCCTTGCCATCACAACAAGGTTCAATGTCATGCAGGATCTTTCCCGTACACCGACATTGATTGCCACCACCAAAAGCGCTTCAGATCCGGCTTTTATGGCGCTTGCCAAAGCGGGCGCTGAAGTGGTAAGGATTCGTTCTAAAAAAGGAAATTATGTAGACCTTAAAGAATTGCTTTATCTTTTGGCCACCCGTAATATTTCTTCTGTTTTAATCGAAGGGGGATCGCAGATCATTACATCCGCGCTGAAAGGCAACCTGGTCAACCGCGTGGTTACCGTCATCGCGCCAAAGATTCTGGGCAAAGGCATAGAAGCGGTGGGCGACCTGAATATTCGCAATCTGAAAGACGCAAAAATATTATCGGTGAAGAGCGTTGCCAAAAAAGGCACGGACGTGATTATGGACTGCCGCCTAATGCCGTGATCAACCCCAGGGCCGCTTTCATTCCGTCGAGAGCCGAACTGATAATCCCCCCGGCATAGCCTGCACCTTCCCCACATGGATAAAGCCCACGGACACTTTCGCTCTGCCCGTCCGCCCCGCGGCAGATACGAACCGGCGATGACGTCATCGTCTCCACCCAAATCAGGTGCGCTTCTTCTGAAATGAACCCCGGCATTTTTTTATCAAATTGCCTGATCCCTTCACGCAGCGCATCAGCGACAAATGCAGGCAGCACTTCCGCAAGCTGGGCG
>JBDKUG010000187.1:0-3428 GCA_039679815.1 Smithella sp.
TCATTGTAACGGTCAGGCCGTCGCCGGACAGCAGGCGGATCGCCAGACCTTCAATCTTCGGCAGTTCATAACCGAAGAAATAACGACAGGCGGTCATTTTGCCATTATAGAAATTCACGTCGGATTCACCGGGATTATTCTGCAGCGCCTTTCTGGCGCAGACGGCCTGCCTGAGCCACTGCCAGGCAATGGCGATGATGCCGAAGAATTCCAGATATAATGTGGCATCGGCCAGAAACATTTCCGGCCCTTCCTTGGCTGCAATCCCAAACAGATGAGCGGTAACGTTTTCAAGCTGCCCGACAGCCGATTGAAGCTTATCGGCAAAGGGCTTCAATTCCATATCGTCCTGTGCTTCCCTGATGGCCTTGCGCACTTCCGCCAGGTACAGCTGGGCGGCCTTGCCCTTCTTCATCATCATCTTTCGACCCAGCAGGTCCATGCCCTGGATGCCGGTGGTTCCCTCGTGAATGGGGTGAATGCGCACATCGCGGTAAAGCTGCTCGAGGGGGAACTCCTCGCAGAATCCGTAGCCGCCTAGAATCTGCAGGCCCTGCGAACAGGACAGGATGCCCATTTCCGAGGGATAGGACTTGGCAACCGGCGTCAGTAGTTCCAGGAGGAGGTTGTAATTTTCACGTTCCTCTCCTTCGGTAACATGCTCCAGATCCTCATAAAGACCGCATTGAACCAGTAAGGCCAGTGACCCTTCCACGATCGATTTCTGGAACAGCAGCATGCGCCTGACATCGGCATGCTCGATGATCGGAACCTGTGGAGACAGTGGATCTTTGGAGGTCAATTTTCGCCCCTGCGGTCTTTCCCTGGCGTACTCCAGAGAAGCGTAATAGGCCGCGGACGAAATACAGGCGGCCGCCAGACCCACATCAATTCTGGCGCCGTTCATCATTTGAAACATATAAGCCAGACCTTTATTGGCTTCTCCGACCAGCCAGCCGCGGCAATCGTCGTTTTCGCCAAAGGCCAGCTGGGTGATGGGCGCACCGCGATAACCCAGTTTATGGTAGATTCCCGCACAGTTGACGTCGTTGAACTCAAGCGACCCGTCTGCCTTGATACGTTTTTTCGGAATGATAAAGAGCGAGATACCTTTAATGCCGGGGGGCGCGTCCTTGATTCTGACCAACGCCAGATGAATGATATTGTCGGCCCCGTCATGATCGCCGGCGGAGATAAAAAGTTTCTGACCCTTGATCTTGTAGTACCCCTGATCTGTCGGCGTCGCCGTCGTGGTAAGATCGGTTAGCGAACTGCCCGCCTGCGGCTCGGTAAGCGCCATTGTCCCCTGCCATTCGCCCGCAATCATTTTGGGCAAATAGGTGTCTTTCATTTCCTGTGATCCGAACGAAACAATCAAACCGGCCGCGCCGTGCGTGAGACCGTGATAAACGGCCGCGGAGTAGTTTGCTGCGCCAAAAATGGCTGTCGGCAGAAAAACACCGATGGTAAACGGCAGCTGCTGACCACCCGCATCATAGGGAAAAGTCGACGCAATCCATCCGCCCGAACCCGCCTCACGCATGATGTCGCGGACCCTGGGATGCACCTTGACATCGCCCTTCACATATTCAGGCGCCTTGCGGTCCATCTCCTCAAAAAGAGGTTTGAAGAGATCTTTGCCCATCCTCATTGCCGTATCCAGAATCATGTCGAAAACGTCCCGGCTGTGATCGGCATAGCGGGGATACTTGAGCAATGATTCGGTGTCGTTCAGTTCATACAATAAAAACTTCAGATTTCGTTCACTGATAAATTTTTCTGCCATATTTTTTTCCTCGATTCTAAATTATCGACGTCCGAGCCTTAAAACAAGGACTATCGGGGTTGATTGGAGTCGTTATCATAGCTGCAGGGTTACGTCAAGAACCTTATAACGATCGTTGTAAAAAAGTGATGAACCGCTTTGAGGCAAAGCTTCCCTGTTTTCCGTGTAACGACCAGGAATGGATCGATCAATAGCGGGTAATAATGACTTCGCAGCAGTCATCGCCGTGGTTCAAATTTTTTGTGTGGACTACGCGGACTTTGATTTCATTCTCAAAGAGGCCGCCGACAATTCTTTCATATGTGTGAATCGTAACAATACCGCAGTCAGCAACGCCGGCTTTGGCAATTGCTTTCTGCGTTTCGCAATCTTACGTGATTATGGATTGCCGAGGAATTCGGCAATCAAAGCGTTCACCTGATCCGCTTCTTCATGCTGAATCCAGTGTGAAGCATCAGGGAACGTAATAAGTCTGCCCTGTTTACAGAAGGCCATGCTCTCGTAAGCCATTTCGGAAAGTAACGCAACATCTTTCATGCCCCAGATCAGGATCATGGGCATGGTCACGTCAAAACTTTTCGGTGGTTCCTGCTGCGTTTGAATCATCGCGCGATACCAGTTCACCATCGCCGAAAAAGCTCCCGGCTGCATGAACGCTTTTCTGTATTCTTCAAGTTCTTCCGGTTTAAATGTCCCCGGTCTGCTTGTGGCGGCCAGAAGGTCTACCGGCCAGGCGTAGTTGTTGACCGAAGCAAATTTTTCAACAGCACCCGGCAGCTGAAAATAAAAAATATACCAGCTTTTCTGCATCTGCCTGGGATTGGTAAACAGGGTTCTGGCCATTATTTTCGGGTGGGGCACGTTCAGAATAACGAGCTTTGCTACCCGGTCGGGATATTTTAGCGCAACCCACCAGGACACTGAAGCCCCCCAGTCATGTCCAACCAGAAAAATCTGCTTGCGCTGGTAAGCGTCGACCAGACCGACAATATCTTTGGCCAGTTCATCGATTTTATAGGCGGCAATCTCTTGCGGTTTGTCGCTCAGGTTATACCCCCGCTGATCGGGGGCAACAACCAGATAACCTTGCTTCGCAAAATGTGAGAGCTGTTTGCGCCAGGCATACCAGAACTCGGGAAAACCATGGAGGAAAAGAAGCATCGGGCCATCGGCTGGCCCGGCTTCCATCACATGAAGTTTTATCCCGTTAGTTTCGATAAAGCGTTCACGTAAGTCCATAAAATTCACCTCACACTTTTAATATTTTCTTCTGCATTTAAGATGATACCAAGGCGACGGCGACGCAGGCGTATATTTATAATACGCCGAGGAGCCGACAACGCAGCCAACACAGGTAGCGCTTAAATGCAGAAGAAAATTAAATTTCCCAGGCTGCTTTGGCCCCTTCCGTCGTCGCTTCAATAATCCTGCGGGGTGCCGCGGCATCGCCAATGATAAAGTGACGAATGCCTTTTTTCGCAAGCATGTCTTTCAGGGTATTGCGTGGTGTCACCCCGACGGCAACAATGACCTGGTTGACGGGTTCAAGCCTGAGATCTTCGCCTTTTTTCGTCACGACAACCGATCCCTCCGTAATCTGCTTGATGGTGGTACCAAACATTAGCTTGACCCCTTCCGCCCG
>JBDKUG010000199.1:0-2077 GCA_039679815.1 Smithella sp.
CCATTCATTTTCATTGGTTCTGCCTTCAACGTACATCGCAGGCCTCCTCTAAAAACATCAATAGATTGGCTCCCTCTTAAAATAGTCTCTGTACCCAGCAACGCTGAGTATAAATATTCTTTAATTACCTCCTTACTATATGATTTGTGTGTCAAAAGCATTTTTATCTAGGCCCCACGCTGTTATCTCTTCGTTTTTTGGTGATTCATAGGCACAACGTTTGCTGTGGGACCATCCGTAACGCTGTCGCAAATCGGCCTTGAACTCTGCATATTTGAATGATGTGATCGCGGCGTCTATGACAGGGACGCCGAGTGTGTCCTGCATCTTTGGGGCGAATCCGTACTCCATTGTGCAGCCAAAGATCAGGACTTCGGCGCCGTCATCGAGGGCTTTCTTCCCGGCAGCCATCATCCGGCTCTGAGTTACGGCAGGGTCCTTCTGGAATTCCAGTACGTTCATATCCAGGCTGACAAATGAAGCCAGCTTTTTGCTGAGGCCGTAGCGATCAAGATTCTCGGACATGGCGGGAATACATTTTTTCTCTGCGACGAGTATCGAAAACTTCTCGCCCATGGTGGCGGCGAGGTGTGTACAGGTTTCCTCCGGAAAGACGATCGGCATTGTGGTCAAGACTTCGCGAATTTCCCTGAGCCCCGGATCGTAGAAACAGCCCATGACCGCGGCGTCGTAGCCTTCCCTTTCCGCATTTAGAAATATGGCGATCGATTCAGGCAAAACGAGGGTGCCATAATAGTGGTATCCCAAATGCCATGGGCCGTTGGTCAGGGACTTAACCATGACTTCCGTGTCCGGCAACGCTTCCCGTTGGAACATTTTTTTCATTATTGGGTCATGATCGGAGTGGGCAATAGGATTTAACCACAGAATCCTTCTCATAAACTCCTCCGCATGGTCGGGGATTCCTTTTGTGCTCCGGCCATTCGTCACAGAAATGCCAACTATTTCCCAAGTTTTCTCGCCAGTGCGACGATTTCTTCCGTGGGGCCGACAATTTGGCCTTCTTTCAACAAAAGTTCTCCATCGAGATATACTGTAGAATTGAGGCATATGCCATCGGAATGTGAAGACGCGGGAATTCCGCCGGGGATATCGGGGACGAGCATGGGGCCAATATTTCCGAAGCCCCACTCAGTCGATCCCCAAACGCGTTCATCCTCCACAATGTCGCCTGTCAGTTTTGCTCCCGGGCCGAAGCCATAGGAGAGGTGCGCAAGATAGAACATCCGGTCATCTTTGAAGCTCTCCAGCCAGGTTTTGAAGACCTTTGCATCCTGCCCGCCCGTCACATCCACAACTTTATCGTTTTTGATTGTCAGGCGAATGGGATCATTCACTTTTCCCAGTGGCGGTGTCAACGTGCCGTCTATTACGATTGTGCCATTGATAGTCTTGAATAGAGGAGTCCACGAGATCTGCCCTGGCATCATCTTGATCTCGCCTTTCCTGATGTAGCCATCTGCGGTATAGAAGGCACGGTTCGGGTCATTGTCGAACTCCACGTCGGTGCCGGCCGGCGTCGTGATCCTGATATGCTTGGCTTTTTTCGAGATGTCTTCGACCTTCAAAATAAATTCCCTCAGGAGTGGGATGTCCACTCTCCCGATATTCCTCATGATGAGGTCGGGGTTTGCCCCGACGAGATTGGTGTATCGCAGATTTTTGTTTTTGCGGAAGGCCTCATCGAAAACAGTGGAGTAGAATATCCACTCGTTGTTGTACTCTATCCAGATATCGGCGGCGGACAGCAGACCGATCAATTCCTTGACCGGAAGATCGGGATCGGCCGCCTTGCCGACACCTCTGGCCGCGGGTGTTTTTACGATAATTGGCTTGCCTTCCAACGCATATGCCGCCTGGGCGGTCGCATCGACAACATCATAGTTCGATTCAGTGTCGCACGTTATTACTACAGACTCACCCTTCTGTAAACCAAACATGTCGCGCAATAATTTAATGGATGCCCCAACTAGCTCCAGATCGTACATGAATACCTCCTTGAAAAAATTGTTCTTGGAGAGTTGCCGTACCTATGCCCGATATGAGCAGGTGATCT
>JBDKUG010000117.1:0-4888 GCA_039679815.1 Smithella sp.
ATTACGACTTCTTTTATGGAAATATTAAATTGCCAGAACGATGAAATACGAGCCACATTGAAGAAGACCCATGAGTTGCTGACAAGCAAAAATATCGATGCTTTTACGGTTTTCTGCGAAGACAAGATACAATGGTTGAATTCGCCGTAACGACCGGATGACGGATACATTATTGACGCTCACAGAATGCCTGAATTCCCCCTATAAAGAGCTATAGAAAAATTTCGATATTTTTATATTGACATACTAATGTAACAATAATAAAATATCAAAATCCTATACTAGTATAGGATACTAGTATAGGATACTAGTATCACATAGTGCCATACAGAAAGTCTTTCTGTGGTATGAACGCCATGCATGGGGTTGAGGATCATTTTCAACATAAAAATTTCCTTGGAAAATCAAATCATGGGAGGTATCAAGATGGGGAGCGTAAAGATCCTTTCCGGCGAGGGAAAAGGATTTACGGTTGAAAAAACCGCTGTTGCACACATTAACCCCAGGAACTGCGTAAACTGCGGGACTTGTCGTGAACTGTGCCCGATGGAGGCCATCAGCGAGAGTCAAAGGGTTATCTGCCGGATTTGTCCGGAGTGTACGGAGCAAGACGCGATGACCTTTGACGAGATGTATGAATTTACGACAAAGGCAGCGTGTACCACGGGGTGTCCCCTGGGGATCAGCCCTCAGGGATACATCAACCTGACCCGCTCGGGCAAACTGGAAGAGGCGTATAAACTGGTCTGGGACAAAAACCCGCTTCCGTCTGTCTGCGCACGGATTTGCCACCACCCCTGCGAGCAAGTCTGCAAGCGCGGCGTCCTGGTCGACGAGCCGATTGCCATTCGCAGTATCAAGCGGTATCTCGGAGAAAAAACAACGTTCCGGGCGGAGAAATATCCGCGTCTGTATGAGGAGCGTATTGCGATCATTGGTGCGGGGCCCGCGGGGCTGACGGCCGGGCACTATCTTTCCCGGGCTGGTTATGAAGTGACAGTCTTTGAGAGCGCTACTGAAGCGGGCGGCATGCTGAAACGCGGTATTCCAGAATTCCGGCTCGACCGCAGCGTGGTGGACCAAGAGGTTGCCAATCTTGAAAATGCAGGTCTCGCCATCCGGCTCAATGAACGTATCAACAAGCACTCTCTGGAAAAGATCCAAAAAGAATACGATGCCGTCATTGTCGCCGCCGGCGCTCCCAATTCCAAGGAACTGAAGATTGAGGGCTGGCGGCTGAGCGGGGTGATGACCGCCATGGACTTTATGGAACAGGTTAACCACAGACAGGAGATACGGCGGCATCCGGGCCAGATCTTCAATCTGGGAGGGGAAGTTGTTGTCATCGGCGGGGGCAGTGTGGCGATTGACACGGCCCGCGCTGCGCTTAGGATGGGTGCCACCAAGGTTACGGCTGTCTGCCTTGAATGTGACGAAGAGGTTCCCTGCCATCCCTGGGAGTTGAAAGAGGCCGAGGATGAGGGCATCACGCTGATACAAAGTCATAGCCCCACACGCTTCGTCGGTACCTACCCGAAACTCGAGGGAGTGGAAGTCTGCAAAGTCACTTCGTTCTCCAAGGACGGCAAAGGCAAAATCAGCTGCGAACTCGACGAAAATGACACCATGACTATTAAGGCCGACTGGGCAATCGTCGCCATCGGTCAGGCGCCCGATACGATGTGGTCCAGCCTCAAGGGCGACAGGGTTTATTTTGCGGGCGATATCAGCAAGAGTGCCTGCTCAGTCATCGATGCGATGGCCTCGGGCAGAAAAGTCGCGCTGAACGTGGATGCGGACCTCCGCGGGCGCACCCTGAAAGACCCCATGGATACGCATGAACTACACAGTGCGCCACTATCGGAAAAAATTTATCCTTATAACCGTCGTAAATCCATCCGTCCCGAAATTCCCATGCTGGCCGCTGAATCGAGAATTCATTCTTTCGATGAGGTCGAGGGAGGCTTTGACGATGAGGCTGCCCAGATGGAGGTCCTCCGCTGTCTTCGCTGTGGCTACCAAGTGGTTGACGAAGAGAGATGCATCGGCTGTGGCATATGCCAGAGGGAGTGTCCAGAGGGTGACGTTATCACCATGGAACCGGTTGCAAAAGGAGGAGAGAAATGAAAAGACAGGTTGTTGTGGTCGGTGCGGGTCCCGGTGGATGTACCGCGGCGTTTTATCTCGCAAAGGCGGGTATAGACGTCCTTCTCATCGATAAAGAAACATGGCCCCGCGATAAAATCTGTGGGGATTCGTATCTTCCGGCGCTCTATCCGTTTTTCGAAGATATGGGCATCATGAACGAAATGAAAGCGGCGGCCGCCTGCAATCCAAAGGCCCTTCGCATCATCGACCCTGATGAAGAGTACGCGGACTTTGATGTGGAACCGTGGCTCATCGCTCCCCGCCGCATCGGCGACGACATTATCCGTCGCGGGGCTCTGACGTCCGGAGCCGACTTTATGGAAAATTTCCAGGCCGAAGAATTGATCATCCGGCGCGGCGTGGTCAGAGGCATCAAAGGCATCTACAACAACAGGGAAATCGAAGTGGAAGCGGATGCGGTCGTCATCGCCGACGGGAGTCATTCGGCGCTGGCAAGACAGCTCGGCATTTATAAAGAGGATCCCGAATATATCCTCTATGCCGGCCGGGCCTACTATGACGGTGTGGAAGGCATGGAGGAGGGCAAGTTCGAGGAATTCTATACGCCTTCCACCTTACCCAAGCCGACCTACAGCCCGATCTGTCTGACATGGGTCGCACCGCTGTATCAAGGCAAATATGCGAGCGTAGGCATTACGATTGCCGAAAAGTATCTGCGCGAAACAGGCATGACGCTGGAAGGGCTGTTCCAGTGGTGGTGCGAAAACACGAAATTCGGCCGGGAACGCATGCATAATGCCAGGCCGGTTGAGAAGCTGAAGGGCTGGCGTCTGCCCGGCAGCCGCAAAATTGAAAGGAATTACGCGCCGGGAGCGGTGGTCATTGGCGACGCCGTCAGTTCGGCAGAAGTGGCATTTGAATACGGCATCCCTTCTTCCATGATCGGCGGAAGAGTCGCCGCATCCTTCCTGCCGGAAGTTCTGTCCTCCGGAGATTTTTCCGAAAAGAAATTCTCCGAATTCCAGACGCTGGTCGGCAAGGAGTTGAATCCTGGACTTGAGTATAACGCCAATTTCAGGGACAACATCCTGGCCAACAAAAAAACCATGAAGCAATTCCAGCTTTGGGCC
This sequence comes from Smithella sp., assembly GCA_039679815.1. Taxonomy (GTDB): domain Bacteria; phylum Desulfobacterota; class Syntrophia; order Syntrophales; family Smithellaceae; genus UBA8904. Next base: position 3,240 of record JBDKUG010000117.1, read on the forward strand.
AAGACTCAGCCGGGATACCCACATCTGATTTACGATCAGTCTGTGGTGAAGTTCATCACCGAGGTGCTTCATAAAGAGATCGTACTATCGGACAAAAAAATCACACAATAATTCTAGTATCGTCGATGTACGTGTATATGGTCTAACGAGATGGGGCTGCCCAGGAAGCTGGATTGGACAGCCCCATCTTGTTTTGATAGGATTATAAAAGATATAAAACCGAAAAGAGACAGCATAAAGCCTCAGAGATTCCGAAGTTGACAAGCAAAAAATCGCGTGACACGCGGCCGCCTGTCTTCAGCCCGCTACAAACAGACCTTTGGCACCCTCCCGACCGCCATGTGGCGCGCCCGGATGAATCCCCTATCGACGGGACCCCCGTCTACATACCGCGCGGATCGAAGAAACGGGCGCTCACAGCGTGCCCTCCCTCAATTCCCAAAATCCGAGAATCGCACCCTCGTTCGAAAAGTCCTGGGATGCTGGGGAGAACGGATCTGATCGGGAAAGGGAAAGAATGTCTGGTGGGGTGAGGAAATAAAAAAATGATTCCGCGATCAAAATTTCAAAGAAAAATCAACGGCACATCTTGTATTCTGGTCATTTGCACGTAATTATATATTGATATATACTCTTATCAGATTGTCTGATGTGCGAAAATCTATGGAGGAAATCTTTGACTAGAAATATTATAAGAATTGACAGGGTATCAATCTCAGATCAAGTTGCCAAACAGCTTCAATCGCTTATTACCTCAGGTGAATTCAAAGTTGGAGACAGACTCCCAACAGAGAATGAACTATGTGCACAATTTGGGGTAGGCAGATCGACGGTTCGGGAAGCCCTACGGGTTCTTGTTGCGATGGGAATGATTCGGATACAGCCGGGGAAAGGTGCATTTGTCGCAAAAGATGAAGACAATTCATTTGACGCAATTAAATATTGGTTTACAGAAAAACATGCGGAGTTGAGTGAACTGATAGAAGTAAGAATGGCAATAGAACCTCTTGCAGTACGTTTGGCAATTCAGCGGGCATCTCCTGAAAGCATCCGGCAAATCCAGGAAATCCATAATGCTTTCAAGGCCGCGGCCCAACAAAAAGATCATATCGAACTTGCCATCCTTGACGAATCTTTTCACAATGCAATCATTTACGCTTCCGGTAATAGCCTATTAATTAAAATCGGAAAGCTGATAGCAGATGCCATGAAAGAATTTAGAGCCCGCTCCTTTGCTGTATCTGAAAATATCAGTCATGCTACGATACCGCATGAGAAGATTATCGAAGCAATCCTGAAAAAAGATGAAAATGCCGGTGTTGCAGCGATGATGAGTCATCTCGAAATATCCAAAGAGGATATGGAAAAAGTCGTTAATATTTGAATGAATCGATGCCAAATTCGAGATCAGCAGTAAAGTACTGTCTATATTCCTGTATTCTGCAAAATAAAAAACAAAAAACTTGACAGCTTCACAATACAATGGTATAAGAGAAATGTGTCTGCTGTCAGACAATCTTATGTGAGACTGTCTGAATAATATTAAACAAAAGGAGTTATAAAATGCTTCAGAAAGAGAAGTATGGGAAAAGGCTTGTACCTATCGTTACACCCTTTAAAGAAGACATGTCAGTAGATTATGACGCTTT
>JBDKUG010000297.1:0-2313 GCA_039679815.1 Smithella sp.
CTGACTTCACTTTTCTCTTTGAGTCCTTCGCCATGACCCTGGTACGCGAGATGCCGGTCAATAAGGTGTCTCAGATCATCAAGGTGGATGATAATTCCATTACGTTTTCAAGATGGCACTAATCCAAGGCCAGTTGGTCAGTTGCCGGGTTGAAAACTTATTTGCGGCCATCTCTGCCAAGCCTAATTCGGCCTGAGTTGTAGCAGCATCCAGAGCATCAAAGACGCGATTGGCGAAGAAGTCGCGTCTGAGCATGTTCCATATTTGCTCCGCCGGATTTAGCTCCGGTGAATAGGGCGGCAGTCGAATAAACGACACGTTCTTTGGAATCTCGAGCTCTTTGCTTCTGTGGGATGATGCTCCGTCCACCACCATGACGATGAACTGGTCCGGGTGTGCTTTGCTGACTTGATCCAAGAAACGGGACATATTTTCCGTGTTCATCTTCTCCGCAGTCATGAAGTCGAGGCCACCATCCCAAGGACTGACCGCTGCATATTCGTAGCGGAATTCCCGAACCAAGGCCAAGCCGACTACCGGTCTATAAGGAGCAGGCGCCCAACATGAACGGGGATCACTCATCCTTCCAAAGCGGGCTTCATCCTGAAACATCAACCGCAGCGGAAGCTGATCATCGTTTTTCAGACACGCGGCTGCCACCGCTTCGGGGAATTTTTTTTAAATTCATCCTGCAATGCAGGATCGCTCTTTGGATGCTTTGTGTCCGGTTGCACCTTTCGCCAGTTGTGACGCGCCAATAACCGATACGTCGTTGACATGGGAATGTCACGACCCAAACGTTTCACCAAGGCTGTATGAATGGGCGGAACTGTCAGAACTCCGCCAATGGTTGCCTTATCTATCCATTGAGCAAGGAACTCACGTTCCTCTTCGATGGTCATAGAACAATGCCGGCGACCACCCCATAGATTTTTTGGAGTGTCGCCTTGATTGCGAATACGGTCACGATCACGAAAAACAGTCCGGCGACTCGTGCCGAGTAACTCCGCAGTCCGATCAGCATCAAGGCCATGCTCCGCAGTCAGTATCACGGAAAGCGCCTTGCGATACTCTGCTATTGTCGTCGCCTGATCACGCAACTGCTTGGCTCTTTGTATTTCTTCAATACCGATTTGAGCTTGTCTCGCCATGGTTCACCTCCATGGCGAGTATATATCACAGTGTCAACTTGAATGCAAAGTGGAATAACAAGCTCTGGAGGATGATGCAGTACTATACCGCGGCAGCCCGCGGGCAGGAAGATTACTCCGGCGTGAAACAGATAGGGGTAGACGAAACGTCAAAAGCAAAGGGGCATGATTATGTTTCTCTCTTTGTTGATTTGGCGGAAAAGCGAACGATCTTTGTCGCGGAAGGCAAAGGCTCGGAGACAATGACTGAATTTGTCAAAGACTTCAAGGAGCGTCATGGTAATCCCCATGATATCACGGATGTTTCTATCGACATGTCCCCTGCCTTTATGAAGGGAGTAGAGGAAAATCTACCCAATGCCGCGATCACCTTTGACAAATACCACATCATGAAGATCATCAATACCGCTGTCGATAGCGTGCGAAAAGCCGAGACAAAAGAGCAGTACCTGTTGCGGGGCCAGAAGTATCTTTTTCTTAAGAACCGGGAGAACCTTACTGAATCCCAACGGAATGCGTTGCACGCGATAGAATCCATGCCCGGAATCAACCTGAAAACAGTGAGAGCCTATCATATTCGTGAGAACTTCCAGGAAATCTACAAAGAGGAGACACAGGAAGGGTTCGAGAGGGCCTTAAAGAAGTGGTATTTCTGGGCCACCCATAGCCGTATTGAAGAGATCAAAGAAGCGGCCAAAACGATAAAGCGTCATTGGTCCGGTGTGCTGCGCTGGTGCAAAAGCAGGATCAATAACGGGATTCTGGAAGGACTCAACAGTCTCGTTCAGGCGGCCAAGGCAAAGGCGAGTATAACTGCGACTTCATAACCATGACAAATAGAATTCGCTGAAGGACGGGAAGATTACTTTTTTTACGGCCGGCTTATTTTTCTTCATGGCGGCTCCCGAGGTCCGCAAGATTTCCTGGGGTAACGACACACCCCTTCCCGTGACCGTATATGCGATTTAGTATTTTAGAATCGATACTTTGCATGATATGTCTGCATGACTATTTGTAAGGAAAAGTAGCAGTTCTTCTTACAAAAACAAGCCAATCTTCACGATAAATTCAGACTTCCTGATGTGGGCCGTGTTTTCGCGGGTAATTTTGGAAATGGGGATGGCACTTTTTTTTGTAAAAATGGAAAAGATATGGCAGGATA
>JBDKUG010000319.1:0-2230 GCA_039679815.1 Smithella sp.
CTCCTTTTTGGTGTCGATGCTGGGGCGCGCGGCCGGCATGTAGCGGGCGCGCGGCTGTGAAGCCCTTGCCGCGCTCGGACTACAGCTTGAAGCTGACTCCCGCGCCGAGAGTCAGGCCGCCGTAATCACTGAAGGGCCAGCCGAGCGACAACCAATAATCTATTCCTGCATCGGCAAACAGCCGCATATTCCTGTTGATGAGGTAGCCGACTCTCCCCCCCGCCTGGAAGCCAATATGCGAAAGGTAGTCAGTTTCATATCCCGATAGCGCCTCAGTAAGGTGAGCGTAGGTAAATCCGACCCCTGCATACGGCGCAACATGAAGTCTGCCCATTGGCATCATGAATTCGGCGCCGAAAATGGCATTTACAGGAATGACTGTGACCGTCAGGACGTTAAAAGCGAGGCTGACTGGCATCTGAACGCCGACATATGGCCTAAGCGGGAAATAGCCCCGGGACGCCGTCGCCCGAAACCCTGGCAGAATTTCGGTACCGCTTGTGTGGAAATACAGATCCAGATCGACGCCGCGCCGCGCTATTTCCTTAAGCTGCGTATTCGCGTCGAGTGCGCCGGATCGGTAGAGCACGCGCCCCGTCGAGAGCTGCTGGCTCACGTCGGTGATCATGATGAGCCCTGCTTCACGTGTATCTTCGATACCACCTACTGTCTGCTCTTCGATAATGGCGTACTCGTCGCCTTTTTTAAGACCCATGTTGGCGCCGAGCTGAATCTTGACCGTCGAGCCTTTTGCCTCAAGAATGCGCGTATTGATCTGGAACTCCGGAATCGACCGTATTCGGTATTCAAGTTCAGAAGGAATGGCGTTTATTGCGGACATGATCGCATTGTTGTGGTTTGTCTTGTCGCTGCCCGATGTGTCGATCGATTCAATCGATAGGACTGTCGCGTCGTGCGCGACATCAATAAATGTAATTCCCGTCGTGATGTTGCAGTTCCACGTCCCGGCCTTGGAATTCCAGTACACCGCAAAATTCGTCACGACCGGCACGACGACGATGAACGCGCCGGTGAGACGTTCAAATTCGGCCTTGGTCAGGAAGGCCTCCCCGAACTGATACTGCTCGGGCAAGACAAAATCGGCCTGCTTTGTCTGGCGGAGCGCATCGATGAACTGCTGTAAACCATCGGAAGAGAGACGCTGCGTCGTCCCAAACACGGTGAAGCGGCCGATATCGGAGAATACTTTTTGAATCTTCAAGTCTATAGTGCCCAAGGCTTGAGACGGAATGAACCACCCATAATAACCAAGGGCAAACACCGCAATATCCTGTTTTGTGCTCACGACAGGCTGTGCGCCCGCCCCAAAGAGGCTTGCCAATACAAGCACCAGAATCATCAACATGGCGAGTCGTCGCGGCCTCATGCGGTACCTCCCTCTTCATCCTCACTGTTTTTCGTACTCAACAATATTTGTATTATAAGAGGGAACCCGAAAGAAAATCAAACAAATTCGAAATTCAACCCGCAATATCGAGGCACGACAACTCCCAAACCGCCTTTCCCTTGCTCCCGAGCCGCTTTTGTCCCTAGGCTCTGATCGATTTAAGTGCGCCGGCCCACAGCACAAGCTGATCCAGCATGGTCTTCAGCGTATCAGTCTGGATCGGCGCCGGCTTGAAAACGCTGAAATTCTCAAAATCGGTGAAGAGCGAAAGATGGACCGCGGTGCGCACGTCGGCCATCTGCAATTCTCCCGCCACAAGGCGGAGGCTTTCCACGGCACGGGTACCACCCATGGCACCATAACTCACAAAGCCGACTGCCTTGTTGTTCCATTCGGCATAGAGAAAATCCAGGGCGTTCTTGAGGGCTGCCGATGTTCCATGGTTGTATTCCGGAGTCACCATGATAAATCCATCGAACTGGCTGATTTTCTGAGCCCATTTCTGAGTGTGATCCTTGGTGTACTGATGCAGCGAGGGCGGCATCGGCTCATCCAGAAGCGGCAGGTTATAGTCTTTGATGTCGACTATCTCAAATTCGGCATCGCTGCGGCTCTTGGCCTGGGCAAGAACCCATTTGGCAACTACTTCGTTGTTGCGTCCGGGGCGCGTACTTCCCGTAAGAATGGCAATTTTTAGCATGTGAAAGCTCCTTTCACTTCCGTATGTGGTTAATATAATAATTTTCTAATATGATCGTCTATAATTTTTTATATATATGAAGTATGCTAAAGTCCTCAGCCCTTTGATCCACCGTGCTCTGC
>JBDKUG010000152.1:0-6129 GCA_039679815.1 Smithella sp.
TTTTTTCGCGGTGGAAAGAAACGTTCGCAGTCCGGCACTGCTGATATAATCCAGTCCTTCCAGATCGAAAATCAATTTCTTTCCCGTTCCTTCGAACCACTGGTTTAGCTGCTGCTCCAGCTCCGGAACGGTCACGGCGTCCAGCCTGCCCTTGATTGCAAAAACGGATATATCAGTTTCATTGGTAGCGGCAATTTCCATATAAATACTCCTTTTTTATGACTCCAACGGAAAAGTCATGAATATTTTTTATTATAGGAAGAACCGGATTACCTGTCAATGAATTTTAAGCATGAATTTTAAGCAGGTACACGGCGTGCCTGTCACGGCAGACACAGAACGAAGGCTGATCGTTTTGAGTACGGTAAGGAACTGGACTCCTTGACGGCATAGAATGATCATCTCAGGCGCGCATCTGCTTAATTTCCCGCCCCGCTTTAATTCGACAATGAATTATGTTATATGATGTCAAATATCTTGAAGCCGGGGAGAATTGCATCGCATGATTTACAATGAAGAATTTGAAACCCTGCCCCACGAAGCCCTTGAAGCACTGCAACTCAAAAGGCTGCGGCAGGTAGTACAGCGGGTTTATCATAATGTCGGATTTTACAAAAAGGCCTTCGACAAAGCGGGTGTGTCGCCTGACAACTTGAAAACGCTTGAAGACCTTAAAAGGTTCCCTATGACGACCAAACAGGATCTGCGGGACAATTACCCGTTTGGACTGTTCGCCACACCGATGAGCAACATCGTGCGTTTACATGCCTCGTCGGGTACAACCGGCGCATCTACCGTCGTCAGCTACACCCGGCAGGACATAGAAACCTGGGCGGAATTAATGGGCCGCTGCTTTGTGGCCGCCGGCCTCACCAAAAACGATATCATTCACAACGCTTACGGCTACGGCCTGTTCACAGGGGGTCTGGGCGCCCATTACGGTGCGGAAAAAATCGGTGCGAGCGTGGTCCCGATGTCCGGCGGCAACACGAAGCGTCAGATCATGATTTTACAGGACTTCGGCCCGACGGCTATCTGCTGCACACCATCCTACGCGCTGAACCTTTCCGAACAGGGAACAGCGATGGGAGTGGACATGCGGAAACTGGCGCTTCGGGTGGGAATTTTCGGCGCGGAACCCTGGACGGAAAAAATGCGTGACGAAATCGAAAAAGCGCTGAACATCAAAGCTTTCAATATATACGGTCTGTCCGAAATCATGGGACCGGGCGTGGCGATGGAATGTGACGAAGTGCGCGACGGCATGCATATCTATGAAGATCATTTTCTGGTGGAAACCATCGATCCGAAAACCGGCGAGACACTTCCGGCCGGCTCGGAAGGCGAACTTGTATTCACCACGCTGACCAAGGAAGCTTTTCCGCTGATCCGTTACCGGACCCGCGATATTTGCCGTCTTGATCCCACTCCCTGCCGCTGCGGACGGACGCACCGTCGCATGGGACGCGTTCTGGGACGCAGTGACGACATGCTCATTATCCGCGGCGTCAATGTTTTTCCCTCGCAGATTGAAGCAGTGCTTGTAGGCATCGAAGGCCTCGAACCGCATTATCAATTGATCGTGGACCGCGAAGGATCTCTTGACACGCTGGAAGTGCAGGTGGAATTGTCCGAAAAACAGTTCACCGGCGCTGACGAAATCAAGACCCTGCAAAAGCTGGAAAACAGGATGCGCAAAGATATGAAAGACTATCTGGGCATCACCGCCAGGATCAAACTTGTGGAACCCAAAACCATTCAGCGCTCGGAAGGAAAAAGCAGCCGGGTGGTCGACAAAAGGAAAATCTAGCGCCTATCTGCAAAAAATAAGTTGTCATTTCGGAATGTAGAATGCTGACTTTTTCAAGTAACCACTAATGTAGTGTTTTAGTAAAAATGTTACAATAATGTCATTTCGAACGAAGTGAGAAATCTTAATAAATCCGGCATATAAAAAAGATATCTCCCGCTGGTCGATATGACAAGATTATAATGATGCAGTACACTAGGGGGGGCAAAGGGGCGGCAGGCCGTGATCCCTGCGCAAATGCTGGATCTTCAGGACTCCTTCCAGGGCGTCTGATCTCGCCTGGTCAATGTTACGGTATTGAGGACCCTCCTGTATCATCTTTGGATAAAAGGACGCGGCCATGGTTTTGTCCCCCATCTCTTCCGCCGCCATGGCCTGCAGGAGGAGAGCATAAGTTCGCTGCGTTGAATCCTTTGATTCCCCAAAAGCTCCATTGGCCACTTCAATTGCCCGCCGGTGATTACAGTCCGCAAGGAGCAGAGTGGCCTCATAGTTACTTTTCCCGATTCTTGCTTCCAGCTCGGCAAGTTCCTTTTGTTTTGTGGATATGTCTTTTATCTGACCGGTTTTCACCGCTTTTGAATCGCCGTCCTCAATAACACCGGCGACCACCCCCGTGGCGCTGGAGATGGCACTGGAGGTCGCCCCGGTGATACCGCCCTGAATGGCGCCGATGGGTCCTCCCGTCACGAGACCGCTGACAGCACCCGCCGCTGCAGCACCAACAACCGCCACCATGTTGCCCTTGCTGACTTTCTTGCCGACCTGGGAATTAGCCGTACAACCTGTGAGGGAAAAAACAAAAAGCAGGATAACAGCAACAGCCGGGACCTTCGATAAATTTCTATGTTGACTCAACATGGCACTCTCCTTTATAAAGAAAAAACTGCAGCAAGAATCCTCCATAGCCCCGGAGATCATTTGCTTTCCTGGATCAATTCCACGTATTTCAAAATGACTGCCACGGCCCCGTCAACGCCTGTTTTGCTGATGTCAAGCGTCATGTCATACTGCCGTGCATCTGTCCATTCCCTGCCTGTAAATTTCTGGTTGTAACGGGCCCTTTCTTCATCATTACGGGCAATCATTTTACCGGCAGTTTCTTCTGACACATCATAAAGTTTCCCAACGCGATTTTTACGGAATTCAATTTCACCGTGCAGAAACAGGCTGACATGATTTGGATGGTCGCGAAGGACATAAGAGCCGCACCGCCCGATAATAACCGCTGAACGTTCCCGTGCAATGCGTCTGATGATTTCACTTTCGGTCTTAAACAACTCATAGTCTGACGGGGCCAAAGTGCGCGTCTGCACATAAGTGTCCGGGGTAACTGCATGCGACCGCAGGAAGGACTGCCAGAAGGAGAGGGTTTTTTCTTCACGTGTTTTCACGTCCTCTTCCAGCACCGACAGCTGCCTGGCCGCCTGACCAATGATTTCACGGTCCGCGTAAAAAATATTCAGGTTCTTTGCCAGTTGATGCCCCACGTATGCTCCTCCGCAACCCAGCTGGCGGCTGATGGTTATTATAAAAGGTAAAGAATGATTCATTTTCACACCTCCCCGTTTCTATTTATATAATTCACTTTCATAATGATGCCGGAATGTAAATAACAACTATCTGTCCCCGTCTATTTCGAGGATGCCGCTCTTCCATGGAGAACATAGTAAAGTGGAACAGTTGCCAGGATTACAACGGCCATCATCACATACAGTCCGCGATATTCCGTAAACGGCACCAGAGAACCGAGGGTATACGGTCCTATCCCAAATCCTAAATCCACAAAAATAAAAAAGGTGGCCGTTGCCAGACCCAGCCGATGAGGAGGAACATCTTTTATGGATATGGCCTGAGCACAGGATATGAAGTTGCCATAACCCAACCCGATGAGCGCTCCCGCCAGAAGCAGCATAAATCCATTAATGGCTTGACTGAATAAAAGCATGCCGGCCGCATAGATGATCAGGCAGGGATAGGCGACAAAATTGGCCCCCCTGACATCGAATAAACGTCCGGAAAAAGGCCTCGAGAAAAAAACGGTAACAGCATAGACAAGAAAGTAAAAGCTTGCGGCTTCTTCCAGACGAATTTCCCGGGAATATAATGATACAAAAGTCAGCACGCCGGAATAACTGAAACTAATGATTAATACTACAATGGAAATCGGAATCGCTTTCAATTCGAGAAAATTGGAAACCTGAAAAGTCCCTCCGGAACCTACCCGATCCTGAACGGATAATTGGCTGGCCGTCTCGCCAACAAAAAACGATAGGACAAAACTGCCGGAAGCCAGAACCGACGTAAGCAAGAAAATCATCTTGAAATCCGTACCGTGAATTAACAGCATCCCCACAAAAGGACCTAATGCCACCGACAGGATCGCCCCCATGCTGTAAAAGCCGATGCCTTCCCCTCGCCTGCTGTTGGGGATAATCCGGGCAACAATGGTTCCTGTCGCGGTGCTGGCCACGCCAAACATGATCCCGTGCAGCAGTCTGACGCCAATCAACAGTGGCAAATTGACTGCGGCAAAATACAAGGCGGATGTGATAATAAAAAATACCGTACCGAACTTCAGCACTTTGCTGCTGCCGACCGTTTCAATGATGCGTCCGGTTCCCAGTCGGCCGATCAGGGCTCCGATAATAAAAATGCCTGCAACGAGTCCTGCCATATTGGTGGAAGCGTGGAATTTATTCACGGCATAAGAAGCAATCGTGACCATCAAAAGGAAGTGCGTTGAAAACACTAAAAAATTAATGACAGAAACCGTGACAAAATCCTTTGTCCATAGCCTTTCCTGTTTCATGCCGGAGTCCTTTATATCTGACTGTGTTCTTATCGAGTATAAGGAGACAAGTTTTTTAAGTCAATCAAATATAACTCAATAAGTTTGAGTGGTTGAAAGTCAAGGGGCTTACTCATTTTTCCGTATCAATCATATACCCTGTCAACCGTTTTCATTCAATGATTCTTATCCATTTCTTGACATTAACAGACGACGGCATTAAAATAATAATGAAAAGATTTTGTTGAGCGGGTGTGACGACTAAGTGAAACCTTTGCACAATGATTGAATTGCCATTTCGACCGAAGGGAGAAATCTTTTAACAACACAATATAAAAGAAAGATTTCCCGTCGCTTTGCTCCTCGAAATGACACGGAGGTAATTATGCAAAGCTCTCTAAGTGGGGTATTTAGTTAATTAAATAATTTCAGATTATAGAAGGATGATCATGAAGAAAAATATGAGATTCTTGAACGTGGTGAGTTTTATCGTAACTGTTTTATTGCTTTTTACAGGGTGCGCAACCGCACCCCTCGGGCCAACAATTCAGGTAATGCCCGCTCCCGGAAAACCGTTCGCGAAATTCCAGACAGAATCGGAAGAATGCCAGTCATGGGCGTTTCAGAAAATCGGCGGACAGGAAGCCGTGGACAGAATCAATGCTAATGCCGTTTTATATGGTATTATTGGAGGCGCGATAGGAGCCGGCATCGGCGCTCTCACCGGTGCGTCATGGGAACACGGACACAGAAGCTCAGGTTGGCACGCGGCACATGGAGCCGCGCTGGGGGCAGGCATCGGAACAGCCGCGGGAGCCGCCCATGGGGCCACCGCATCAGCTTATTCCAGCCAGCAGCTGCAAATGATTTATGACGATGCTTACGCACAGTGCATGTACTCGAAAGGAAATCAGGTGCCCGGTCCTGTGCAGGAATATGATCGGGAATATTATAATCAGGAATATTATAATTACGATGATTGATGCGGCCGGAAACCGGCATAAATTGCGGCAGGCAATTATTTTGTTTTATTGTATTTGTAGATTTCCGAAATCAGTGCGCTTCGGTCAAAATAGACTTCATTCCGCCTGATTTTCCCCTGACTGTCGAATTGCACAAAGCAGACACCAATGCATTCAATAAATTTCCGTCCGACGGGGATTTTGGCCAGCCATTTATTCAGAAACCCGTCTTCCATGGGAATCGGCTCAATCTGTGTCCATATCCAATCCGGATTTTGGGAAAGCAGCTTTTTGAAATACAAAAGAAGCTCTGTTTTCCCTTTCACGCCAGACGGGATTGCCGGATCAAGGTAAAAGCAGTCATCTGAATAAAAGCCGGCCAGTTTTTCGGGATCATTCCCCGTCCAGGCAGGCAGCCACCTTGATGCGAATTCCCTTGCTTCCTCTTGGTTCATTTTTCACCTTTATGGACTGATTATGACAATTCATTCCGGAAGAAGAAATTTTGCCAACAATCTTTTATGAAAAACGTAATATCAAAGCTTTTCCGAGGTCCCTTTAAGCAG
>JBDKUG010000135.1:0-4795 GCA_039679815.1 Smithella sp.
TGCCTTGTCGCAGGCTTTGGCGGCGAAAGACAAGAGGGGCTCAAAAGCCGCCAAACATAAAGTCGTCCCGGCGGCAAAAGCCGCTTTTGACGCGAACAAGATGGGCAATATGAACGGCTGGGATCCGGCTAACTGGGTGAACCCCAAAGGCGACACGATCCGTGTTGCGATTGTCTGGCCTCATTCGGGTCCCGGCGCGATCAACGGTCAAATGGCTTGGCTGTGCGCTACTTTTGTCGCTTACGACATCAATGCTCGCGGCGGCATTCTGGTGGACGGCAAGAAGAAAAAGATTGCGCTGTTCAAGGCCGACAGCCAGTCCAAACCCGATGTTGCCAAGAAAACCTGCGAACGGATGGTTCTTCAGGAAAAGGTGCATGTCCTGATTGGAACATCGGGCAGCAACGTCATGAAGATTGCCAACGAAGTGGCGAACAAGTACAAAGTCATCGCTCTGAACATAGGGGCTTTATCGGATGATCTTCAGGATGCAACCAATTTCTCCCGTTACGCCTTCATGACATCCGATTCGACCGAGGCGGTAGGACGCGGCATGGCTTATTTTTATGGTCAGATCCGCAAGAAAGAAAAGAAATTTTACATTTTGTGTCAGGATTATTCCTTTGGCCGCGATCTGGCCGATGGGTTCAAAAAGGGTTTGAAAGAATACTATCCGGGAGCGGAAATTGTGGGTGAAGATTATCATAAACTTTTCCTTACGGATTTTGCCCCCTATCTGACGAAGATCAAAGCCTCCGGCGCAGAAGTTATTTGGACAGGAGACTGGTCGCCCGATGCGGCAAACGTGCTGAAACAGTCAAGGCAAATGGGCATCAAGATTTCCTTTGCCAATGTCTTCATGGACGAACCGAACATGCTGGCGGAAATTGGTGTCGAAGGGACCAAGGGTCTGATGAACATTAAACACTTTGAATTGGCCGGTCCGCAGTTCAGCAATGCGGGAATGAAGAAATACTACACGGTCTGGAGAAATGAATGGAAAAAGTTTAACGTATCGCCTTTTAACAGTGCTACGTTTGAGTACCCTTGGGGAACCTATGGTTTCTGGACACAGCAGATGTATTGGCTGTATAGTGTTATCGAGAGGGCCGGCAGCACCGACGCGGAAAAGATCATTCCCGTTTTTGAAGGCGACTCCTACCAGTTCGTTTCCGGCCGCGTGGTCAAGATGCGCGCCTGCGATCACAAAGCCATTCAGGGATTCCGTGTCTGCGAATTCGTGGAGCCGGAAAAGCAGAACGTTTCCATGAACATGCCGCCTTATTATTGGGTGAAGGGCAGTTGTCTGTGCGGACAGTCCTGGGATATTCCGGCGGAAAAAGTTCTGCCGTGGATGGATGAAAAACTGGACCGCTGCAAAGGGAAAAGCGAGGCCGAATAAATACACAACTGATTAATGGTTTCGTTTGATCCGGAGCCGGAACAGATAAACAAGAGGGGGGACTCAATCTTCTATTGGATGAGTCCCCCCGTTGTTTTGTATGAAATACTCCTGTTATGATCGGATAAAATGGCAATGCCGGTTTGATATAAACACCAGGAATGGAAAAAAATCATATTGCAAACGTGGTTTGCCTGGGCTATGTAAATCGCCATGCGCAGATTCTTGATTTTCTTTATGGTGTTATGGATCATTTTGTCAATGATTTCGTGCGATCGATCACATGAGACCGATACCGTTCGCCCGAAAGCGGACAAGCCGCCCGCCTACGGTGACATCCTGGTGCGCGGCGATATCGGAGACGCCAGCAATCTGATCCCGCTTCTGGCTTCTGATTCGGCGTCGCATGCCGTTGGCGGAATGGTTTTTAACGGCTTGGTCAAATACGACAAAAACATGAATATTATTGGCGATCTGGCCGAGTCTTGGGAGATTTCGGCAAATGGTTTGGTGATTACGTTCCATTTGCGCAAAGGCGTCCAATGGCACGACGGCAAACCCTTTACTTCCGCCGATGTGCTCTATACCTATCAAGTCACCACCGATCCCAAAACGCCGACTGCGTATGCGGGAGATTTCATGAAAGTCAGGAAGGCGGAGGCACTCGATGATTTTACCTTCCGCGTGACCTATGACAAGCCCTTTGCTCCCGCGCTGATTAGTTGGGGCGCCGCTATTTTGCCCAGACATCTGCTGGCCGGAAAAGATATCACGCAAAGTCCTCTTTCGCGCCATCCCGTCGGCACCGGGCCATACAAATTCAAAGAATGGGTGGCTGGCCAGAAAATTGTTCTTGTTTCCAATGAAAATTATTTTGAAGGTCGCCCCTATCTGGACGGCCGGGTCACACGCATTATTCCCGATACCGCCACCATGTTTCTGGAGTTGCGCGCGCAGAATATCGGCATGATGGGGCTGACGCCGCTGCAATACACCAGGCAGACTGAGAACAACCTGTTTAGAAAAAACTTCAATAAATACAGATATCTGTCTTTTGCCTACACCTATCTGGGGTATAATCTGAAGAATCCTCTTTTTTCTGATAAGCGCGTGCGGCAGGCCATCTCCTATGCGATAAAAAAAGATGAAATCGTCAGCGGGGTCTTGCTGGGCCTGGGCAAACCCGCGACGGGGCCTTATAAACCCGGTACGTGGGCGTATAACGACAAGGTAAAGACCTATGCTTACGACCCGGCCAGAGCGCGCGAACTGCTCAAACAGGCGGGTTTTGCGGATCAAAACGGCGACGGTATGCTGGAGAAAGACGGCAAACCTTTTGAATTTGAAATCCTGACGAATCAGGGCAATGAAACGCGGCAGAAATGCGCGGAAATCATTCAGCGGCAACTTGCGGAAGTCGGCATCAAGGCGAAAATCCGCATTCTGGAATGGTCGGCATTTGTGACGGATTTCATCAACAAGCGCCGCTTTGACGCGGTTATCCTGGGCTGGACGATTCCACCCGATCCCGATGCCTATGACGTCTGGCATTCGAGCAAAACCGCTCCGGAAGAGCTCAACTTTGTTTCCTACGGGAATCCTGAAGCCGACGAGATGCTGGAGAAAGGACGAAGCACCTTCAATCAGACCGAGCGCAAAAAATATTATGACCGCTTTCAGGAAATCCTGGCGGAAGATCAGCCCTACACGTTTTTATACGTTCCCGACGATTTAATCATGATCTCCAACCGCATTCGTGGTGTGGAGCCGGCGCCTGTCGGCATCGGCCATAATGTCATCAAATGGTATGTCCCCAAAGATGAACAGAAGTACACCATGACCCGGTAACACCGCTTGAATATTACTTGACAGCATAACCGTATGGGGCGAAAATGAAAACTCAAAATAAGTCGGCGAACGATAACGTCTATTCGAGAGTTTTTATTTTGAAAAATGACTGTAAATGAAAAGGTGATTTAAATGGAAAACAAAAAATTTATCTATTATCAGGATGAGGAAATGATTATTGGCTGGCTTGAAGAATTTCCTGATTATAAGACACAGTCTGAAAATCTTGATGATTTAAAAGAAAATCTGAAAGATATTTACGAAGAATTAACCAGCGGAAGAATTCCCAATGTTCTTCATGTCGGGGAGCTTCGTGTCGCATGAAGCATAGAGATTTAATCCGTGCTATTGAGGAAATGGGTTGCGTGTTTATCCGTCATGGAGGCAGACACGACTGGTATCAGAATCCGGAAACGAAAATGTCTCAACCGATTCCGCGGCCCAGTGAGATTAAAGATTCCTTGGCAAAGCATATTCTGAAGATGCTTAAAACAAGATTATAAAAACGGTTTAGACCCTTCCTGTTTTTTGATTTAACAGCGTAATTTCTCAAAAATTCAATACATATGTAAAGGCACGGGGGCCCTATAAAATTACGGGGCAAAAAAATGCTTGACAATAGAACGTACGTTCTATATAGAGGGAACCATGAAAAAGACGCGTGATATAAAATCAATTGAACAGAGTCTGGTTGCTTTTTACCGCAACTCGCAACGCATGCCCACCTATGCCGAGATGATGGACCTCTTTGAGGTGCGTTCGAAAAGCGTCGTGTTTTACTGGATTGAAAAGCTCATCGAAAAAGGCATTCTGGAAAAAGACGCGCAGGGGTTTCTTAAGCTGTCGGGGCTTTCCTTCGGCATTCCCCTGGTCGGCAATGTTGCCGCCGGTCTTCCCGCATCCGCCGAAGAATGTGCACACGACGTTTTGTCCATGGATGCCTACCTTGTGACCAAACCCGATTCGTCTTTTTTGCTGCGGGTCACCGGCGACTCCATGACCGGCGCCGGCATCATGGATGGCGATCTGGTCGTGGTCGAGCGGGATCGTCATCCCAAAAACGGGGATATTGTTCTGGCCGAAGTCGATGGCCAGTGGACCATGAAATATCTCCGCCGGCGTGGCAAAGACGTTGTTCTGGAAGCGGCCAATCCGGCCTATCCTGCGATTTATCCTAAAGACGAACTCAAAATAGGCGGCGTGATCACCGCCTCCGTCAGAAAATATCTGATGTAACCCGGATCAGAAAACAGGGAGCAAAGGTTATGCAAACCACAAGCGGTGTTTCTTCATTGTCTGTCTCCATTGGCGAGCATCCGCCGGCGATGCCGGATCGGGAATTATTCGGGACCATGATGCGCCAGGCGCAGGAAACAGACTGGGACCTGATGATTGTAAAGATCGACAAATGGATTTCCAGGATCGGCGCTTTAGTTCTTGTCCTGTCCGCTTTGTATTTCTCTCCCCTTTTATTGTCGATGTTGCTGAGATAAAAAAAGAGCCGGCAAGAGAAAAAGTTAAATACCGCTCCTGTTATGTTTCATC
>JBDKUG010000076.1:0-5267 GCA_039679815.1 Smithella sp.
AGGGCGCGCGCCTCGGCAGGGGTTCTGGCGAGGCCGCACCAATCCTTGTTGTGTACGACGAACTCTTTCAGCATCTGGATCTGCGGCTCGATCGTATCGCGGTCGCTCTGCGGCGAAACGGGATACTGCGCGATGCTGGCCAGCAGCTCATTGTGCACCACGAGCGCAACCATCAGCCGCAAACCACCGTCGTATGCACGCCGGATCCAGTCCTGGTGTGTCTTGATATGGATCAGGTCATCAAATTTAGGCCAACCCTGGAATCCGAACTCGTCGCCGGGTTGAGGCGTGCCCATGGTCCACCCCGGCACGGACAGCGAGCCATCATTACGGTTTCCCGCATTGAGCGCCAGGCCCATGGGATGGCTGGGATTGGAGTGTTTCCATCCATGCTTTTGGAGGCAGGAACCAAGGTCTTCGACCGGCCCGTGCATGTGCCCGGCAAGAAAGCCCCCGAACCCCGCCTGGGCCATAGGGTGACAGTGAAAATCGGCCCAGCCCCATAGAGGCAGATGGTACGGAGGGGGTGGATCGGACAGCAGACGAATTTTGCCGGCCGCAAGCCGCAGAGGGCGATTTCCCCTGAGGCTCCCGTTAATCCTCAGGCGCACCTTGGCCTTTGATCTGAGAAGACCAATGTTGCGCCGTGCACCAGCCAGATTCCAGGTGTATTGGCGGAGCACATCAGATCCGGAAGGATTTTGGATCCGAACGGCCACGAAACCATCGGCATCGGGCTGATCCAAAGCCGGGAAACCACTGATTTTGGCGCTGGCCTCAGGGACGCGAAGTTCGAGAGCGACGAGCCTTGTCGCGCTGCCGCCCAGGCAAAACGCAAGATAGGGCAGCCGGATTGGGAAAACGTCGGAGTCGAGGACTTCCAGTGACGCAGAGGATACGCGTAAAAGGTGTGTACCGCTCTCGGCGACCGGATAGGGAACATGCCAGTAATCGCCCCCCAACGGGACAACGGGCTTTCCGTTTATCTCGACATCGCTCGCGAGGATCGAATCCGCCGGCACGGGTGTATAATTGACGAAAACCTGGCCGGAAACTACATGCCAACCGCTCAGACCGTTATCGAAGTATCCGCCTTGAATGATATCTGACATTCAGAGTCCTCTCAGTATAAGTGTTGTTTTTGATCTTCTTGAAGCACTTACATGCTTATGGATAACATCACTCTTTTTGGAACGGGTTTTACGACTTGGACGGACCAGTCAAACAACTCAAATACTATTATATGGGGTGTTAATAATCAATGCTTATTGAGAGATGGTCAAGGCCCTGATGAGCCCACGGTGCATTATACACTTCGAGGAGTTTCATAAGCCTCTTTGAGGGGACAGGACAGGCAAATCCCGCATTTCAAGACCAGGTTACGCCAGGAAGACCTCATATGCAACACGAAACATCAATACCTCTTTCTGAAGTTGGCCGTTACGCTGACGTTACGCGTCATTGTACCGGAACAGGTTGTCTGTGTGCCCGAGCAGGCTCCCGACCATCCGGCAAAAACAGAATTCCAATCAGGTACGGCCTTCAATGTTACCCGTGTACCGTAAGAGTACGTCGGTCCTGCCGGATTGACCGTGACAGTTCCGGAACCCGTCCCCTGTTTCGTGATAGTAAGGGTGTATTTCGCAGTCGTGGCGGGTGTCGTAACGGTACCGGATGTCGTACCGCTCTGGGTGAGCGAAAATACTCTTCCGGCTACAGAAAAAGCTACAGTTCTCGCCGGCCCTGTATTCGCCTGGATTGAACATGTGACGGTCCCGTTGCCTGACCCGCTTGCCCCCGATGTTATAACGGCCCATGATGCTCCGGTTGATGCGCTCCATGGACATCCGGCTGGTGCCGATACCGAAATTCTGCCCGTACCGCCGCTCGAACCGATGGTTGCGCTTGTGGGTGAGATAGTATATGTACATTCGCTGCTGCTGCCGACTCGTATATATACTGCGTTGGTGCCGGTGTCAGGATTAGTATCGGCGGCATTTATACTGCTGAAACTGACGGTTCTCTCAAAGACCAGATCATTATTGGTATCATGGCCCCAGAGGACCCGCAACTGCTGTGACGCGTCATCATATCCCTTGACAACCATCCAGTGATCCCAGGCATGCACAAGGAGCATGACAGGCCTTCCCGCATCGATCTCGCTTTTTAACCTGGCAAATGTGACCTTGCCGAACCCTGCCAGTTCGACTGTCCCGCTATATCCCTTCAGGGTCAGGTATGCTCTTAGTTCCGCAGTCAACTGCGGTTCGGGTTCAGTGTATATATATCCGCTGTCATCATATGTCGTGTATGTGACCATGTTGCGGAAAAGGCTGACTATTTGTGCTGATGTATCCGGAATTTGCCCCGTGGGCGGTGCGGACATGAGATTCGGAAATCCATGAAGCGCCCAGTATGCCATAACCTCGGTAGCACTGACGGGACCGCAGTTATAATTATAACCGGTCTTTGCCGCCATCCAGTCCTGGTCCACTGCCGGAACCGACAGTGTCTTCATGGCTGCCTGGCTATGCAGCGCAAAGACCGCCATAAGTAAAAGAAACGTTCCAATTCCTGCAAAAAGCTTGCGCATAAATCTAATCCTTTTAACGGCAACAACTTTCGATTCGGCAGCATCCCGAATATCTACATAACAAGCAATTGGCATGCCTTCGGCAGGCACCACGCTATATATCAGAAATTAATACACAATTGAAATTAAGTCTCTGTTACTGTGGACCGAATCGCAGGTTTTTCACTACATATCGCGGCCGGATAATGCAGGGTTTTGCCTGCAGGGCACGACTGTTTCCGACAAAAGACAACGAGCTCCATATACTCACATTCTTGTTCCGCAGTTGCAGCCTGGAGTAGCCCCTCATCGCTCCTGTCAGGCAACCACGGGTAAACAACGCTCTGTCAGGAACAATTCATCATGAATATGCTTGCAACAATGTTTTGGTTAGTGATATTTTGCATTCAAACAAGGATAGAGAACAGATTTGATGACTGCTGTGAGCAAAAAAGCCCGGCGCTTACGTCTATAAATTTTCTTTGATGAATATGAGTAGATTAATTCGATCGTACAAGATCATCGCTTTCTCAACATTATTGGTACTTCTCTCTATATTTATTTCAGGCTGTGAAAGCAGGTATGACGATCTCGATCTTAGCGCTTATCAATACCGCGACACAAAAGATCTTGTCAAGTTTGTTTATGATGCTTCGTTGATACTTGAGAAGGATGGTTTGAAAAGTCTGAAGTATTTCCGTGAGAATCGCAAACTCTATCTTACACCCGATCGCTATCTTTACATCTACGATCTAAAGGGAACAAGCATCTATCACGCGGGGATGCCGCATCTCGAAGGTAAAAACCTTTGGAATCTCACCGATAAAAACGGCAAAAAACCGATACAGAGCGTGATTGCCGCATTGGGTGATGCAGACAATCCACACGCCTGGGTCCATTATTCCTGGTGGGAGCCGGGCAAATTCTATCCCGTTCCTAAATCGTCCTGTCATTTCAAAGTTACAACCCCCGAGGGCATAGTGTTATTCGTTGGCGGCGGTTTGAAGTATCCCCATGAAGAAAAAGAAGTTATTAGAATTATGGTCGATAACGCCGCTCAATTAATTAAGGAAAAAGGTCAATCCGCGCTTTCCGAGATAGAAGATCCTGTCTCTCAATACAATTTTCGAGATGTGAAAGTGTTTGTTTTCACCCGGACCGGAAAGCTGCTCATATCACCTGTGATGGGTGATTGTCTTACCGATTTGAAATTGCTGGATTGTGTCGATGAGACGGGTCATAAACCATTCGAGAAGGCGCTCCTCAGACTAAAAGACGATAGAGAGACAGTTTGGGAGGTCTTTCTGGCCAGGAACCGATACGAAAGGATACTTATCAAGAAGGCCTTATACTTGCGCAAAACATATATGGGCGGCCAGGAAATCTATGTTGGCGCGATAACCGACCTTCCCCAACCACCAGGATAATTGAGGCTGCGAATGGCAGACAACAGACATTACGAGTATTCCGTAAATGAAGTACCCCCGCTGGGGCATTTGTTGCTGTCGGCATTTCAACATGTTCTCATAATGATCGTCGCTGTCGGCATACCGGTGATTTTTGCCGGTCAAATCAACGAAACGCCGGAGTTTACAGCTACCCTGATAACCTTTTCAATGCTCGCTTCGGGTATTGGCTCGATTATACAGGCTTTGCGATTGCCTTATCTGGGTTCCGGCTACCTATGCCCAAATCTCTGCGGCCCCTCCTACCTGAGCCTTTCGCTTTCAGCCGCGTGGGTCGGCGGTTTGCCCCTGATGCGCGGCATTATCATTCTGGCCGGTTTGGTCGAGATGTCACTTGCGCCGGTGATTCAAAAGCTTAAAAGCGTATTCCCGATATACGTTGTCGGGCTTGTTGTTGCTCTTGTCGGAATTAGCATTATTTCGATTTCAATAACATCATTTTTTGGCCTTACTCTTCTGGGGGACGCCATATCCAACACGGACATTTTAATTGGCGCCGTGTCATTATTAATAATGATTTTCTGCAATTTGTGGGGGAAGGGATTTGTTAAGATCTATTGCCTGATCATCGGGATGTTCTCAGGGTGGATCCTGGCTCTGATAGTTGCCGCCGAGTATTGGCATAACCTTTTGCTCCTCAAGAATACGCCGCTTTTTGCCCTGCCCCAATTCGGCACGCTCTTGAATCCGATCACGCTGCGCCTGGATCTCATTCTTCCATTAATTGTGATCGCAATCGGAAGCACTTTGAAAACATTTGGTAATCTTTTGGCCGCACAGAAGTTCTCGGAACCTGAACTTGACAGGGTTAATTACGTGCCTATCCGCAACGGTATCGTAGCTGACGGCATGGCGACCGCGTTATCGGGACTACTCGGTTCCATGGCGGTCGATACCTCCTCAAGCAATATAGGCCTGGCGGGCGCTACTAAAATGCTTAGCAGATGGATCAGCATTGTAGCGGGAGCGATCTTTATTGTACTTGCATTTTTCCCCTTGCTGACAAATGCCCTTGCCCATATGCCAAAACCTGTTCTGGGTGCCGCGCTCATTTTCAGCGGATGTTGTATGATTTGCGCCGGCTTGGAACAGATGCTAAACGAAACGTGGGACTCGCATAAAACCTTTGTGGTCGGCATTGCATTATTTTTTGGTCTAAGCACTGCTTTTCTACCATCCCTCTATGCTCGATCACCGCATATTATACGAACGTTCTTTACCGACCCGTT
>JBDKUG010000356.1:0-3914 GCA_039679815.1 Smithella sp.
ATCCAATTTTGTACTTCTTGCAAATGCATTGATTAAATCTCTTTTCGCCTGTTCCCAGACATCGTCGCCAATAATAAAAATATCATCAGCAAGATTTAACCGGTTTAAGAAAAACCGGACCTCCCGAAGATTAAATAAGCTGAAGCCGTCATTGGTTTGAACCAGCTTTGCCGGCATGCCCTTATGATTTAGACACCCGGCAATCTGTAGCGCTTCCTCATTAGTTCTAGTCAAAATGCAAGTCGTTCCGGAAAGATCCGTTGCAAGAAGATCTTCCACCAGTGGCGTTATTAGCTCATCATTCTGACCTTTTACCAGTTTTATCATTCCGTTATCTCGTTGTCTGGCAACGACAGGTGTGGTTTTTAAGCGATGGCGAATGGTTCTTGCAAAGGCATTGGTAAATTCGACCAGATTATTTTTGCTCCTGAAATTTTCAACCAGCTCGTATTTGACCGCCTGCTTTTCCCGAATAAACTTATCTAAATATTTCGCGCTGGCGCCACGGAATTCAAAAATATTCTGGTCGTCGTCGCCAACGGCAATGACTCGCATGTCTTCGTTGTGCTCCATCAGTGCATCTATCAAGGCAAACTCGTCTGCATCCATGTCCTGTGCTTCATCTATAACCAGAACGGTTTTGGTAATCCGGCCGGCCTCGACCTCTCCGTTCTTTATTTTTTCAACGGTTTTTTTGAGAATGGCATCAGATTTTTCCAGGCTGCCCACCTTGCCCAACAAATCAAAGCAGTAAGAGTGAAAGGTTTTTATTTCAATATAGAGGGCGGCATTGCCAATGAGAGACAGAAGCCTTTTTTTAAATTCGGTTGCCGCCGCTCTTGAAAAAGTCAGCATTAAAAGCTGCTCGTGCTTCACATCTTCCATCAACAGCAGGGAAGCCAGTTTATGAACCAGCACCTTCGTTTTTCCGCTGCCCGGCCCGGCGGCAACTGCAATGAACTTTGCTTGATTGTCCTTGATGATATTCAGTTGTGTCGGCGTCAGTTCGCCGAACAGTTGTCTGAATTTAGCAGGCGTGATGTTCCGCTTGATCTCATTGAGATGACTTCCCTTGAAGTACTTATTCAGGAATGAATGGTAGTTCAACCGGAAGTAATCTTCCACAAACTGCAAAGCACTTTTGTAATCCTCAAGCATTTTTCGGGCATACTCGCCGACAATGTGAATTTGCTGAACCTTGTTTTCATAAAACTGAGCAAGTTTTCGATAATCCTCAGCCTTATACCTTCTCTTATTATCTTGCTCCAGCCGGTTGATGGTCAACTGGTTGTAAACCACCAGAAATCCACCTTCAATCTTAATGGCTTCGATTCTCGACAGATAAAAAAGCGTATCTTCAATATCATCTATAGAGATAGTTACTTTAAACAGCGCCGAATGCTTTTCATATTCGTCTTTCAATTCATGGACTGAGAATTCGATCAATGCTTCTTCTTTTTCCGCTGGTTCGTTTTCCGGTTCGAGTTTACTTTTTTCAAAGAGATAATCTACGATGAAACGCGCAAGATTATGCCGCTTCTCCAATTTATCTTTGAGTGTTATTTTTGGTTGAATAAATTGAATAGCGATATGATTTCTGGAATATACCGGGATATGTCTTTTTATCCAATTCTTTATCGCCCAGAAATTCAAGATGGTTTTAATCTTATTGGGCGCTACGTCATCACACCCCTTTTCCTGGACCGATTCATTAAGTTCCTTGAGTTGATAAGTCTTTTCATCATCTTCAAGAAACGACAAAAGAGAGTCTTCGATCCGGCTGTAGGCTTCAATAATTTTTAAAGAATTATTTTTACTTTCTCCTTTCCGGATAAAGGCGGTCAGATCTTTAGTGTCTGCCAGGATCTTTAATTCACGAAGCTGGTTTACGGCGGCAATGACATCTTCTTTAACAATACCCAAATTATCGGAAATATAATCGATGCGTGATTCCGCAACCTCGTCGTTTGAGTGTCTTCGGTTTTTACTTGAAAACAACGTCCTGATAATACGGATGGCTTTTATTTTTTGATTTTCGCCAAGTGCTTCTGATGCGTTTATTTTATCAATGGCTTCCTGGGCGGTTTTCGTCAGAATGCTGTTGGCATAAACGCGAGGCATGTTTTGCCCTCGCTTCAGATAACCCGACTCTTCCAGGGCGGCGATGGCTGTTTTCACCCTGGTTTCGATTTCAGCAACATTGTCGTCCCAACCTGCTTTTCGCGCAATCTCCAACGCCGAATTAGAAACGGAGGAACGGAGTTGGGTTATGCTTTTGACGGCCTTCCAGACCTGCTGGATTTCCTTGATATTCAGTTTGGTCTGGTTAAGTAAAATGAAGTGTTTGCTCAAGTCTTCATCATTAAACAATACCAGGCATTCCGCCGAGATATTATCGTCGCGTCCCGCCCGCCCCGCTTCCTGAATATAGTTTTCCAGAGAATCGGCTATATCGTAATGAATGACCCTGCCTACATCTTTTTTATCAACACCCATCCCAAATGCCGAAGTGGCCACCATGACATCGACTTCACCCGCAATAAACGCGTCTTGATTAAGGGCTTTTTCCTGTACGTTCATTTTGCCGTGATAAGGCTTGGCCAGCAGGCCATCTTGAGTTAATCTTTCGGCCAGCTGATAGGCTCTTCGCGTTCTGGACACATAAACGATTGTCGGACATTTCTTTTCTTCGATTAGCGCTCTTAGCGTATTGTATTTTTCTTCATCGCCCTCTTTTTCAAAAACCTTGTAGTGAAGATTGGTTCGTGACGCTTGTGACAACAGGACTTCCAGGTTGAGCGACAATTTCTCACGGAAATAATCAACAATGTCTTCTATGACCTTCGGTTTGGCCGTGGCCGTAAAGCACGAAACGGGAATCCCGTCTTCAAGGTTTTTCTTTTCCTGAATGGATTTGATAAAATCACCAATGTAAAGATAATCCACCCTGAAATCCTGCCCCCACGCAGAAAAACAATGCGCTTCGTCGATGACGAACCGGACAATCTTTCTCCCTAAAAGCAACCGCTCAATCGTAACGGATCTCAACGACTCGGGAGAGATATAAAGGATGGCAGCGGACCCGTCTTCGACCCGTTCGAAGGATTTAGCTCTTTCAATGGGGTCGAGCATCCCGTTAATGGTGACGGCATCCGAAATACCGGCTTTTTCCAGGTTATCGACCTGATCTTTCATCAATGATTGAAGAGGGGAAATGACAACCGTCAGCCCTTTTGTGGCTGCGGCACTCATCAGGGCAGGAATCTGAAAAGTGAGAGACTTGCCGCCTCCGGTAGGAAATACGGCCAGCAGGGATTTATTATCGACGGCTGCCTGAACCGCCCTTTCCTGCAATGGTTCATCCGCATAAGTCCGGTAAGAATCAAAACCAAAAAACCGCTTTAACCCTTTGTGGATGTCCAGAGCCTCATTGCAGTATAAGCATCCCGTCAAACAGGGTTTATTCCGCAGGACATTCATCATGTGTTCCACTGCGGGATAGTTTTTCAAGACCCAGCGGGGTGTAATGGAATAGCGGTTGCCGCAATGAATGAGAGCCAGGCAATATGCTGATTCAACAGGCCGCTCCGAGAGATATTTCCACAGGTTTGCATGCTCGCAAATCTGGCCGGAAAACCTCTCTTGTGTGAGTTTTGCCGTATCCGTGCCCTGAGCTTCATAACCGATAAAGCGAAAGAAAGGCAGAAACTCCTTTTTGTCATGCAACAGCAAGTAAAATATTTTTTTCAGAGAATCATCCGTTTTATGAAAGACGGCGCATTCATCATAAAACATGTCTCTGGCTTTTATGGAGTCATTTAACGGATTGTTGAGATCATCACTTTGGAGTTTATCGTCCTTCAATAAAGCATGATATGGCCGGGTAGGGAAAAGTAACGGAGAAAGGTAAAGCG
>JBDKUG010000089.1:0-13891 GCA_039679815.1 Smithella sp.
TGGTTCCGCCGCTCAGACAGCGAAAAGATGACATCCCGCTGTTGGTTGGATCCTTCATCGAGCGGTTTTCCAGAAAACTGGGAAAACAGATCACGTCGATCTCGAAGGAGACGATGCAAACACTGCAGGATTACCCATGGCCCGGCAACGTTCGGGAACTGGAAAGCATCATAGAACGGGCTGTCATCCTGAGTCCCGGCCCGGTTTTACAACTGGTAGATAAATTAAAGATTTCAGCCCCGCCCATTTCCACAGCCGTGAGAACCCTGGAAGAAACAGAGCGAAACCAGATTATGAAAATCCTTGAAGAAACCGGATGGCGTATTGAGGGCCATGACGGGGCCGCCGCAATCCTGGGAATCCACGCCAGTACCTTACGCGCGAGGATGCATAAACTCGGGATAACAAGGCCGGAATCGCAAGAATGAGATTGCCCTGTTTCAGAAAGTTGTGATATATCTATCCCCATGAAAAAACGAGCAAAACAAGAAAACAACCGGAAAAAAAGGGACAAAGCTCCCCCTGCCCTGAAAAGCAGGGCGGGTAAGTTAACAACGTTATCTTCGGCAATAAGAGTGCAGAAAAAAAATCCCGGCCTGCTGAAAGATACACCGGCCAAGCCGGAGAGAGTGACCTTTCCTATTGTCGGCATCGGCGCTTCAGCCGGCGGGCTGGAAGCCCTCGAGCAGTTTCTGCGCAAAGTCCCTGAGTCAAGCGGCATGGCCTTTGTCATTGTCCAACATCTGGACCCGACCCATAAGGGAATCATGCACGAACTCCTCGGGCGCGCCACCTCAATGAATGTTTTTCAAGTCAAAGATCGCATGCGGATTAAACCGAACTGTGTCTATGTGATCCCGCCAAACAAAGACATGTCCATTCTCCACGGCGTGCTGCATCTGTTTACGCCTTCGACCCCCCGCGGCCTGCGTCTCCCGATCGACTTTTTCCTGCGCTCACTCGCGGAAGACCGGCAGGAGAGCAGCATCGGCGTCATCCTTTCCGGCATGGGCTCGGACGGTACGATGGGACTCAAGGCCATCAAGGAAAAGATGGGCGTGACGCTGGTACAGGACCCCGCCTCGGCCAAGTTCGACAGTATGCCCAAAAGCGCCATTGCGGCGGGGCTTGCCGACCTCGTCGCTCCGGCGGTGGATTTGCCCGGAAAAATTATCGACTATCTGAGACACTCCCTTGTCATCGCCAGAACGAACTTACCCCTGGAGGAGAAGGATCAAAGCGCACTGGAGAAAGTTCTCATCCTGCTTCGGTCCAAGACCGGCCACGACTTTTCTCTCTACAAGAAAAGCACCGTCTACCGCCGGATCGAACGGCGCATGAACATTCACCAGATCAGCCGGATCGCGGATTACGTCCGTTACCTGCAGGAGAATCCGCAGGAAGTGGAACTCCTCTTCAAGGAACTCCTGATCGGCGTGACAAGCTTTTTCCGCAACGTGACGGCATGGGAACATCTGCGGCAAAAGGTCATTCCGGCGCTTCTTAAAACCAGCGCGGCCCGCCCGGTGCTCAGAGCCTGGTCGGCGGGCTGTTCGACCGGAGAAGAAGCCTATTCGCTGGCCATGGTGTTCAAAGAGGCCGTCGAACAGGTCAAGCCTGCGAAAAATATTACCCTGCATATCTTTGCCACCGATCTGGACCGGGAAACGATCGACAAGGCGAGGCAGGGATTCTATCCGGCCAATATCGCCGCCGACGTATCGCCCGAGCGCCTGAAGCGGTTTTTTATCAAAGAAGATGGCGGATACCGGATTGTCAAGGAGATCCGGGATATGGTGACTTTCGCAACGCAGAATGTCATCATGGATCCGCCCTTTACCAAACTGGACATTCTTGTCTGCCGCAATCTTTTAATCTATCTTACGCAGGAACTTCAGAAAAAACTCCTGCCACTCTTTCACTACACCCTGAACCCGGACGGCGTTTTGTTTCTGGGAAATTCAGAGACCATCAGCACGTTCACCGATCTCTTTACTCCGCTCGACGTCAAGTCGCGGCTTTTCCGTAAACTTGAATCTGTCCTGCAGGCTGAACCGGCTGCGTTTCCGTCCTTTTTTGTCCATACCCTACAGGGAGTTTCCAAGGAGTTAAATATGTTGAAACCTGCAACCAATCTCCAATCATTTGCGGACCAGTTGCTCCTGCAGCGCTTTTCCCCCCCGGCCGTGCTGGTCAATAACAAGGGAGATATTCTTTATATCAGCGGGCGGACGGGTAAATACCTGGAACCGGCCGCCGGCAAGGCCAACTGGAACATTTTTGCCATGGCACGTGCTGGGCTCCGTTTTGATCTCGGGAACGCCTTCCAAAAGGCATTGAGGCAAAAAGGCGCAGTCACTGTCAGGGGTCTTACGCTGGGCGAAAGCAGTGGCACGCATAAAGTCGATATCACTGTCACGGTCATCGAAGAGCCGGAAGCGCTCAAGGGGATGGTCATGATTGTCTTTACAGATGTAGTGGCGCCTTCGGAAAAGAAAGTGAAGGCCGGAACAAAGACAGCGTCTGCGAGCCATACCAGGGTTTTGGAACTGGAGCAGGAAGTGAGGCATCTGCGTGAAGAACTTCAGATCACCCGCGAGGAAATGCAATCCTCGCAGGAAGAGCTCAAATCCGCAAACGAGGAATTGCAGTCCACCAATGAAGAACTGCAATCCACGAATGAAGAACTGACCACCTCCCGTGAAGAGATGCAATCCATGAACGAGGAACTGCAAACGGTGAATGCCGAGCAGCAATCCAAAATGGATGAGATGTCCTGGATTAACAGCGACATGAAGAATCTGCTCAACAGCACGCAAATCGTCACCGTATTTTTGGACAACGACCTTCATATCCGGCGCTTCACCACCGGAGCGGACAAGCTCTTCAAACTGATTCCGGGCGACGTGGGACGGCCGCTTTCCGACATCGTAAGCGACCTGCTCTATCCCACGATGACCGAAGAGGCGCGGGAAGTGGTCCGTACACTGGTCTTTTCCGAAAAGCAGATCACCACGGCTGATGGACGCTGGTTTTCCGTGCGCATTATGCCCTACCGTACCGTGGAGGACGTCATCGGCGGAGTGGTGATTACCTTTGCGAACATCACGGCGGCCAAGAAGTTGGAGGCCGAACTGCGCGAGGAGATTGAAAAGCTAAAGGTTCAAGGTTAAAGGTTCAAGGTTAAAGGTTCAAGGTTCAAGGTTCAAAACTACACCCCTGCCATACATGCCATCTCCCGGTGGCGGCGGATTTAGGGAGTGGACTTTTTGATATAATTGTAATATTTACCGTTTATAGTTTGAAAGTCCCTTATCCACCTCCGTCACTACGTGACACCTCCGCCTGCGGAGGATAAGAAAGGGGTAACCATGGGCACCACCAAAGACAAGAGTAAATCAACTGCGGAAACCAAGCTGCGCAACCAGGCGGTAGAACAGCTACGTAAGAAAAAAGAGGATTTGCATCTGCCCCGCACTGAGAAAGACGCCAAAAGGCTTGTCCATGAACTGGAAGTCCACCAGATCGAACTGGAGATGCAGAATGCAGAGCTCAGGCGTGCCCAGGAAGAGCTTGAATTATCCCGCAATAAATATCTCGGCCTCTATGACTTTGCACCCGTCGGCTATTTTACCTTTGACCCACACGGATTGATCCTTGAAGTAAATCTGACCGGCGCGAAAATGCTGGGAGCCGAAAGAAAATTACTGCTCAAGAAGCCCTTTATCAACTTTATCACACAGGCCGAGGGAAGAGTGATCTTCACAAAGCACCTCAAAGAGGTTTTTCAAAAACAGGACGCCACAACCTGTGAAATTCTCTTGAAAAGAAAAGACGGCCCGATATTCCCCGCGCAACTCCAAAGTATCGTAAGGGATAGTGCTGACGTCAAAGCCGGGAATATTCATACGTCAATCATTGACGTTACTGAACACAAAAAGGCGGAGGCGAAGATTGAGCATCTTGCTTCATTTCCCGAGCTCAATCCCAATCCGGTTATCGAGACGGACCTTAAGGGAAAGATCGTTTATTTCAACACCGCAACCACAAAGACGTTGAAGAAGTTAAATATCCCGGAAGATGATATCCGCTTTCTGCTCCCGCGTGATCTGCCCAAAACAATAAAGGAGATGGAACAGAGAAACGATGGGCGATATGAGCTTTGCGAGGTGGAAATAAGCGGCAGGACGTTTATCGAAAGCATCATTGTCCCTGCTCATCTGAAAGTAGCGCGTATCTATGCGCAGGACATCACGAAACGGAAGCAGGCGGAACAGGCGCTTCGCGAGAGCGAGAAACTATATCGCGCGATCGGGGAATCCATTGACTATGGCGTTTGGGTCTGTGCCCCTGACGGCCGAAATATATACGCCAGCGAATCCTTTCTCAGGCTGGTTGGTTTAACTCAGCAGCAGTGTTCAGATTTCGGCTGGAGTGGTGCCCTGCATCCCGACGATATTGAGCACACCCTCACGATGTGGAAGGAGTGTGTACGGTCCGAGGGCGTGTGGGATATCGAGCATCGCTACCGCACCGTGGACGGCCGTTGGCATCCCATCCTGGCCCGCGGCGTTCCGGTAAGGAATGATAACGGTGAAATAATCTGTTGGGCGGGAATCAATCTGGACATCAGTCGGATGAAGCAAGTGGAGGAGCAACTCCGCTGCACCCATGACGAACTGGAAAAACGAGTCGAGGAACGAACGGCTGAACTTCAAGCGGCTCTTTCTGAAATTGAAGCCATGAAAGACAAGCTCGAGGCCGAAAATATTTACTTCCGCGACGAGCGCAAAATTCAACATACATATGAGAGCGTTATCGGGGAAAGCGATGGTCTCAAGTATGTTCTCTACCGGGCCGAGCAAGTGGCCCAGACAGACACAACAGTCCTCATCCTCGGAGAAACCGGTACGGGAAAAGATCTGATCGCTGCCATAATCCATAACATGAGTCCCCGTAATGCGAAGCCGTTGATTACCGTCAACTGCGCCGCCCTGCCAGCAAACTTAATCGAGAGTGAATTGTTCGGCCGGGAAAAGGGAGCCTTTACCGGCGCCGATACGCGGCGGATGGGCCGGTTTGAGGTTGCCGATGGTTCCACCCTCTGCCTTGACGAAATCGGCGAACTGCCGCTAGAGTTGCAGATAAAACTCCTGCGGGTGATTCAGCATTCCGAATTTGAGCGTCTGGGCTCGTCTCACACCGTCAAAGTTGATGTCCGGATCGTGGCAACAACCAATCGAGATCTTGAGGAAGAAATCCGCAAGGGCCGCTTTCGGCAGGACCTTTATTATCGTCTCAACGTCTTTCCCATTACAGTCCCGCCCCTCAGGCAGCGCAAAGATGACATTCCGCTGATGGTTCAGGCCTTTGTCGAGAGGTATTCCAGAAAATTGGGCAAACAGATCACGACGATTTCAAAGGATACGATGGCGGCACTGCAAGATTATCCTTGGCCCGGAAACGTCCGGGAATTGGAAAGCATCATTGAACGTGCCGTAATCTTGTGCCAGGGACCGGTTTTGAGTCTGGCGGATCAACTGGAAATCTGTTCCCCTGCCCTCTCGTCCGCAGTGCAAACCCTCGAAGAAACAGAGCGAAACCAGATGCTGAAAATCCTTTCTGAAACAAAGTGGCGCATCGAGGGGAAGGACGGGGCCGCAGCAATCCTGGGCCTGAACGCAAGCACCCTAAGGGCAAGGATGCATAAGCTCGGAATCGTCCGGCCACAGGCAAAAAAGACAAAGTAGAGTCAGCTGTAAGGAGGGGGGCGTAAGAGTAAAAATTCTGCATTCTGTCTCGCGCCATCTCGTGTAACCTCATGTGACCTATCGTAACCTCTTGTGACCTTCAGGTCATCAGTTCCTGGGGCAACACGGAGGTATGGTTCCTGACACCTAAAACCTGACACGTGACTATTTAAATCCTCCCTCAATATGCTGAGGTTCCACCAAATACTGAGGGCACATTTTATCACTCTATTGGTTTCGGCCATACTCCGCCATCAATCTAAGTGCCTGTTTTTAATTAATTAATTCAAATCACTGATTGAATTTCGCCTGTTGGCAGACTACTTGCTTTTAGATAATCATTGACGCTCTGTGCGGCAAACTATGCAGCAAGTAAACACCGTGGTGAAAGGAACCCATTATGTCCAAGCTCATGACTCCACCCAAATCGGATTTCGACGCTGTGTTTTTGGGGTGGCAGAGTACAATACTGAATGAAATTTCTCCCCTTTTCAATATTACCATCTCCGGACATCCCCTGTATAACTCAACAGTGGGTGAGAGCACTTTACGCAGGCTGCACATGCGGGTTCCACGAACACCCTCTCCCTATCCTGATACACCACAGCCTCCGTGGCAGAAACTGGGAATCGAACTGAATCATCCCAGGAACGCAAGTAAAGCCATAGAAATGGCCGGGTTGAATTACACCGTCGTGAAGAAGCCATTGGGCATGAAAACGGGGCTGAAGCAAGAATCGTATGCAACCATGCGCACGGATACCGGTGATATTCTGGGTGTCGTAGGTGAGAGTTACGAACCCGTTCAGAATATCGATGCTTTCGCTTTTTTCGACACGATTATTGCTGAAGATGAAGCAACCTATGAAACAGCAGGCGTTTTAGGCAAAGGCGAAGGTATTTGGATTCTGGCAAAGCTTCCCGGCTTCATGAAGGTTCACGGCAACGATATCGTCAACAAATATCTCCTGCTCACGAACAGCCATGACGGCGGTTTGCAGATTCAAGTGAGACTTACGCCCATCCGGGTCGTCTGCAACAATACATTGACAGCCGCCTTGCAGGGAGATGGTGATATTGCAGTCAGTTATTCATCAGACCCGGCAAGTTATTTGGAACAGGCATTCACTATCCTCAGATTGTCCGATTCCTTATACGCACAACTCGATGTTATGTTCAACGCTATGGCATCCAGAAAGATCACTCAGCAGCAACTGCAGGACTATGTGCAGGCGTTGATTCCGGATAACGAAGAGGCGGAAAATACGGCAAGAACCGAGAAAATCCGCACAATCGTTCTTCATCTGCATGACTCGGGCCATGGCTCAAGTCTGGCGAAAGGAACTGCCTGGGGAGCGTTCAACAGTGTAGCCGAATATACGGATCACCTGATGTCAGACGAAGATTCAACCACGCGATTGAATTCCATCTGGTTTGGCCGCGGAGAACAATTAAAGGCAAAGGCGTTCGATTTGGCACAGCGAATGCTGATGTAGACTGAATCTGTGAGTTCAGCGATTAACGTCTCCCCGGCATTGTTTATGATGTACGGCGATTCCAGGGAGTCGGCGCAAGGAATTGTCGCATGAAAAAAGATTTGACGATCATCGGGATTATCCCCCAATACCCGAGACATTCACAGAGCAACATCTATGCAAAGATCAAAATGCCGCCCGTGGGAATTTTGTCGGTCATGAGCCAGATTGCTCCTTCTCCCCGGTGCAAGAACGTTTATGCAATAGATGAAAATAACTACGGTGGGCCGCTCACTGACCGGGGCATGCCGGATCATTCTTTTTTGCAGGCCAGGCAACCCGCACACCTGGCGCTTTTCTACGGCGGCATGAGTAATTCGATTCCCCGACTATTCACACTGGCCGAGCAATATCGTGGCTTTGGCGCCATTACCATTGCCGGCGGCAGTCATGTCGATGCCCTGCCCGAAGAAGCGCTTCAATCCGGGATTGATATTGTCGTTCACGGTGAAGGTGAAGAGACCATCGCAGAATTGCTGGCCGTCCTGGCGGATGATAACGGCGGTGTTACCCTGAACCGGCCCGGTTTGGCTGCCGTTTCAGGGATCAGCTTTCTTGACGAAAACGGAGCCTATGTTTTTACCGGCAGGCGTCAGCCGATTTGCAATTTGAATGATTTAGCCGATACGGATCTGACACTGGTTAAATTTTTAAAGAAAAGATGGAGCGCCATCCCGATCAACCGGGGACGCGGCTGCAATTTCAACTGCGAATTCTGTGTCGTGAACAAGCAATATGGAAAGTATAAATCCGCATCCGTCGAGACGGCTATGCGGCAGTTGATTAAATATTCCGATCTGGGATATAATTGTTTTTTCTTCACAGACGATAATTTTGCCCAGAACCCCGACGAAGCCATTTTGCTGTGCAACGCGATTGGCAATTATAAAATAAAATTCAAAAAAAAGATCGAGCTGGTCGTTCAGGTACGAACGGAAGCGGCGGACAACGGCACATTAATTGAAGCCATGCACCGGGCCGGCGTGACCACTCTGGCCATCGGGTACGAAAGCCCGTTGGACGAAGAATTAAAAGCGATGCGCAAAGGCGTGACGGTGGAAAAGCTGGTCGCGCGTTCCAGAAAACTGTCTGACTTATTTTATTTGCACGGCATGTTTATTTTCGGATATCCTTCCAATATACACACGAGGACCAGCAACGACATTACGATCCGTCAGCGCGTTGACGCTTTCAAAACGTTTATAAAAAAAGCAAGGATCGACACAATCCAACTCCTCAATGCCGTCCCCCTGCCCGGTTCCGAACTGAGAGCGAGATTAGCGCGTGAGGGACGTCTCCTGCCCTTATCAATGGTCGGCTGGGATAAATACGACGGCCTGTTCCTTTGTTATAATCCAAGACCGGATGGGCTCGA
Organism: Smithella sp.; assembly: GCA_039679815.1. Classification (GTDB taxonomy): domain Bacteria; phylum Desulfobacterota; class Syntrophia; order Syntrophales; family Smithellaceae; genus UBA8904. The sequence continues at coordinate 8,660 of JBDKUG010000089.1, forward strand.
TCCTGATGATCTGCAAAACATTCCCAAGCGGCTGATGAAAAAGAAGTATCTCGGCGGATTTCTCAGCCGAAAGTTAAATTACGGCAACTGGCTGAGCTGGGTTTACCTGGCAACCATTGGCTTCCCCATCCATTTTGTCATGTTTTATTCCCGGCGGTTCGCGCGTAATTTTATAGAAAGACGAAAGCCGGAAAATCCGCCGCGACAAACTCAGCCAATGCGCGATCTTTTTACTGTTCCACTGATTAATGCCTGGGGAGATATAAAACGAAAATGGCGAAACCTGTTTGTCAAAACCTATGCGGGCAACATCGCTAAGAGGTGGCTGAAAGAATATAAGGACAGCCAATACATCCAGACACTCCGGCAGTTGTGAGCCGTCAAGCAATGTGTGCATCCTGATGCCGGTGCATGGTCGTATAAAAAATAAACCGTTCCTGGCAAAGGAGAGAGTTATGAAGAGAATCATTATGTCGACAATGGTTTTATTGATGCTGCTTGCATCCATCGGCGGCTGCTTCGTACCGTGGTATGAAGATGGCAGGGATGGAAGAGACGGAGGACATCAAAGGGACAGTGGTTACGACAGGGGTCCGGGACACGACAGAGACCGTGGCCCCGGAGGGCCTGAAGGTCATGACAGAGATGGAAGACGTTATTAGAAGAGAAAGGCACACATCCCACAAACGCCGGGGACATGATACTGAATCGGAATTAACTAACGGAGGTTGCAAGATGAAAAAAATAATTTTGGGAACAATATTTATGGCGTTGACCATGGTATCCCCTGTATCAGCGATGGCAATGGGGGGAAGGGTTGACGTTGGTGTCAGTATTCCTCTGCCTCCACCCATCCACTTTGCAGCACCTCCGGATATGGTGGTGATACCTGAGACATATGTCTATTTTGTCCCTGACATCGATGAGGAAATCTTTTTCTACGGCGGCTGGTGGTGGCGTCCGTGGAATGGACGCTGGTATCGCTCGCAAAACTATAGCTCAGGGTGGGGCTACTATCAAGACGTGCCCTCTTTTTATAGAGAAATACCCTCGGGCTGGAGAAATGACTATCGGCAGCATCGTTGGGGAGGACGCCCATGGAACTACCAGCGAATACCTCAACAGCAGGTTCATCAAAACTGGAATAACTGGGAAAGGGACAGGCATTGGGAGAAGCAGAACAATTGGGGTGTCCAGGATTTGAAGCCCCAACAGCGATCGCAACAGCCGGCTCCAGTCGTCCAGCAGCAGCAAATCCAGCCGCGACTTCACGATACACCGAAAGTTCGGGAGCCGGTCAGACAGCAGCAGCCAAGACCAAAAGCCCGACAGTTAGAGCAACAGCGTTCCCAGCCGAGAACTTATAAGGTGCAGAAACAATCCGGGACTCAAAAGGGAAAGCCGGGAAAAGGCTATAAAGAAAAGCAAGGCAGACAGGATGATGACAGATAACCGGAAATGTACAGAAGATTGGCATTAGTGGCAACCGTGGCGGCACTGCTGATATTCAGCGTGCCGTTGCGTGCACTAAAAGCGGACAGCCGCATCGCATCGCCTCAACATGTTGAGGCTCCGCCATATGCTGAGGCCAAATGTTTTTTCCCCTGCATCGTAGTTGCTCTCAATTGTTCATCCAAGCACATGTTATTGAAGGACGAATCTAAACTTTTGATTCTATTTCGGTTATTGGCAGGCAACTTGCTATTACATCATGCTGACCGGAAAATTTGCAATCAGCTTAGACCGTGTGGAGATCGTAAATAGCCGGATGACCATTAAAGACAGGGAAACGGGAGGTTTTATGAAACCAAAGATCATCATTGCGGTCATACTGATCGCTCTGGGAATAGCTGCGCTAGCCTATCAGGGGATTACGTACACGACTCGAGAGAAAGTTGTCGATCTCGGCCCTATCCAGATGACGGCTGAGAAATCAAAAACAATTCCTCTTCCGCCCATTCTGGGGGCTATTGCGCTAGTCGGCGGCATCGTGCTGCTGGTTGTGGGAAGCAGGAAAGCCTAAACAGAACAACAAACAGATCGAACTTCTAAAGGAGAATACCATGAAATCAAGTGTGAGAGACAAGGCGGAAGGCAAGTTTCACCAACTGAAGGGCAAGGTCAAGGAAGTTGCAGGGGACTTAACAGATAATCCAAAGCTGGAAACTGAAGGTACGGGGGAAAAAATGGCAGGCCATGCTCAGGAAAACATGGGTAAGGTCAAGAAGGTCTGGGGGAAGTAGTGCGAACCTTCCGGGTAATTATTCCGACGCTTCATGTGGGCGTCGGAATCAGACCCGGACCCGGTAATCGACGCCCCAGGCATCACGTCACAATGAGGACATCGGCCTTCGTTGAGGAAGAACTGGTAATTCTAACACTTTCCGAAAGAGGGAAAACAACATGAATCTTTCAGCAAAGTCCATAATGGAGAAAGCACTGGCTGCACCCGGAAATTTAACGAAGCTAATGGTTCATTCTCCGGATAACGATCCGCCTTTCTATAATGAAACATATTTTCGTCATATGTTACGGGTCGAAAGAATGCGCACAGAGCGTTCTAAAAAACCTTTTCTCCCGCTGCTTGTGGATATTTCAGAAGTCATGGTCAAATACCATCAGGAAGAAACCCTGGCGAACATTAAGACGGCCTTGCTTCCGTCCCTACGTGAGGTCGATGTTCGGGGTTGGTATCATAACAATCATACCATCGGTATTATTTTTACAGAAATCCGGGAGGTTCCGGATAATTTTACCGAAATCATCATCCAAAAAATATACAACCGATTGAGAAGGCAGCTGGATCCGGATCTGATTAAAAATATCAGTATTTCTTTTCACCTCTTTCCGGAACCTGTCTTCTTTAAGCAGGAGAGGATTGCCTATCGCAACGATATAGAGGATGGGTGAAAAGGCCTATGACACAAACCCGTCCACATTCTGGGATCACTTCGTCCATGGAACCTAGGGAGCAACATGCAGGAGGCTTCCAGTATCGGAAGCCCCAAACGTAAACCTCTTAGCGCTGACAAACGATAAGAATAGAATTCAAAAGGAGAAAGATTATGAAAAGTAAGACTTGTTCAGTTGTTTTTAGAATGACTACCGTTTTAGTGATGGCGGTGTTTCTGTCCACCGTATTTTTGGCCAACAATTCTTTTGCGGCATCAGGAAAAAAGAAATCGGACGCCAGGACCCGAATCACTGCCGTCGATCATACGGAAAACCAGATCAAGCAGCTTCAGGGCACGCTGAATATCACCGCAGCCCAGGAACCATTGTGGAAGAACCTGACCCAGGTGATGCGGGAAAATGCGAAAGATATGGATGCCGTTAACAAGGAGAGAGCTGAAAACACTGAACCCATGAACGCTGTCGAGCATATGAAATTCCACAGCCAAATCACCCAGTCTCATTTAGCTCAGCTTAACAAACTTATCCCTGCTTTCGAGGCGTTCTACAACAGTCTGTCGGATCAACAGCAGAATATTACCAACATTGTATTCCGCACAGGGAAATATGGGAGACATAATAAAAGATAACGGCAATAGCATACAAACAAAGATTGATGCCAAACAAGCAATTGGAATCGATCCGGAAATGGAGAAACTATATGAAAGCATTACGTAAATTGAATTTCAAGTCCATCGCGGGCATGATTATGCTGGGGCTTGTTTTAGCGTTAATGGTTGGCAGTGTCGATGTGACACCGGCCTTCGCTAAAAATGACAAGCATTATAAAAACAATAAGAAATATAACCACGATCGCGGGTATCACCGCGGCCATTACAAGCAAGCGAGACCTGTTTACCGGTCTTATGATTACTATGGCCAGCGGGAACCTGATCATTACTATCCAGCGCCGCCGGTTGTCTATGCGCCGCCACCACCTCCGGGCATTGGTATCTTTTTCCCGCCCATTTTTATTCGCCCCTGATGGGACTGTTTTATGCCGACTGCCCCGGGTACAACCTTAGTTGAGCCGGGCAGCCGGCACCAAGTGACGCGCTTAAGGAGAAGTCTTCATGAGGGATAAGATAGCTGCTGTTTTGGTCATACTCGTATTCATTGTCGCCTGTGCCGCCAAAGCGCCCATGCCTGTGTTTTTCCAGAAACCGACAAGACATATCGATTACATGAAAGAGGTAAAACCAATCTTGGACAAGCGTTGTGCGGTATGCCATTCCTGTTACAATTCACCCTGCCAGCTCAAGATGGATTCTTTTGAGGGCACCGACCGCGGTGCGACAAAAAAAGCTGTCTACAATGGCTCACGACTGAGATCCATGGACCCCACGCGTCTCTTCACGGATGCCCAATCGACCGAAGAGTGGCGTCAGAAAGAATTTTTCAGTGTGACCGGCAGTAAGTCGTCTGGTGAGTTGAACGATTCCATCATGATCGAGATGCTGTCCCACAAAATCAAAAATCCGAAAAGCGTCGGAGAATACCGCTCTGAAGCCGATGATCTGACCTGTTCCCAAAACTCCGAAGAGCTCGGAGGGTACCTGGAAAAACACCCGAACAATGGCATGCCCTTCGGATTTCCCGCGCTCAAACCCGAAGAATTCGATATCATCGCGGGTTGGCTTACGCAAGGCGCGAAAGGGCCTGATGCCAAACAGCAGGAGGTGCTGATTACACCGAAAGCAAGCGATGCAGTGGCCATAAAGCAATGGGAAACATTTCTGAACCAGGACGACGCCAAGCACGCCATGACCGCGCGCTATTTATTCGAGCATCTGTTCCTGGCCCATATTAAATTCGGCACGCCGACAAACGAATACTATGAACTGTTCCGCTCAAAGACCCCGCCCGGCAAACCTGCTCAACTGATCGCTACCGTGCGCCCCTATGATGACCCCGGCGTCGAACGGATCTACTATCGTTTCCGGAAGATCCATTCCACCATCGTCCATAAGACCCATATGGTATTTGACTTTGATGACGCCAAACTTCAGCGCATCAAGGAACTTTTTATCCAGCCCCAATGGCTGCAGCGTCCTCATGCGGTCGGGTATGAAAAGACAATGAACGCCAATCCTTTTGTCGCATTTGAACAGATTCCCCCGCGCTCACGCTACCAGTTCCTTCTGGACAACTCGCATTATATTATTATGACCTTCATCCACGGCCCGGTTTGTAAAGGCCAAATTGCCCTCAATGTAATCAATGATCATTTCTGGGTCATGTTTGTGGATCCCGAATACGATCTAAGTGTCGTTAATCCCG
>JBDKUG010000370.1:0-4286 GCA_039679815.1 Smithella sp.
CATGTTACTTTTTTTGGTTTGGCTTATCTATGAATTAATACTACTAGCTGTTATAAAATTAATACGAATATCGGTTGATCCGAATAATCAATTTTTAAAAGGTTATTCAAGATTTAAAATCTTGAAAGAATATAAAATTGGATATTTCCTAATAGCATATGTTCCGACATTTCTATTTTTTCTCTTTTGGCTCATTTTCTTTATTCTCGTATTAATTCTTTCAATTCCACTTCTAAATAGGATTATTGTTTGTTTTATCAGTTTTTTTATCTGTCTTGGCCTATTTTCCTATTTACAAAAGAATTTTTTTGTGCCAAAAAAATTATTTTCAAAAATAATTTTAATTACTTTTTCAATTTCTGATTTTAAATCTATAGAGGATATATTCCAAGAATTTAGTGACATTTGGGGATCAATTAAGGGATTTTTTCTTTATTATCTTTCGAAATTTGTCAGGATTGTTAAATAAAATTTTCGGCATTCTAGTTTTTTAGGATTCTCTTTATGAAAAAATACTCCCCCCTCACCTCTCATGCCTATGATGAATATCCGGCACATGATCATGTTCATGCTCGACCGGCTCATGCATGTGCTCGTGGATCCCCGTTCGTGGAGGAGCCGATGGATATGTCGCCTCCGTGATATTCTTCCTATTTAATGCAGTGGAATAGTCATCCAACAAATTCCGCAAATCCTCTCGTAGATGATTTGTATAAATGGCAAAAAATATACGAGATGATATCAACTCATGCCACATGGCATTTACAGATATCTTCAACGCTTCGGATATAAAAAAGGAGAATGAACGACTTAAGGCAGAAAATGAAAATTTAAAAAAAATTCTTACCTACATTGGTGCGCCTGAAATTATAAATGTTAAAAAACGGCTTAAGGAATTAAAGATTGAGGAGGAACAATATCTCCAAAATCGTGAGAGGGTATCTCAAGAAGTTAAAAATTTGACAACCGAATTCGAAGATAAAAAGAAACAAATAGGGTTGGTGAATGAACAGATTTCTTTAAAAGATTATAGTGAAAATCTTTCTCGACAAATCGACGAAAAAACAATCGAATTAGAAGAAAAAAGAAAACAAATCAGGTCGGTTGACGAACTGATCCTTTTAGAAGGTCATAGTGAGAAGCTCTCTCAAGAAATCCATGATTTAACTACCGAATTAGAAGAGAGAAAGAAACAAATCATTTCTGTTGATGACCAGCTGCTTTTGGAAAGTTTTGCCCTGTATCAACCCCACTTTTCTCTTCAAAATAGTGCTGAATATAAAAATAGACTCGACATAATCAGGGAAACTCAAAAACAGATGATAAAATCAGGGCAAGCGGCAACAGGAAATATATCCTGGACCGTGAATGGTAGTGTTTCAGAAGGATCAAAGATGGTCAAGGATATGGTTAAATTAGCTTTACGAGCATTTAACAACGAATGCGACTATTGCGTCGATAATACAAAATTCAACAATATTGAAACCCACGAAAAAAGGATGAATACTTCATTTGATGCATTGAACAAACTTGGCCGGGTAATGCAGGTAACAATCTCTCCTGGATATAAGAAATTGAAATTTGATGAATTGTATCTTGCCTTTGAGTATCAAAAAAAATTACAGGAAGAAAAAGAGGAACAACGAAGAAAACGAGAGGAATTAAGGGAACAGCAAAAATTAGAGCAAGAAATCAAATCTGCCAGGGAGAAGATTGCTAAGGAAAGAATGCATTATTCCCAGGCAATAGAAGAGATAAACAAAAAGATTGGGACGACATCAAATGAAGGAGATCTAACCGATCTGAAAGAAAAATTAATCGAACTACAAGGCAGGTATGGAGAACTCGAAAAAGAAGAGCAGGTCATAGATTATCGAGAGAAGAATGCCAAGGCCGGTTATGTTTATATTATATCGAATATCGGTTCATTTGGAGAAAATATCTTCAAAATCGGTATGACCCGGCGGTTGGAACCTCTTGATAGAATTTACGAACTTGGGGATGCGTCAGTCCCCTTCCCCTTCGATATTCACGCCTTAATTTTTTCAGATAATGCTCCAGAATTGGAAGCAAAGATCCAGCAGCATTTCCATCCGAAGAGACTAAATAAAATCAATAGTCGTAAAGAATTTTTCAGGGCAGATGTCAAAGAACTTGAAAAGACGGTAAAAGAACATTATAACAAAGTTGTTGATTTTATTTCACTACCCCTTGCGGAACAATATCGTGAGAGTCTATTAATTCAGGATTAATTCCTTTTTACAATTCATCAGCATAAATCCCCTTTCGCCACGACCAATCGAAAAGGGGTGAATCCCCGCTGCCTCACATCACCGCGCCATCGCCATCAGCGCGAACACACCCCATCCAAGGTATTCACGCGTGTACGTGGCATAGCGTTTTGGTTCCAAAGTCAGTCTGGCTCTCACCTCTTTCGCGAAGTCGTCATCGGGATTCGCTTCGAGCCATCGTCGCATGGTGAGCCACTTGGCCGCTTCGTACCTGTCCCAGCTTTCCTGGTCAGCCAGAACCATTTCCACAACGTCGTAGTTGAGGTCGCCGAAAGACGCGAGAAGTTCTGGAAGCATGAGAAAGTCGGAGATAGAATTGGCAAAGCATCCCTTGGCAACGTCTTCTGTCGGTGGTAACTGCAGCCAGTAGGGCTCGCCGATGAGGATGATTCCTTCGGAGCGGAGACTCTTCGCCAGAAGCTCGATGGTGCCGACGATTCCCCCACCGATCCACGTGGCACCGAGACAGGCTGCCACACCGACCTTTTCTTTGGCGACATAGCCGACAGCGTCGCCGTGGATGAACTCGACTCGATCGGCGACTCCGAGTTCTTCAGCGCGGAGTTTCGCTTGCCCGGTGAACAACTGGCTCATGTCGATGCCGACTCCGATGATTCCGTAATCGCGTGCCCAGGTGCACAGCATCTCGCCCGAACCGCTGCCGAGGTCGAGCACACGAACCCCCGGTTCCAGGCGCAACGCTGCACCGAGAGTGGCGAGCTTTTCTGGTGTGAACGGATTATGGATGCGGTGAGCACTTTCGGTAATGGTGAAGATACGCGGGATGTCCAATGCACAAACTCCTTTACTAAGTTGTGTAATAACTGGAATATACCTGTAGTGACTGCAGTAGAACAGGGTTTCAACGTTTCGGGTTGTGGACATGGGTTACGATTCCGAAGACTTCCATGAACTGATCCGGGATACCTTGCATGCAGTCTCCCTGATCCCTGTCAGAACCAGAAAACGAAAACGAATCGCCGGATATTACCGTAAACGACTCGCTCAATCATTTCATCTCAATGTATATCATCAAAGAAATCTGGTTGAAACTGCATTCTCTGTCCTAAAAAGGAACTATAGAGAGGCGCTCAAAGCCAGAAAATACAGGCTTCAGATCAAGGAAATCAAAATGAAAGTGAGTTTCTACAACTAATCACGCTTGATGTCTTTGGGTTCTCTTCTTGTGTTAATTGAGGATTTCTACAAGGCCCAACGGTGTGTTATTTAAAAAAAAGAGGACATCTTCCGGCAGATAACCGGTGAATGGCGGAGATCCTCTCCCGGCAGAGCCATTGACGAAAAAGATGACGGAGTCTTATAGCAGCGACACGAGATCCCGCAGCACAGCAATCGGTGCCTTGGCCTTCACGACACTGGAGGCAAGAAGGACCCCGCTGGTTCCCAGGTCAAGCGCAATCTTCACGCATTCCCCGGACTGGATCCCTGCCCCGGTAAGGATCTCCACTTCAGGGTTCACCTTCCTGACCGCCTCCACCGATCTTCTGATGATGTCCGGGTTTGCCTTCGAGACCGACACACCACTCCCGATCAGTTCCGGCGGTTCGATCGCCACATATGCCGGTGCGAGAGCAGCTGCCGCTGCACTTGTAGCCTCGTTGTTTGAACAGACCACCGCAGTGAGTCCGGCGTTTCTGAGCGCATTCACCGAGGAATCAATCTCAGCAAGGGTCAGCCGCCGCTCCGAGTGGTTCACAAGCGATCCCTGCGCTCCTGCCATTTTCAGCGCTTCGGCGGTTATCGCACCGGTATGGGCACCCGGCCCGGCCCCGTCAACATGCTGGGCATAAACCGGGAGGCTGTAATGCATGGAGAGGGGGTGTATATTCATGAAGCTTGGCGCGAGTGCTATTGCAACTCCGCTCTCCTGTGCCACCTGTTCAGCAGCGCCTGCAATAGAATGGGCACGCTGCCCCGCTCCCTCTGAATAGGTCTTCAGGTTGATGAGAATAAACGCTTTTGACATTTCCTGCT
>JBDKUG010000075.1:0-7971 GCA_039679815.1 Smithella sp.
TAAATCCAGATCATCCGATCAGTGTGCCGTCGTACATGATGTTCTGTCCCATCATCTCCGGGGTCACCAGAACGATGCCCTGCTCACTGATGTGAAAGCGTTTGACATCCTCATCCGGGTTTTCGCCAATAACGGTATTATCGGGGACGTGGGTTCCCTTGTCGATAATGGCGCGGTTGATGCGGCAGTTCCTTCCAATGTAAACTCCCGGCAGAACCACGCTGTCCTTGACCATGCTGCAGGTTTCGATGCGCGTCGCAAAAAAGATGACGGAGCGCTTTACACGCGCACCGGCAATGATACACCCGCCGCTGACCAGCGAATCTATGGCTTGACCGCGTCGACCTTCATCATCAAAAACAAATTTTGCCGGCGGCAGCTGAACCTGGTAAGTCCAGATTGGCCAGTTTTGATTATACAGGTTCAGTTCCGGTTCAATGGAGCACAGTTCCATGTTTGCCTTCCAGTAGGCATCTACGGTGCCGATGTCCCTCCAGTAGGCCATCTTGCCTCGATCATCGCGATAGGTATACGCCATTGCCCGGCTGTTCGGGATGGCGCGGGGGATGATGTTTTTGCCGAAGTCGTGGTCAGAGTTCTCATCTTTGGCATCTTCGATAAGCTTTTCGTAAAGAAAGGCGGTCGAGAACACATAGATACCCATGGATGCCAGGGCCTTATCCGGTTTGTCAGGTATGGCTTCAGGATTGGCCGGTTTCTCGGTGAACCGGGAGATGCGCATATTTTCATTCACTGACATGACGCCGAATTCACACGCTTCCATGCGCGGCACCTCAATGCACGCAACGGTCATGTCCGCCTTTGATTGAACATGCTGCATCAGCATCTTCGAGTAATCCATAGTGTAGATATGGTCGCCGCCAAGGACCAGTATATAATCGGGCGAATGGCGATGGAGGATGTCGATGTTCTGATAGAGGGCGTCAGCCGTTCCGCGGTACCACTCTTTGCTCATACGCTGCTGGGCGGGAATGATCTCTACAAATTCACCGATTTCCGCTCTCATGAAACTCCAGGCATGCTGCAGATGCCTGATCAGCGAATGCGCTTTGTACTGTGTAAGCACACCGATGCGGCGCAGGCCTGAGTTGACACAGTTCGAAAGGGGGAAATCGATCATGCGGTATTTGCCGCCGAAGGGGACGGCAGGCTTGGCTCGCCATTTCGTCAATTCTCCCAGACGGGAACCTTCTCCGCCCGCGAGTATCAGTACCAGCGTCCGGCGCGTTACCTCGGTAGCAATTTTTGTTTCGACATAATTATAATGGCCCGGGAGATTCTGCAGCCGTTTTTTTTTGTTGCTCATGATTCGTTTCCTTCCGGCAAGAAAGAATTGACAAGAACCGGCTGTAATACTTCTTTAGTATAAAGGAACCCTTTCGTGTAAGTCAAGGACAAACAGGCGTCTTCATGCACAACAGTTCAATGTGGCTTTGCAGGATCGTTGAAAAACAGATTCCGGACAATTTTGAGGAAAAAGGCTGACGGAAGAAAAGCGGACTATAGTTTGTATATTTTTTTCACTTCTTTTTCGGCCTGGAACCAGTCGGCAATGTCGTCGCCGGGCGCGCCTGAGATGATTCTTTCCTGGTAGAGCTCATAAGCTCTTTTCTCAACACTATCGAGAAATTCCTGCAGGTTGGGTTTTTTCGTTTTCTTAACAGCTGTAACAGCTTTTTTTGCTGTGTTTTTTCGGGTGCTCTCTTTTTTGGCTGGCATAATGTTCTCCCTGATTGTTGATATAAAAAATGAGTTTTATAAATATCACTCTTATCAGCAATCCGTCAATGTATTTTCATTATTTTTGCTTTAAAATTGGATAATAAACTGGTAAAGGAAATAACGTTTAATTCCTTATTTCATCTTAACATGATTAGTTGAACCGGAGAAATGATCTGGCGGCAAGGAAACCCTTGTGCCGCCTGAGTATACAGGTTATATTAATTTAAGGTAAAGATTATTATTTATGCGTATCAAAACAAGAAGGGCAGCAGATATGAGATCCTGCCTAAAATATAATTTTGTGTTTGTTTTTACAGTAGCATTTATTTCATATTCTTGTTCGTTTTGTTTTGCGCAAAGCCAGGGAGGAAAAAATGACGGATACACCGTGACCCCTGAAATGAACGTTCGCCCGTCAGACCGGGAAACGAAAGATGTCAGTGACACTCCGGATCAACGGATCCGGCAGCAAACGACAGCCGGGAAAACATCGGCAACGGACAAACCATGGTCCGTCGAACTGTATGTAAAACGTTATTTCGTAAGCCATACTTCCTATGAGTTTGGCAATCCTTATCCTCCTTTTCAGGAGCCCCTGAGCCGCCTGGAATTTCCCATGAACACGTGGTGGGCCGGAGGGGAGTTCAGGAGAAGTTTTTCACGTTTTTCATCGGGGGTGGAAGTATCGGCAACCGTTCCTATGGAATCTGACCTCTCATTCAAGGATTCAGACTGGAGTGACACTGAATATTTCTGGATCAAGGATATCTATTCGGTAGCTCAGTGCCGTTTGCAGCCGAGCTATATGGCGCGCGTTGACGTTGATTTGAAGATTGGCGACTGGCTGAGATTGCCGGGATGGATTGACCTGCGTCCGGTTGCAGGGGTCCGCTGGCAGTATCTGGACTTTCTTGCTCACAACGGGGTCCAGATGTATCCGGCCCCCTGGAGTGATCTCTCCCCCGAACCCCTGCCGGGTAACATTATCCATTTCAAGCAGACCTACTGGCATTACTTTTTGGGGATCAAAGCGGTTTACAATATGGAAAAACATATCCGGTTCCCGCGCCTGAAAGTAATCGGCCAACTGGATTGGGCCTATGTTGACGGTAACAACAGCGATGAACACCTGCTCAGAGGAGACGGCGGGTCTCGCATGACATACGAAAGGACCAGAGGCGGTGCCCTCCATGCATCGCTTGGGTTAAAAGCCGGATTGACCGAAAACATCAGTGCGGGCTTTGAAATCGACTATCTCCGGATCCGCTCCACAGGTTCCCATCAATGGCAGCATGATGTGTACGGAATCGATCAAAGCTGGGATAACGGGGTTAAGGTATGGTCGGATCAGGCCGGCCTGATGATGAACGTGGAATATCGTTTCTAACTTTGAATTTGAACATGATATATGGTACAAGTGTTTGGTAATTCGATTACGACCGGGTCGGAAAAGGAAAGGGAAAAGGTAAATGGAACTCAAAGACATTAAAAAGGTGCTCATTCTGGGTGCAGGCACCATGGGCCAGCAAATCGGTTTCGTGTGCGCCATGCACGGATACCATGTTACTTTCTATGACATCTCGGATGAAATATTGAATAATTCCATAAAGCGCATCGAAAAACTCGGATCTTCATTTTTTGTTCCCGCACATAGAATAACCATAGAACAGCTCAAAGAGATCATGGGGCGCATAACCGCCACTTCGAACCCGGCGGAAGCGGCAAAGGACGCTGATTTGATCAGCGAATCCGTGCCCGAGGACCCGCAAATCAAAGCAAAAGTTTTTGCACAGTTCAATGAGCTCTGTCCGGAACGCACCATTTTCACCACCAACACGTCGCTTCTCATGCCTTCGAAATTTGCCGGGGCCACAGGCAGACCTGAAAAGCTAATAGCGCTTCATTTCCATGACGTGCGCACCACCAATGTTGTGGATGTTATGCCCCATCCGGGAACGGATCCGGCGGTTATTGAGGTTGTGCATGACTTTGCCGTGAGCATCAGCCAGATCCCTATCATGCTTCATCGCGAGAATAACGGATATGTTTTTAACGCAATGCTTTCCAGTATCTGCACAGCAGCCCTGACGCTCGTGACCACAGGCGTAGCCAGTGTCGAAGACGTTGACAGGGCATGGATGGGTGTTATGCGCATATCCATAGGTCCATTTGGTATGATGGACCAGATGGGTCTTAAGACGGTCTGGCACGTCAATGATTACTGGGCTCGCAATACTCAGGATATCCCGGCTAACCAGATGCAGATCAATGCGGATTTTTTGAAACAGTATGTGGACAGGGGTGAGCTCGGGGCCAAGACCAAAAAAGGATTTTATACCTATCCGAGCCCTGAATATGCCAAGGCTGAATTTCTTTCAGGGATTTCAGTCACAAAAGGAGGATAAGAAATGAAAAAGTCATTATTTGTGACAGTTGTTATGATGGCCATGTTCGTTATTCCAATGATGTCAGATGCAATGGCGCCCCCTCCGCCTCCTTTCCTGTTTCCGCTGCCTCCGCCCATACCGTTTGTCGCGCCGCCTGAACTGATTATCATTCCGGATACTGATATCTATGCTGTTCCTGAGTCTGAAGATGATCTGTTTTTCCACCAGGGATGGTGGTGGAGACACTGGGATAGTCGCTGGTACCGTTCGCAACGGTATGACCGTGGATGGGATTATTATTCCGGTCATCCCGCCTGGTTTGAGATTGTACCACCTTACTGGCGAGATAATTACAGAAGCCGCAGATGGGGTGGCCGTCCCTGGAACCCTCCGTACATCCATCATCGTGACCTGGACAGGCATTGGCGGGGCGGCCAGGGACCTGACGACCATGGCTGGGGCCCTCCCGACTCCCGGGGACGTCCGCGAGGTGGACCCGATGGTCGTCCCGATGGTCCAGATGGTGGTCCGGACGGTGGTCCGGGCGGTGGTCCAAGGTAACAAGATGTTTTTAGTGTCATGTGCTTTTTTATGATGCTGAAGCATTAACACACGTGCCAGCGGGAAACTCGGGATGATTAAAAAAGGAGACATGCCATGCTCAGGAAACGGATCTGCCACTGTATCATTCTGGTTGCCGTTACGATTATGCTGGCATTCGCCGCCGTTGCTTCCGACATTCCGGCTGACGTGGCAAAGGTGCTTCAGGAAATTCGTCAGGACCAGCCGGTGCCTGCACTTTCGTGGTTAAAACGTGCCAAATCCATCAATCTTGGTTGTGCCTATTATCTCGGCAGCTATAATGTTATTGAAATAACGGTTGAAACACATCCTGACAGTAATCGCGTGGCCTCCGTTCTGCTGCAGATTCCCGGTGCGGATGTGACAAAGCAGATACTTCCCGGCGTTCAGCGTGTTATCGGTCCTCCCCGCTACAGCAGCCCGAAAGAATCCCAGTACGGATGGGAGTGGCCCAAATACCGCAGTGCGTCGGTTCATTATGTCAGGGGCAACAAGTTCAGCGAGGGGGTTACGGTCGTTTCTCTCTTTTACCAGTAGTTGAATGATCGTCCAGGGTACCAAAGGTTTATGCCGACGGCCCCAAAAATATTAAACCTGATGCTGCGGGTAACTCCGAGCATATGGCATCCGCGGAGCCCAGGGTCTTTCAAAGTCGCGGCACTTTTGCGGGCGGCAGACCTTTTATCATAACAGACAAGGATGTTTACAATCATGGTGAAAGAATCAAAGTGCATTATTACAATGCTCCCGGATATTCCAGAGATTGGATACGTAGGCCGCTTCAGGTATTGCGTATCAAATTTCCATGAGTATCGGTGTTGCCGCATACGATCCATCCAGGCCCTGTTCGGTTGAGGAGTTGATGTTCGCGGCTGACCGGTTAATGTATATTCAGAAGAAAGAAAAAAAACAGTCAGGGGAATGTCCTGCTTGATATTACGGTGGAAACTGCAAACCAATTTATATAAATGTAAATCTTTTCACGATAACGAAAATTTACCGGAAATGTAATTCACCTGTTCCTCACACGCTCTTCTTTCGGTAACATTTATTAATGAGGCAATAGGTCGATCTCTTCGGGGGATAAATTGACGAACTCCACACCCGCTTCATAAAACTCATCCCCGAAGATGGTTTTGATCCATTTTACTCTCCCTATGGCAGTTATCTTGTTGTAAAGATCTTTGAATGTAAAATCGATCTTGAGGAGAGAATCAACCGGCAAAAAATAATTGACCTGAATCTTCGTGCCCATCACAGAAACGTCCTTACTCCGACCCAATACAACTTTCCCTTTAGAATTTGTTTCCCCATCGGAAACGATCGTAATGGTGACTGCGTTATTTTTTTTCAGTCTTTCAATCCTTCTTTTTTCGTCCATAACAATTTGTTCCTGTTTTTACCCTTTGATAATTAGCATGTTCAGCGGCCTGTAAGTAACCGGTTCACCTAACCCTTTTTAGGCTTCCTGGCGGCTTTTCCGGTTCCTGTAGCGAACAGGTTGGATAGCTCCTTCTCTTCAATCCAGTATCTTCGACCGACTTTAACGGCTTTAAGTTTTCCTGACCGGACATAACCACGAACAGTAAACTTGCCGACCCCGATCTTTTCCACAATACCGTCGATGTCATAATATGTCTTTCCTTCGATCTGTATTGTAGCCATAATAAACTCCTTCACTGGTTTTCGATTTCTGGTTTACTGTCCCTTTGATCCTGACAGATACCTTTGTTTTAACACGGCAGATCGTTTATCGGTTCACCATGAGTCCAACAAGGCTTGACATCCATACTGACAACTCTTTCATCCCCCTTGTGATATTCCACCACAAGGGACAGAAAACAGGGATCGTCCTCATCGGCCTCGATACTGAAATCGACCTTGAACGGTTCATCCGGGTACATCCGACTGATCTTCTTTACCCTGTCGTTGAATGCAATGTACGTTTCTTCAGACTGAAACCTTTTGTCCGTTTTTCTCCCGTACCGGGTGCTAAATGAAGTCATGTCCATGTATAACTGAATTACCGACATCCTGACCAATTCGTTACTGCTCTTCACTCCATTTAATCGCCAGATTTCCATCGATACCCCCTCTGTTCTCTCGGTATTTATTGTTATATTCCCTTTCCGCTTGCGCTAACCTTTTTCTGGCCACTTCCAGATTGCTTTGCCATTCCCTGATCATCTTCCTGTTGCTTTCAGCCAGGTCATGTTCTCTCTCTGTGGGGCAGGGATACCTTCTGTAAAACTGATCTATCGCCTCATAAACCCTGATGACCTTTTCAATGTACTGGACATTTACTTCCCGATCGCTGATTAAAGACTTTTGAACTTCTTTGCTGTCTTTAAGCTGAATAAAAAACATAATCACCTCCCGCAGAGTTTATTGAAAATGTCCGTCTTATAGCCCGACGAGTTCAGCCTTTTTTCAGGTCTCCTCGAATATTCCGCTCTGAATAAGGGGTAGACTTTTCTTCTCCCTGTATGTTTCATCGTATTCTCTTTTTGTTTGGGCTAACCGTCCCCGGGCTACCGCTAAGTTGCTTTTCCATTCTCTGATCATCTTCCTGTATTCTTCAGCCTTGTCTCTCTCCGCCGGGGTAGGATAGCTTCTATAAAGCTTTTCCATCTTCTGATATGATTCGACGATCATTTCGTTAAACCGGACATTTACTTCCCGGTCCCTGATTAACGTCTTATGGATTTCCCGCTTAGCTTCCTTAAAGAACATGGCACCCCCTCTCTTATATTGAGTTATTCTCCACCTTACTCTCTTTTCTCCCGTTTTTATCTTTAATTGATCTGTAAATCTATTATTAAGTCTGTATTAATTGCTCATTAATTATTTATTAGCATTCCTAATGATCAATTCTTTCATAAACAGATTGCATTAATCACTATTTGTTTTGTTATGGCTATATTATACCATTTATTTTGTGTCTTGCAAATATTATTTTAACCTATTTTATGTTTATTATGATCTATTCACTTCTATATATCCATCATGGAAGATCGTTTACCGGGTATGATTTTATCTGCTTCAGGTGACAGGGTGACGATGAAAAGGGGAAAGGAAAGAATAATCTGCATCAACCATCTCGTTGCAAGCTACGGAGAATTAACGTTTGTCGCATAGCGGCGGGATGAATAAGATTTCTTGACTCTTTATGATAACGCCGTTACATTAACAGCGTTATTTTTATAAAAGGAGACGATCATGCCTAAGGCGCCCATGACGAGGGAAGAAATAGACAACA
>JBDKUG010000090.1:0-7499 GCA_039679815.1 Smithella sp.
GAATCCGACGTGAATTTCTATAATGGCAAAATGACCGCCTGTCGTTATTTCTTCGGTTATGAACTGCCGAAGATTGAAGGTCTGGCGATCCGCCTGCTGTCCGGCGACGGCCTGACCGTTACAATGAAGAACGAGTATTTTGAAGATTAACTAAATAAAAAAGACAGGAGACAGGTTGTAAGGCCTGTCTCCTGTCTTTTCAGTATAGACCTAAAAGCGTACAGTCTAAAAGTCTAAAACCCTCTATTTGAAATTCCCCGTGTCCACCCATTCGTTTTTCATAAGCGACCACCAGTCGACCGCTAGGCCTTTTAATACGTATTCATAGGGAAGCCAGCCATAGCCTTCCTCTCCCCAGGTTTTTCCCCAGGAATTTCGAATCAGCAGTGCGCCCGTGGTTTCTTTAGCTCCGGAGCCGGTGTTCTTTATTTTTATTTTATCATCATACCCTGCCGCGATAACGGCATGTCCCCCGACACTTTTTTCCCCGTCTGTCGGGTAAGGGAGCCGGCCGGAAGCATTCGCCTGAATGTACGAATTGAAAACGGTAAAGCCGAACATGGACGGCAGACCGGCGGCCAGATTGGTTTTGATTCTTTTCAACAGCACGGCTTTCCCGGTTTCCGGCGGATCGAGCCGGTAATAATTGATGGCCTGATAATTCTGGGCAAACGCGTAGCAGAATGCCGTCGGTTCTGTGTCATAGTCTTCAGTGCTGTATGGCCAGTATTCTTCCGGAGGGACGCCGAAAAGAACCATCGCACTCATTGTTGTGCGCAGGAACGATCCGGTGTCACCCTTGAAATGTTCCATATTGCGCGATGTCTTGTAGAGGAAAAGGCGTGACGCGTCGATATGTTTTCCCCCGGCCCTTTTTTCGAAATATTCCACCAGGCCCACACCGGCATTGGCTGTGCACGAACCCAGCGATCCCTGGTCTTCTACGGGTGAAAACCATTCCCGCAAATCGATGCGGATTGGCGGAGTCTTGGCTGTTCTGGCGACCGCCGTTTTTTTCAGCATGTCTTTGATGGAATCTTTCTGCCCGAACTTTCTAAGTTTGTCCGATATTTGATCATGGTTTATCGTGTGGTCGCGGAAATCGGGATAATCCGGCAGCCACCCCATACCCGGTCTGCTCATCGTTTCACTCATAGCTTCCTCCCTGAGTTTTCATGAAGTTTTCGATAAGTTTTCTTATTTACAATGTCGTTTAAGAAGTTTAGAGATGTTTTGAATATGAGTGGTTAATAGACCTAACTCTTGATTTTGTCAAGATAATCATTTGCAAGGATATTTTACGGGTTAGCCGCGGATTTGCCTGGCAAATTAGACTTGACAGCTTGAAATAATTGCGTTAAACACCCACACATTAATAAAAAAAGATGTTCAGGAGGAAATACTTTTGGCAACACACAAATCAGCAGAAAAACGCGATCGTCAAAGCAAGGTCCGCAGGGAGCGCAATGTCGCCGCCAAATCCGCGATAAAAACCAGGGTTAAATCAGTTCTGGCAGCCGTGGAAAGCAAGAATAAAGAAAATTCGGTCACTGCTCTCAAATCAACCGTTCCCTCTCTGGCCAAAGCCGCGGCAAAAGGCCTGATCCACAAGAAAAATGCCTCCCGCAAAATTTCGCGCTTAACCAGAAAAGTTAACGCCCTTCAATAAGAAATTATATAGACGCGGACCTGCTTGCGGGCAGGCCGCGTTTTTTATTTTCACATCATTTGTAATTTCAGATTATAATTAAAGATGTTACTGCAGCGATAACGTGCGGACGTTCCGCAGATGTATTATATCGTGGTAAACGTCTCGTAAATTATAACGTCTCTGCAGCCTGTGTAACCCCTTGAAGACGGTTGCATCCGGAAGACGCGACGGGCTTCAAGGGGTTTTTCCCTTCACAGCGGGGGCTATAGTTTCTTTTTTTCGAACCAGGCGAAAAGCCCTATAAACAGGGCACTCATGACAATGATCACAATCCAGTGATTGATCCCCAGCACAGTCGGCAGAGTAATTTTCCCGAAATTACCGCAAGTCAGAATGTTTGCTTTAATCTGTGGATAGAATTCGGCGTAAAGTCCTGCTCCCAGAATCATTCCCACCAGACCAAAGGCGCTGTCATATCGTCCCTCGCCGAGAGCGGCCATAGCGGTTGCCGGGCAGTATCCGACGATGGCCCATCCAATACCGAAAATCAGACCGCCCAGTACGTTGCCACCCACGATAAAAGATTTTATGGAAAGTTTTATCAATCCTAGATCGTACAGAAGGTAAATACCCACCATGGCAACTATGATGACCGACAGCATGAATTTGACGATCGTCATGTCCTGCAGACGCAGAGCGCCCAATTGCCGGTCATATCGTATCACCTGGGCCTTCTGCATAATAAAGCCGAATAAGATACCGGTAATGACGCCGGTAAGGAGTTCATTCATGACCGTTACCTCCTTTGTAAAGGATTCGCGCTACCACGATTCCGGCCAGGAAGAAGCATATCAGAGAAACATAACCACTGACGGCTATCTGAGCCAGACCGCTCAGACCGTGTCCGCTCGGTCACCCATCGGCAAGACGTGCCCCGAACATCAAGACAATGCCTCCCAGAAAAGCGGCAATCCAGCGTCTTGTGCGGGACGGCCCGAAACGGTTTTCCCACATGGAAGGGACGGCGACAGCCTTCTTTTCTTTTGAAATCCAAGCGGCCGCCAGAGATCCGAAAAGCACCCCGACGACAAACATGAACTGCCAGTCGATTTTAATTTTTTCCTTGATGAAATATTCCATGCCGGCCACTTTTTCCGGCAACACCGTCTGTTCGACAAAGCCGGCGGCGCGGACAAAGGTCGTTGAAGCGCCGAAATATTTTCCCGTGACAAAAACGGACAAGACCAGCAGAAGTCCCGCCATTGCGCCCGCGGCATAAGGGGACCACTTTTTTTCACGAAAGACGTTCATGCCTATTGCACCTCCTTAATGGATTGTCTGATAAAAAACGTTCGAACAATGATGTAAGCTTTTATTTTAAATTTTAAACAAAGTCCTATTGAATGTCAAACACGAACAGGAAGAAAACCTGTGTTAACAACATTGTGGAGGAAGGACGGGATTCGGGACAGGATAATATTCATTTTACCTAAATATTTACGGTTTCTTCGTAAGATATACTGAAATTGTTCCTGTTTCTAATAGTTTTATGTCTGCGTCTTTTTACCGACAGCCTTGAAAAAGGTATAACAAAAAACGCCGTTATCTTCGGCGGTTCTGTACAGGTCCCTGATTCCCTGATCGAATATATCCTGCTCAATGAGACCGGCCGCAAGGGCTGAATCGCGTACGCCTTCGATCATGGCGGTAAACGTTTTTTTCGTGAAGCCGTCCACAAGTTCAGGTTTTCCGGAATCGACGTAAACCATCCGGGGAGAGACTTGCACCGCGTTGAAACCCGCCCTGCGCAACAGGGGGGACAACGAGCGTCCAATCATGGCATTGCCTCCAGCCCGTTTTTGCAATTCAACCTGACACTGAATCGCCCTGTGTGCTGCATGACTGTCCGGATAGAAATAGGCGGATCCGTGATCTCCCTCAATGACTGTGATGGTTCCTCCTTTTTTGAGCACACGCTTCAGGGCAATGAGCGCCTCTTCAGGACGTGAAAGGTGCTCCAGGACAAAACAGATAAAGACATGATCAAAAAACTCCGAAGCGAAGGGCAGGTCAAAGATATCCGCTTGCTGGAACTGCACGTTTGCCAGTCCTTCATCGGCGGCTTTTTTTCTTGCCTCGGCGATGGATGCTTCCGATGTGTCCACGGATGTGATCAGTGCATCCGGGCTGTTTTTGGCGAGCGCAACCGTTTGCGCCGCCACACCGCAGCCCGCTTCGAGGACACGGTTCCCCGCCGGATACACTGTATCGTCATGCAGCAGTTGAACCAGAGTGGATGCCTGGTCCTGTAAACGAACATTTTCTCTGGGATGATAACCGTGCACATAAGGGTGTTTCATGGTTGATTACCCCCCGTTCAATTTATGATGATGAGTCAAATACCCGGTCAGGACTTATGAAAAGGAGATCAGCCAGTTCAATCTGAATTCCGTGACCGGAAGGGGCCATTCATATTCATTATTTTTTACCGATCAAATCAATCACGGTGATTTCCGGCGGGGCGAAAACACGCACGGGCGGGCCCCAGGTACCGGTGCCGCGGCTGATGTACAGCAGTTTGCTTACACCCAGTGTGTGCAAACCGTATATCTTCGGGAAATAGATTTTCACGAGCAGTCCGAAAGGAAAAAGCTGGCCTCCGTGTGTGTGACCGGAAAGCTGTAAATTGAAATTGGCTCCCGGTTTAATGTGAGGCTGATGCTTCAGCAGCAGGACAAACCCATCTTGCTTTTCAGACATGGCCTTTTTAAAGGATTCTTTTTCTGGGGCGCTGCCTGATCGGCGGCCGGTGATATCATCCTCTCCGAAAATGGTTATTCCGGCTGTGTGCCGGACGTCATCGCGCAGCAGATCGAATCCGGCGGCTTTGGTGAACGCCAGGGAACGATCGAGCCCGGCATAGTATTCATGGTTGCCCAGCACCGCAAACTTGCCGTACCTGGCATTGATTGCGGCAAATTGGGCGGCATCCTGCATGATGTTGTCAAGCTCACCGTCCAGAAGATCACCCGTTGAAACCAGGATATCGGGATTGGCCTGTTTCACGGATTCCAGAATCGGCTTAAGGCTGTCTCCCCGGATGATGATGCCCACGTGGACATCGGATATCTGAACGATACGCAGTTTGCCGTTTTCAGGCATCACCCGCTGCGTTTTGATTTCCAGGTGTTTAACACGGATTCTTCCGGCATCGATATAGCCGTAGACAACCAGAACAAATGACAAAAATGTCGCTAGCCAGAACGTGAGCATTTTGAGCGTGACTGTGCTTGCCGAAGGATCGATCAGCTTGTGGACTGCCCTGATGAGTTCCAGCGAGACATCTAGAAAGAAGAAAAAAAAGACAAAAGCCATCCAGATATAGCCGACACAGGCGATTGTCCGTGCCAGCGGTTCGAGATAAAAGGATTCGGCAACCCTTACAAGAACCGGTGCAATAATCAGCAGGAGAATGATAATCAGGATCAATCCCTGCAGTAAACCGGTAAAGTGCAGAACGCTTCTGGCCCGGAAAAAGAAATAAAAGTTTATCCCGCCGTAGAGAAATAAAAAGGTTAAAAGAAAAAGAATCATCTTGGTTCCCATATTCACCTGCTGTATGGACGGAAGCTAAAGGAAAATGAAGGAGATGTCAATCATTAAGGCTGCAACAGATTGATATTGACAACTTAAACCCCATCATATAAGTACCAAAACTCCTGATGGACGCCGATGTAGCTCAGCCGGTAGAGCAACTGATTCGTAATCAGTAGGTCACCAGTTCGATTCTGGTCATCGGCTCCAGTAAATTCAAGGGTTTTGATGATTTTACCAAACCTTAATTTTTACGATCTTAATAAAATTACCACCATATTTCCACTCTCATACTTTCTTGTTCTATATTGCTATGTGATTTCATATACATAAGGCATGTTTATATAAGCATGCGTATTATGATTTTGACGTTATTTTCCACCCGTCAAAATTTCCAATTTTCCCGGATATTCATTCATCACAATATTTATGAGAGAATGTGTCGTGATGCGGTAAAAACGGATTGAAAAATATGAATGTTTGAAAGCCTTGAAAAATAATCTTCTTTGTGTTTCATTTACAGGGAATCTTCTGACTTATTGCTTCGTCCTCGTCCATTCAACTCAACATGAGGGGTCGACAGGATGAACAATTATATTGATAAAAGATTACACAGAAACCCTGTAATTCCAAGACGGTTTTCGGAGTGTTTTATTTTCAGGAATGAAAGGAACAGATATGAAAAAAAATAAATTAGTATTTTTGATGATGATTATTCTTTTTTTTATAGGGTCTGTTTCTGTTGGTTATTCGGAAGACAAAGCAATAAAGCCATCTTCCGTTTCCGATAAGAGTTTTTCGAATTGGGTGGAATTTAAAAAATACGATGATGGAACTGTCTGTTTATACAAAAAAGAAAAAGTTGTTACAGAAGATGGAAAACATATCGTTCAATACCTGGAGAAACACGTTCTTTCTGATAAAGGCAAGCAGATCATGATTCAGCAATTGAAAGAAAAAGGACTTTCGGCTGAATTGGTGAAATTATTTGACAAGTATTCATACAACGAATTTTTCTCTGAAATAGACTGTAAAAGAAAGATGATCAGGACATTATATGGCAATTATTATGATGCGAATGATGAAAAAATAATTCCCAACCCCAGCCCTATAAACGAATGGGCGTATATCCCTCCTGATGACCGCGACGAGGTACTTCAAAACGAAGTCTGTAATTTTCAAAAAAGTAAAAAAGACAGATGGATTTTTTTCAAAGCGGATGACGATGTGTCGATATATTATGACAGAGACACTGTAAATAAGATGTCTGATGATGTTTATCAGGTATGGTTAAAAATGGTTTATACGGACATCGGTAAAAAGAGAAAGGCGGATGATACGAAAAACCTGGATAATGTAAAGACAATGATAGAACTTGATTGTAAAAATGAATTTTATCGTGTGAGATCGTATCACCGATACGATAAGGATGGCAATGCATTGACCAAGGAAATTTCCGAAGACAATGACACTCATTCTCAACCAAAACAATCAGAATTGTATAAAAAAATTTGTAATAAATAATAAGTATGCCATTGACAGTCGCAATAAATTCATTTAAACGTATTTATAAGAAAGATATAACTTTTTTGAGGTGTTCAATAGATGACATACTCAGAGCAAAGAAAGTTCGAACGGGCGGACGCTCTTAATTTCCTGGCCTATTCATGCGTAAATGAAAAGGACGGAAATTATACGCAACAGGGAATAGGAAGGACTCTTAATATCAGTGAAGGCGGTGTTTTGCTGGAAACTAACATCCCTCTCGACACGACGCAAACCATTTTCCTGACCATCGCTTTAAAAGAAAAGGTAATTGATGTTAAAGGCAGGATATTATGGTGCAAGGAAAGTACAGCGGGAATTTTTATGTCCGGTATCGAATTCTATGAAATGGAGCAGGATGCTTGCCCGATTTTAAATCAATATCTTGAATTATTTTACAAAGAACCTCCTCTGTAAATAAAAATCCCACATACAAGTTTCGAAAAAGACAAACAGTTTGGCCGTTTACCGTCTGCTCTGGTTTCTTTTATGGCTGTTAATTGGTTTATCTTTCAATCCCGCTCATGCGGAACGAGCGTTGATCTTCCGCAACTTGCCGCGATATAATAACGTTCATTTCATATCCCGGCAGCTTGCTGCGAGGTGGTTGATTAAAAAATTGAATCATCCGAATTTCCGTGAGATCATGGTCATCACTTGCAATGTGGACATATGCACCATAAATGTCGTATAATAATCATGGTAAATC
>JBDKUG010000250.1:0-1558 GCA_039679815.1 Smithella sp.
TGCAGCTTGACGCTGGTGCCCAGCCCTCCGAGGTGGGTTTCCAGCAATTTGGGATCCGTTTCCACCCGTTCGATGTTTCCTGTTGCCAGATCAATTTCTAAATTATACCCTGTCTCTCCATATCTCATTTTTTGGCTCCTGCTCCTCTAATGTCTCCGCAGTCATGGCTTGGCTGCTTCACAAACTTGTGTATTATATCACAAGCTCTTGCTGTGTCAAGGAAAAACGGAACCTATAATTACCAATACACACCAGCCAGTATCAATAGTTTACATAAGGCTATGGACAACACCGGTCAAATCCACTATGATATAGCCGATTTTAGGTTAGGTCTAGGAAGTGCAGCATGAAAAATGGAAATTTAACGGTTTCAATCGAGCAGGCACTAAATATCGTTCTTGAGTCTGTCAGCCCTCTGGGTTCTGAAGATGTCTCCATTCTGGAGGCATCTGGCCGCGTTTTGTATGATGATATTGTAGCGGATACGATGGTGCCTCCCGCGGATGATTCAGCGATGGATGGTTTTGCGCTGATAGCCGCGGATACCTCCTGTGCGTCACGGGATACCCCGGTGGTGCTTCGCATTGCGGGGGAAGTGCAAGCCGGCGGATCGATTGCCGGCAACGAGGTCGCGAGAGGGACGGCTGTCAGAATAATGACCGGAGCTCCCGTACCGGCCGGCGCTGATGCGGTTATCCCCATCGAAGATACGGAAGAAGAACACGGCCGGGTTAAAGTATTTCGCGAGGTACCCCAATTTGAGACCTTCAGGTTCGCTGGCGAGAGTATCAAGAAAGGAAATACTGTCCTCTGCAGGGGTGACCGCCTCAGTTCCGCCGATGTAGGTATCCTGGCATCCTTGAACCGTCGAACGGTGAGAGTGTACAAACAGCCGACCGTTGCTATAATCTCGACAGGTAAGGAACTGGCCGATTTTGGGGAAGTGTTCAAAAACGGCCGGATCAGAAATGTAAACGCCTATACCCTGTACTCTGAAATCAAGAAATATAGCGCCCTGCCTGAATACCTGGGAATCGTCAGGGATACGGTGGAGGATACACGGGAGATATTTTCGAGGGCCCTGGAGCGCGATGTCGTGATATCAACGGGCGGTGTGTCGATGGGAAAATACGATTTCGTTAAAGACATTTGCCCCGATCTCGGCATTGACATAAAGTTTGGATGGGTCAGGGTCAAGCCGGGCAGACCATGCACGTTCGGGACGAAGGGCGGGAAACTGGTTTTTGGCTTGCCGGGAAATCCCGTCTCCACGCTTACGTCTTTCATCCAATTTGCCCGACCGGCGCTGCTCAGGTTGATGGGTGCAAGGAGGATCGCCAAACCGGTAGTCAGCGCACTGCTTGAAGAGAGCCTCAAGAAACCGGCGGGAAAAACACATCTCCTGAGGGGACATTTCAGGATAGAAAACAACGATTTTCGCGTCTCAACAACGGGTAACCAGAAATCATCGGTGCTTCTTTCGATGAGCAACGCGAACTGCCTTATAATGCTCCCGGAGAATACTACCGAAGTAAAAGCGGGAGAGCGTGTTGCAATC
>JBDKUG010000344.1:0-2532 GCA_039679815.1 Smithella sp.
CCATTAAAATTATTCCCACTATATTCCCACTTTTTCTCTTGACATAGCATAAGGGATAAGTGACGTTATGTGAAAGTAATTTAACGCTAAGTATTTTTAATGTCAAGATATATTACGAAATATGACAAATAAAAGGAAGTTAAAGGAAAGATAAAAAATGGCTTATAAGGGGCTTAAAATCCCTCGGAGCTTGCCTCTGTGTGGGTCCGATTCCCACCCCAGGTACCAGAAAATAAAGGGCTTTTGACGATTCTTGTTGAAAGCCTTTTTCTTTGAAATTAGCCTTGTAATCACATTGTAAGCAGCAGAAAAAATAATCAAAAAAAAGCGGATGCTTTCACACCCGCCCTAGTCAGTAGGCTTAATCTATAAATCTAAATATTTTTTTCTTCTTTGTTAGAACAAACGACTTACGCACTGGACGCCACAACCATCGATCTTTGTCTGTCTCTCTTTCCATGGGCAACATTCCGCAAACACAAGGGAGCGGTGAAACTGCACACGCTTCTCGATCTGAGAGGCAACATTCCAACGATAGCTTTTATTACCAGCGGGAAAGTTCACGAAGTCAATATCCTCGACAAGCTGCCGATAGAAGCCGGAGCCATTTACATCATGGATCGCGGTTATCTGGATTACGCACGTCTTTACAACCTGCATCAATCGGCAGCCTACTTTGTGACACGCGCCAAGAACAACGCCAGATACGACCGGCGCTATTATCAGAAAATCGACAAAACGTCCGGACTCAAATCCGACCAGATCATTACGCTGCACGGTTATTACGCCAGGAAAGATTATCCCGAAAGGCTCCGGCGAATCGCTTATTACGACGAAAAGCAAAACAAGAATCTGGTTTTTTTGACGAACAATTTTACGCTACCGGCACTAACAATCACAGAGATTTACCGCAAACGTTGGCAGATCGAGTTATTTTTCAAGTGGATCAAACAGCATCTGCGAATCAAGGCGTTTTATGGCACATCCGAGAATGCGGTCAAAACACAAATATGGATTGCTATCTCCGTTTATGTCCTGGTTGCAATTATCAAGAGGCAGTTGAATCTGGAGCAAAGTCTCTATACAATTTTACAAATTATCAGCGTAACGCTTTTCGAGAAAATACCGCTTTTACAAGCGCTTACGGATACTGAAATGCAAGAAGAAAATACCATAATTAACAACCAACTGAATTTATTCAATTAACGTTGGGACAGTAGTGATATTACGTAACACTTTACAAAAAATAAAAAAAGCGGATGTTATCGCCAGCCAAGCGAGTAATGCATGATACAATTGTGACTCTTGAGGAGAGAGTGCACGACCTGATACAGCGATACGGTACGAAAGAAGAGACACGCGAACTGATCCTGCGGAACAGGGAACAGGTGCTTGCCGTTGAGCGGAAGATCTCCGGCTTCATGAAAATCGACATCCACCGTGCCATACAGGCAATAGTTTGATAGCTGTTGCCTCCCCACGGCATTGTTTTTTAATAATTGACAAATACTCGATTACAACAGAGAAAGGTTTTATGGACAGCATACGATTGACCATCCCTGTTTCGAAAGATGAATCCGTGTCGGGCATCCTGACCATGTCGGCAAACAAGAAAAAAATATACGGCACGGGCATCATTACGGCCCATGGAGCGGGCAACGACATGGAAAACGACCTTCTGGCCGCCTTTGCAGACGGAATGGCCAAAGCGGGTTATCCGGTATTGCGGTTCAATTTCCCGTATAAGGAAAAGGGCCTGAAGGTTCCTGACAAACCGGTGAAGCTGGAGGACACATGGACGGCGGCTTGCCGGTATTTTAAGGAGGACTCCCCGATTAAGGTCAAACACCTGATAGCCGCCGGCAAGTCCATGGGAGGCAGGATCGCTTCCCAGATGGCCGCCGCGGGAAGATTGCCGGTGGAATGTTTGATCTTTCTGGGCTACCCCCTGCATCCGGCACGTGACCGGTCAAAGGTCCGTGATGCGCATTTATACCACGTGGAAATGCCAATGCTTTTTTTCGCAGGCACAAGAGACACTCTGTGCGATTTGACCATACTGCAAAGCGTCCTAAACAAATTGTCTGCCCCCTGGGAACTGGAGATTATCGAAGGTGGTGATCATTCCTTCCATGTCCCAAAGTCCATGGGCATCCCGGAGTCCGACATTTATCATAGAATTGTGACAAGAACCACACGATGGCTGGAGACAAATTTTTCCTGAAATAATGCTTTTTCATTAGGATGCAAACTAAAAATGGCGATCCATGTAATCCCCGTCAATAAACTTAGCGCCAAGGCCCTGCAGGGAGTCATAGAGGAATTCATTTCCAGAAACGGGACTGATTACGGCGCAATTGAGGCTGACCCGGAAACAAGCATCAGGCAGGTAAGAGCCAAACTTAAAAGCGGATCGGCAGTTCTGGTTTATGATGATGAAACGGAAACCACCAATATATTTCTGGCTGATGATCCTGTTTTGAAAAAGATTGATGCAGTACCCAGGTAACCAAGTAATAGAATATGTTAACC
>JBDKUG010000293.1:0-12454 GCA_039679815.1 Smithella sp.
CGTCCGAAGTCATCATCCGTTCCGAAGTCTTGATGCCCGGCAGGAGCTGCGGTTCCGACCCCCAGGCGATGAGGATGTTCTTTGTCTCAAGCAGCTGACTTTGACCGGATGGTTCAATGTATCTCACTTCGCGGGGCGAGAGAATTTCACCCGTGCCGGTTTTTGCTTCCACCTGCGTGTCGGCAAGTCCTTTTTGGGCGCCCAGGGCTGCTATTTTGACCATCTGGTCACGATGCTTTTTCATGGCCATAAAGTCAACGGTGATGCCGTCAACATGGATGCCGAAGCGTTTGAGTTTTTTTAAGTCCGTGTATGATTTGCTGCATGTAAGCAGCGCTTTTGTGGGTATGCAGCCGCGATGTGCACAGGTGCCGCCCCAGCCGTTTTTTTCGATGATGAGAACGCGTTTTTGTTTTTGAGCCGCCGTTTGGGCCGCTTCCAAACCTCCCGGTCCTCCGCCAATGACAATCAGATCAAATTTATCGGACATCTTTGCATGCTCTCCTTCAGCAGGTCAGGTAAAACGATTATGCCTCGGATTCCACACGGTTGCGCCCGTCTTCTTTGGCCCGGTAAAGGGCCCGGTCGGCCCTGGCAATCATGGTGTCGATTTCTTCCCGCATCTGATATTCCGACAATCCGATCGAAGCGGTAATACTGAATGTGTCCCCTATGCCGGGGAAACGGCATTTTTCAATATTGGCCCGCATGCGCTCGGCGCAGATCATGGCTTCTTTCAGATCCGTCTGGATCAGAACCAGAATAAACTCCTCGCCGCCATACCGTCCGCAAAAGTCTGTGTTTCGCATGGTACTGCGAATGGCTCCGCTGACCCTCCGCAGCACTTCATCTCCCGCCTGATGACCGTAGGTGTCGTTCACTTTCTTGAAATGGTCAATATCCAGCATTGCAATTGTAAAGACAGTGCTTCCGCGAAGGGATCGATTCTTTTCATTGTCGAGGAGTTCCATGAGATGACGGCGGTTATAAAAGCCTGTCAGTTCGTCACGGATGGCTATTTCCTGGATGATCGAAAGCGATCTCTCCAGTTCTGAACGGCTGAGGTTGAGGTTCTCAACGGTTTTCTTCAGCTCGGAGCGGCTGGTGCTGAGGTTCTGTCGAAGGGAGCTGATATAACCGCCGATGTAAGAAAAGGCGATCATGACGATGGCCAGCACAATCCATTGGAGAAATTCATTACGGAAGTTTACTCCTTCAGAACGGAAGAGATACAGGAGTATGATGTCAACTCCGTAGGTCAGCAGGGTGATAATGCTGATCAGGAAGAAATCGCGGGTATTGAGGCGAAAGATTCCGAACAACAGCATGATAACATACATCAGCAGTAACAATCCTCGCGATTCATTGGCGTAATACATTACGTATGCGACGGCCAGAGTGGCCGCGCACATTTGCGCAAACGTCAGGCTGGGATCGGCAAACCTTAAGTTTACCCCTGTGCGGATGAGAATGTAGAAGGTGATATTGACTGCGGGGATGATAATCAGCAAGCCGGCGATCCCCGGCCACTCCGTGATGCCCGCCAGATAGGAAAAATAAGCCAGGCTGCCGTTCAGGACGTAGGCGATTGACGCCATGAATAACCGGCGGATCCTGAGCGCCTGATTCAGGTCATCTTTCGGGATAAAAGAAAAACGGGATGTCCCGTTGAAAACAAAACGATTTCCGGGTTCATTATTCATAGGCAATTTGCGGACTCCGGCAAAAAGGGAAGTGTCATCATGTGCGTTCGCCGTCAATTCATCCGACATGAGAAAAGCAATTTTTGTCTGCAGTATATGAGGCGGAGTTATGTGTGTCAATGAAAAACCGGGGGGATACATAAAGCATTTGATTAATTCATCATGAAATTTTGCTGCTGCCGAATTCAAACTTGTCATCCTTTTTAATATCTGCTAGTTCATCGTGCAGGATATAGCGGATGAAAGATATTCTGACCGTTTCGCAGCTGAACGATGACATTAAAACCTTTCTTGAAGACACCTTCGGGTCGCTCTGGGTGGAAGGTGAAGTCTCCAATTTGCGCCGTCCTCCATCCGGCCATATCTATTTCACGCTGAAGGATGACAAAAGCCAGATTCGGGCGGTCTATTTTCGCCAGCACGGCTACCGCGCGGCAAAATTTGATCTGGAAGACGGATTGAAGATTTTGTGCCGGGCGCGCCTATCCGCCTATCCGCCCCGTGGTGAATACCAGCTCATTGTGGAATCGGTCGAGCCTCAGGGTGTAGGAGCTCTGCAGAAAGCGTTTGAACAGCTCAAGGCGCGATTGGCGGCCGAAGGTTTGTTTGATCCGTCTCATAAAAAAGAACTGCCGTTTATGCCCCGCTGCATCGGCGTTGTGACGTCGCCGACGGGAGCGGTGATCCGCGATATTCTGAACATTACACGCCGCCGGTTCCCGTCCGTGAATATTCTGATTGCGCCCGCGCGTGTCCAGGGAACGGAGGCGGCAGGTGAAATCATTTCCGCGCTGCGCAACCTCCATGCCAGCGGCAGGGCGGACGTTATCATTATAGCGCGGGGAGGCGGCTCTCTCGAAGATCTGGCGCCCTTCAACGATGAGGCTCTGGCCAGGGAAATCTTTCGTTCGTCCATTCCCGTTGTCTCAGCCGTCGGCCATGAAACCGACTTTACGATTTGTGATTTTGTGGCGGATTTGAGAGCGCCCACGCCTTCTGCGGCGGCGGAACTGGTGGTTCCCCGGAAAACGGAACTGCTGGAAACGCTCTGTGATCTGCAGCGAAGACTGGCTGCTGCCCAGCGTCGTCATCTGGCTGATCAAAAAGACCGGGTCGCTTCCCTGAAGGCCCGCTTCCGGGATCCGCGAAGGTTTTTAGCCGATTATTCGATTCATCTGGATGACTTGCGGGAAAGAATACAGCGCGCCATAACGCAAAATACGCAGACGATAAAAAGCAGGCTGGGGCATCTGACGCTGGGATTGCAGAATCAGAATCCTCAAACCCATGTCCGGGAGCGAAGGATTTTTCTTGGCAGTCTGGAGAAAGACATTTTAAACGGCTGGAATCGTTATTTCAGAGATCGCGAGGCACGGCTGAATAAAAGCGCAGCCCTTCTTTCTTCCCTGAGCCCGCTTGCCGTGCTGCAGAGGGGGTACAGCATCACGCGCCGAGTGCCGGACGGGAAAATTATCCGTCAGGCGGGAGAGTTGACGTTGGATGAAAGGGTGAATATTCAGCTGGCTGAGGGCATTTTCCAGGCACGGGTGGAAAAAATTCAAGGGGAGTAGAAAATCATGGCGAAAGAAAAGTTTGAAGATGCTTTGGAAAAACTGGAAAATATAGTAAGAGACATGGAACGTGGCGAAATGCCGCTGGATTTGGCGCTTAAGTCTTTCGAGGAAGGCATTCGGCTGATCCGTTTTTGTTCGGCAAAGCTGGACGAGACCCAGCGCCGCGTCGAGCAGCTTCTGGAAAAAGAGAATTCGCTGCAAATAAAAAACTTTCAGGATGAAGACACCGATGAATAATGAGGATTTTCTTGAGGCGTATTTAAGTGACCGGCAGAAAATTGTGGACGAAGCGCTTCAGCGCTACCTGTCTGATGAAGACGGTGTTCCGCATGATTTGCATAACGCCATGCGCTACAGCGTGTTTGCCGGGGGCAAAAGGATCCGGCCGATTCTTTGCCTGGCGGCGCTCGAAGCGTGCGGCGGCGATATGGCGCCGGCCATGCCGGTAGCCTGCGCACTGGAGTTGATTCACACCTATTCCCTGATTCATGACGATCTGCCGGCGATGGATAATGATGATTTCCGCCGGGGCAAACCAACCAGCCAGAAGGTTTTCGGTGAAGCATTGGCGATTCTGGCCGGAGACGCGCTTTTAACGGAAGCTTTCGTACTGCTGTCACGCGCGGAAAAAGTCCGGCTGGCCGCTGAAAAACGTCTGGCTGTCATTCAGGAAATTGCCAATGCAGCCGGCGTTGCCGGGATGGTCGGGGGGCAGGCGCTGGATATCAGGACGGGAAAAAATTCACCCGATTTTGAGGGTCTGCAATGTATCCACCGGCTCAAAACAGGCGCCTTGATTGCAGTTGCAGTCAAAGCCGGAGCGATCCTGGCAGGTGCTAACGACGATAAGATCCAGTCATTGAATGTATACGGCAGCCATCTGGGTATTGCTTTTCAGATTGCCGATGATATTCTCAATGTGGAAGGCGACAGCAGGCTGATGGGCAAGCAAACCGGCAGTGATGTCGCATCGGGTAAAGTCACGTATCCGACGCTGCTGGGGCTCGAGAATGCAAAGACCAAGCTGGTCGAGCATGTTGAGTCGGCAGTTGCCGCCATAGAGACTTTTGATTCGCGCGCGTTGCCGCTCAGGGTCATTGCCCGTTACATCATGGAAAGAAAATCGTAAAGGTTTATTGAAACGAATGAAACCACTGGAAACCGTTGATTACAGCGTATTGCCGGGCGTCAATTATCCTTCGGACATCCGCAAGCTCAATATCGCCGAACTCAATACGCTGGCGCAGGAAATCCGCAGTCTGATCATCCATACGGTTGCGTCCACCGGCGGTCACCTGGCATCATCACTGGGGACGGTTGAGATGACCCTGGCGATCCATTATGTTTTCAATACGCCTGAAGATAAACTGATCTGGGATGTCGGCCATCAGTCCTATGCGCATAAGATTATCACCGGCCGAAAAGAAAAATTTGCCACGTTGCGCCGCCGGGGCGGTATCAGCGGTTTTCCTAAGCGGGAAGAAAGCGTCTATGACGCCTTTAATGTCGGCCACAGCGGCACCTCCATCGCGGCGGCCGCGGCTTTTACCGAAGCGCAGTGCCTGAAGGGAGAGCATAAGAAAACGATCGCTGTGATCGGCGACGGATCCATGACAACAGGCATGGCTTTTGAGGGATTGAACTGGTCGGGCGATCGTGACAAAGAACTGATTATCATTTTAAACGATAATGAAATGTCCATTTCTCCCAATGTCGGGGCGATGTCATCCTATTTAAACAGGATCATGACGGGCGACCGGGTCACCAAATTCAAAGGGGAACTGAAAAATTTTCTCAGAAGCATTCCCGGCATCGGTGAGCAGATTTTTAAGATATCCCGGCAAATTGAAGAATCCGTCAAAACGTTCGTTGTTCCCGGGGCCCTGTTTGAGGAACTTGGCTTCACGTATGTCGGGCCGCTGGAAGGCCACCGCCTGGATTACCTCATTAAAAATTTTGAAAATGTTAAAAAATTAAAAGGTCCAGTCCTGGTGCATGTCATTACACAAAAAGGCCGGGGTTATAAATTTGCGGAAGACAATTCGCCGACGTATCACGGCGTTGCACCGTTTGATGTGGAAACCGGACAAACAATTCCTTCGGTCAGCACGGCCCCTTCCTACACGGAGATTTTCGGGAAAACGCTTATCGATCT
This sequence comes from Smithella sp., assembly GCA_039679815.1. Classification (GTDB taxonomy): domain Bacteria; phylum Desulfobacterota; class Syntrophia; order Syntrophales; family Smithellaceae; genus UBA8904. The sequence goes on from JBDKUG010000293.1 coordinate 5,433, forward strand.
GGCCGCGTCCGATTCACGGATTGTCGCTGTAACGGCCGCCATGTGCGAGGGCACCGGCCTGGATGAATTTCGGAAAAAATACCCCGAACGCCTGTTCGACGTAGGTATCGCTGAACAGCTTGCGGTTACTTTTGCCGCCGGCCTTTCCATTGAAGGTCTGCTGCCGGTTGTGGCGATCTATTCCACGTTTTTACAGCGCGCGTACGATCAGATTCTTCACGATGTCTGTTTGCAAAAACTACCTGTTGTATTTGCCATTGACCGCGCCGGTATTGTGGGAGAAGACGGGGCGACCCATCAGGGGCTGTTTGACTTCTCGTATCTTCGCAATCTTCCCCACCTTGTCATGATGGCGCCGAAAGATGAAAATGAACTGGGGCACATGCTCAAAACGGCCGTCGCATGCGGCTTTCCCGTGTCGGTTCGTTACCCGCGCGGCAAAGGCGTTGGCGTGCCTCTTGACGGTGAACTTTCAGTATTGCCCCTGGGCCGCGGTGAGGTGCTGCAGGACGGAACGGATCTCGCGATCATCGCTGTGGGCTGCACCGTTCATCCGGCGCTGGCCGCGGGCCGAAAACTGGCGGCGGAAGGGTTCGGGGTGAAGGTCATCAACGCCCGGTTTATTAAGCCGCTCGACGCGGAACTGATATTAGCAACGGTTGCAGCTACTCATAAATTGCTGACAATCGAGGAAAATGTCCTCGCCGGCGGATTCGGCAGCGCGGTACTGGAGTTGCTTGCCCGGGAAGGCATGACGAACGTGATGGTCAAAAGATTAGGCATCCGGGATGAATTTGTCGAACACGCGACACAGGCCGAGTTGCGCTCTTTACATGGTCTTGATGAAGAAGGCATTTTCCGGGCTGCAAAAGAAATGCTGGAACAATCACGTTGATTGCTCTTACATGTGTTAAGTTGAACCGACAAGGTTAAACCAGTGAAGCGAAACAGAATTATTTGTTATGTCCCCTGGTCGTCCAAATTAATGATATTTTTTAAGAGGCACAAAATATCGCGGTTCAACACAGGTAGGGAAAATTTATGAAAACGATCCGGCGCAGAACCTTTTTGAAGATGATTGCCGCTGCGAGCACCGCACCGCTGCTCAAACCTCTCTCTGTCCTTGCGATGCAGCCGGAGGCGTCCCTGGTCCTGTTCAACGGCAGTATCATCACCGTGGACGGATCGGTTTCGGTTGCCGAAGCGATTGCTGTCCGCGGAGACAGAATCCTGGCCGTTGGATCAACGCCGCATATCAAGTCCTTAAAGAGGCGCTTCGCCTGCAGACGATGGGCAGCGCGTACGCCGCGTTTCAGGAACGCGAACTCGGTTCGCTGGAGGCGGGCAAGCTTGCCGGCATGGTCATCTGGGATCGCAATTTCCTGACGATACCGACCGGCGAAATCCGCGATGTCAAGGCATCCAAGACGATCGCCGGGGGGAAAATTGTCTTTTCACGGGAATCTGCCGTTTTATGATTATTACCTTCAATTCCAAGGGCATAACACTTAATTATCTTGACCAATGCAATGAAATGCTTTAGACGTTCTTCGTGCCTAGACTATCACGAATAGTTGCCGTAGATTATCTGCATCACATTACTCGGCGTGGTGTTCGTTCTATGGATATCTTTCATGGCGGCGACGACAGGAACCAGTATTTACAATTCATCAAAGAAGAATCCCGGCGATGTGAAATCGAAATTCTTGCCTGGTGCCTGATGACCAACCACGTTCATTTTATTGCAGTGCCACACACAGAGACATCGTTTGCCAGGGGATTTGGTGAAGCCCATAAACGATACACCCGCATGAAGAATTACGGTGACAATGTGCGCGGTTATTTGTTTCAGGGCCGATTTGGGAAAAAATGACAGGACGTATATTGCTAAAGAACAAACCAGGATCCAGAAAAAAACAAAAAGGCTAAATGAAGTGTTATGTCCCCCAAAACCAGGAAAGTCCGTCTGGACGCACTGCTTGTGGAGCGAGGCATCGCACCCACATTGGAAAAATCCCGGGCCATGATCATGTCCGGAGCGGTAAGTGTCAATGGCATCCGTGTGGATAAGGCCGGTACGCAGGTCTTGCCGGGAGCGCAGCTTTCCAACAAGGGAGAAGACCATCCTTTCGTCAGCCGCGGCGGTCTGAAATTAAAAGGTGCACTGAAATATTTCGCTCTTGATGTGACGGGACATGTTGTGCTGGATGTCGGTGCGTCCACGGGCGGTTTCACGGATTGCCTGCTGCAGGCGGGGGCGCGGAAAGTGTTTGCCGTTGATGTCGGCTATGGCCAGCTGGCATGGAAACTACGGGCGGACCCGCGCGTCGTCGTCATTGAACGCACTAATATCCGTCACTATGACGGCACGCATCTGGATGAAAAACCAACGCTGGCCGTCATTGATGTTTCTTTTATTTCGCTTAAAACCGTCATTCCAGCTGTGCTGCCCCTCGTCGCGCCTGAATCTAGCATTCTGGCCTTGATCAAACCGCAGTTTGAAGCCAGGCGGGAAGAAGTCGGCAAAAACGGCGTGGTGGAAGACGCGGTAGTTCATGAACGTGTCCTGGAGGAGATCCGTATATTTTGCCGGTCAAAGGGCCTGGATGTAGAAGGGACCTGCGCGTCCTCCCTGCTGGGACCGGCAGGCAACAAGGAATTTTTTATATTGGTACGGAAAACGGACTGAATGGAAATCAAACTTGCCAAAACAGCCGGGTTTTGCATGGGGGTGCGCCGGGCGGTGGATACAGTTCTGGATGTTGCCCAGCACGAAACAACCAGGAAAATATATACTTACGGGCCGCTGATCCACAATCCGCAAACGATTGAACTGCTGAAAAAACGCGGAATTACCGCTATCAGCAGTCTGGATGAAATTAAAAACTGCGAGAATTCTATTTTGATCATCCGGGCACACGGAATTGCGCCTGACGAAAGAAAAAAAATCAAAGAAAGCGGCGTCAGAATCATTGACGCTACCTGTCCGAAGGTCGGCTACGTGCAGGCCATCATCAAGAAACACACGGCGCTGAACTACACGGTCATTATTGCCGGGGACCGTGAACATCCCGAAGTGGACGGCCTGTGGGGCTACACGCAAAACAGGGGAATTATCGTCTCAACCCTGGAGGACGCGGAAAAATTACCTTCCATGGACAAGGTGTGCATTGTGGCCCAAACAACTCAGGATGCGGCCCACTACGACCGAATTGTTCAGAAAATTAAAGAAAAAAATCCTCAAGTTGTTGTTTTCAATACAATATGTTCATCTACGGAAAGAAGGCAGGATGAAATCATTGCTCTAGCCAGGGAAATGGACGCTTTATTTGTTGTCGGTGGTAAAAACAGCGCCAATACCTGTCGCCTTGTTGCCCTTGCTCAAAAGCAGAATGTGCCTGCTTTTCATATTGAAACCGCGGAAGAGATAAGGAATGTTGATCTGGCCGGTTACAGGAGTGTCGGTGTCTCTGCCGGGGCATCCACGCCAAACTGGATTATCGATCAGGTCATGGACTGCATTGCTGAAAATCAAATCAGTCCCTATCCAAGGTTGGCAAAGATCCTCAGGTTCTGGATATGGGCTGTCAGGACGGATTTTTATTCCGCCCTGGGTGCCGGTTGTCTTGCCTGGGCATGTATGCTGCTGCAACAGATTCCCGTTCGTTTTTCGTCCATCGCCCTCGCTTCACTGTTTGTTTATGCCATGCACGTGCTGAACCGACTGATGAGCAGCAAGCAGTCGGGATTAATCGGTTCTTTTCGTGAAAAATCCTACCTGCGGCACAAAACTAAATACTTTCTTGCGGCCATGATTTCCCTCGTCATTGCCCTGGTCTTATCGCTCGCAGACAGCCTGCTGTCTTTCTGGGTTTTGTTTTTTATGTCGCTGGCCGGCGGGTTGTACAACATGAAAATTCTTCCCGATGGCTGGCGATTTCAGAGGCTGAAGGACATCCCCGGGTCAAAAAATTTGTCTACAGCGCTGGCATGGGGAATGGTGACAGCTGTCCTGCCTGCCCTGAACAACAGCCAGAATTTCAACGCCAAAATGGCGGTTGCTTTTATTTTTACATTCATCCTGGTTTTTATTCGATCATCCATGTCGGATATTATGGATATTCAAAGCGACAAACTCCTTGGCCGGGAAACTATCCCCGTCGTCATCGGCAAGGAAAAAACGCAGACCCTACTGAAAATTATTTTATTGATATTATTGTGTATATTGTTGATTTCGCACTGGGCAGGATGGAGTTCAACCGTAAGTTTCTTCCTGATTATACCATTATTATATATATGGATTTGTTTCCGACTTTGTGATAGAAGGTCGGGGCTTTCGGGTGCGGCCATTGAAGGGCTTCTGGAAACTATTTATATCATTGCTGGTTTTGCTGTTTTCTGCTGGTTGGTTCTCGGATGAATTTACGTTGCAAAGCAGATGAAAGGAGTGAACATTGAAAATGGAGAAAGTCGGTATCCGGTTTGTTCTGGTCATTTCTGTCCTGCTGGTTGTCGCTTGCGGCGGATTGCGTTTTTCCCAGCTGGATTCGGAAGCAACAGATTATCATCCCCGGAAGGTTGCCGTATTTCCGGTCTCTGTCGGCTCCTATGAAGAAGCCCGTAATCCTCTTGAACAGATCGTCCCCGCTGAACTTACGGCAAAGAAATGGTTCAGTGACGTTATCGATACGGCAAGCCTGAACAGCCAAATACAGTCCAATGATGAATTGCGTCAGGCCGTTACGGACTACATATCGAAGCTGAATACGCTGAATTATTCCGATCCCGCGCTAAGCGAAAAAATCGGTCAGCTGATTGGGGCGGATGCTTTTTTATTCATTACGCTTGAGGAATGGCGTTATACGGTGGAAAAAGAAAAAAATTATGCTAAAGCAAGCATTGGATTTAAGTTGATTGATCCGGCAACCGGAAAAATCATGTGGAGGGCGGCCCACAATAAAACAGAAAGATATGTGCTGGTCAAACCGAATATGTCAAGAATTGCGCGTTCGGTTATTATTGATTTAATTAGTAAAATGCCACATTGATTTTGTAAGGGGCAGATTGAAAACAAAGAGTTGAAAATGGAGGCATTATGAAAGAACAGGTACAAAAGGCGATAGACAAGATCCGTCCGGGTCTGCAGGCGGACGGAGGCGATGTGGAACTGGTTGATGTTTCGGCAGACGGTGTAGTCAGGGTTAAATTGACCGGCGCCTGCCACGGTTGCCCGATGTCGCAGATGACATTGAAAATGAGCATCGAGAAGGTCATTAAACAGGAAGTGCCTTCCATAAAGGAAGTCGTGTCTGTCTAGTGCCGTCCCGGTCAGGAAAAAGAGAAAAATTTTAAAATAGAAGGAGATTTATCAAACATGGCATATGTGATTACAGACGAATGTATCGCTTGCGGTTCGTGTGAGGACGAATGTCCGGTGGAAGCAATATCCGAAGGTGAAGACAAATTCGTGATTGACCCCAAGTTGTGCACAGACTGCGGCGCCTGTTGCGATCAATGTCCGGTGGAAGCGATCGTTCCCGGAGAAGAAAAATAATTCGATTCAGAAGATTATCTCAGGGGGAATATCCGTTCTGCGCGGCGGATCTTTCCCTTGTTTTTTTCGTGCTGTACATATTTCAGGATGGAGTCTTTTTTTAGACGAGGCTGGAAGCAGGAAAAGGTCTCATCCCGATCCATACCCCCCCCTTGACTTTGGGAGAACTGTCCATGAATAAATTCATTACTTTTGAAGGCGTCGAAGGCTCCGGCAAATCAACACAGCTGAAACGCCTTGGCGAATACTTGACCGGTAAAAATATTCCCGTGATCCTGACGCAGGAACCATCGGGAACCCCCATAGGACGCAAAATAGGTGATATTCTTTTTGACCGCGGTCATCAGGCCATGTGTCCGGAAACGGAGCTGTTCCTGTTTTTCGCGGCGCGCGCGCAGCACGTGAGAGAAGTTATCCTGCCCGCGCTGAGTGATGGGACATATGTCTTATGCGATCGTTTTTCCGACGCGACATTTGCCTATCAGGCGGCAGGGAGGGGGCTTGATTTCAATTTCATCAAAACCGTTAATGATTATTGTGCGCAACAATTAAAACCGGATTTGACGCTGCTTTTTGATTTGCCGGTGGAAACGGGACTGCAAAGGGCGGGCCGCCGTGATGCCCAGCTCAAAGATCCGTCGGCAGCCGACCGCTTTGAAAAAGAAAAAATTGATTTTCACAATCGCGTGCGGCAGGGTTACCTGAAAATCTGTTCGTCGGATCCGGGGCGTTTCCAGGTCATCGATGCGGCGCGTTCCGTGGACGAGGTCGCCGTCGATGTCTGCCGGCATGTCATGGCGTTTATCAATCAACAGGCTTAATCTTAAAAAACGATTTCATTGCCTTATGTCTTTTACGGATATATACGGTCATACAAAGCAGGTCGGGATGCTGCAGAAAGCCATGGCTCAAAAGAGAGTCGGGCATTCGTATGTTTTCAGCGGTCAAAATGCCATCGGCAAGAAAAAACTGGCGCTGGAATTTGCACGGGCGCTCAACTGTGAAAACGCGGCCCGGCTCAATGATTCCTGCGGGGACTGTTCATCCTGCCGAAAAATGATCTCCGGCAACCATCCGGATGTTCATGTACTGGAAACGCGGGAGCAGTTCATCCGTATCGATGCCATCCGCATCATCCAGCAGATGATGACGTTCAAACCTCTGGAAGGCCGACGGCGACTGGTTATTATTGACGATGCAGATAAAATGAATGAACAGGCGGCGAACGCCCTTTTAAAAACACTGGAGGAACCATCGGATGCCAATATTATCATACTGGTGACCGCACGTCCCTACTGGCTCCCTCAAACCATTCTTTCGCGATGCCAGCATGTTCGCGTCAGTCCGCTTGCCGCTGAAACGGTTGCGCGTTTTTTGACCGAAAAAATGCAAATTGATCCATCCAGATCTGCAGTGCTTTCTCTTCTTTCCGCCGGTTCGATCGGACAGGCGCTCGAGTCAAACACCG
>JBDKUG010000327.1:0-2227 GCA_039679815.1 Smithella sp.
AACCTTTCCTCTAAAAGAAAGGGTGGTATTAATTCCCATTGAGCTTATTGACACAGTAAAACCTTTTATCCTGATTTCGATTGCTCTTATAATTCTGGCAGGTCTCCTGGGACCATCGGGATTTCAAACCGGTGTTTTGAACAACGGACTGTTTGCCGTCTCAGCGCTCTTTTTGGCCATCCTGGGCGGGGCCGTGTTAAATCCTCTGCTGTTACCCTATCTTCCCGGACGCGCTTTCTCCGTCAAGGGTCTCTTCGTTGGAGTGGTTATTGCTGTGGGGCTGATTTATCTGCGCGGGATGGATTTGCAAATCTGGACGGGAAAAATGGAGGCTTTGTCGTGGCTGCTGATGATTCCTGCCATATCGGCCTATCTGGCCATGAATTTTACCGGCGCTTCCACCTATACATCTCTTTCCGGTGTGAAAAAGGAAATGCGCTTCGCCCTCCCCCTGGAAATTGGAGCGGTGATTCTGGGGCTGGTCACATGGATAACGTCATTCATAATTGCCTGGGAGTTATAATATGGGAAGCATGGTTTACCTGAAAAATGTAGCAACGCTTGGGATAGACACGCCAAAATGCACCGGCTGCGGCATATGCCTGGAGGTCTGCCCGCACAATGTATTTAAAATGAACGGGAAAGCCGCAATGATTGTTGATCGTGATGCCTGTATGGAATGCGGTGCCTGCAGCAAAAACTGTCCGGCGGGAGCTCTTCGGGTTCAATCCGGTGTCGGCTGCGCTGCCGCGGTCATTAACGGAATGCTGGGACGAAACGGCGGCGAATGCTGCTGCGGTCCTCAAACGGACAAAGATGGTTCTGTAAAAAGCGGCGGAGCATGCTGCTCTTGAGCACGGCAGGAAGCCTTAACCGATCCAGATAATCGATATCATTACCGTTCTTTTTAAAACTATTGACTTTGGCCGGACTTTCCTGTAGTAACAACACGGTCTTCTCAAAATGACCTCATTGCAATATGGATATCGGAATTTATCAATATTTATACGATTTTACCTTCCATAACAATCATTGGGGGTCTATGCGCCTTTCTAATCTCTTTCAGCAGAAAAAATCATTCCCGCCACCTCGGGGGTAAAGGAGGAAATATATCATGACCAACAGCAGTTCAACGGAAAGCAGGCTGCCGGTACTCGGTATCAACAGCCTGGGACGAATCGGCAAATTAACGCTATGGCACCATATCGGCAGAAAGTACTTCAAGGAAATCGTCGTAAACCAGGGGCGCGATGTGGGAGCGGGGATGGAGACCATTGCCCGTCTGATCGAGGCAGATGCCACATACGGATTGCTCCACCGGTTCCTTTATGGCTATAAAGCGCAACCCTGCATACAGATTACGGATGATAAAAAGGGGAAAATGCTTATCGACGGCATTCCGGTGACAATCCTGCGCGAGCAGAGAAATCCGCTCAATATCCCCTGGCGTCAACATGGTGTTGATATTGTCGTGGATTGCAGCGGCACATTCAAAGATCCAACGACTCCCGTGGATGACAAGAAAGGTTCCATCCGGGGTCACTTAAACGGAGGCGCCAAAGCGGTTGTCCATTCTGCGCCGTTCAAGATTAAAAACAAGGCCCTTTCAACACCTGACGACACGACAACCCTGATTTACGGGATCAACCACACGGCATTCAATCCCAAAAAGCACCTGCTGATTTCAGCGGCGTCCTGCACCACGACGGGCCTCGCCCACATGGTCAAGCCACTTCTGGACAATGAGGACACCAGCAAAATTCTGACGGCATCGATGTCCACGATCCATGCCGTCACCAACACCCAGAGCGTTCTGGACAAGCTGCCCAAGGCGGGCGAAAAGGATATCCGCAAGACGCGCAGCATCCTGAACAATATCATCCTTACCTCAACCGGAGCCGCAAAGGCCCTGATTGAGGTCATTCCGGAAGTGAAAAACATCGGTTTCATGGGCGAGTCCATCCGGGTGCCGACCAACACGCTTTCACTCATCATCCTGAACGCAACGTTCCAGGCACGCCAGAACAAAGCGGGTGAAATGGCCAATATCGACACAAAAAAACTCAATGAAATATACCAGAAGACCGCTCAAAACAATCCGCTGGTGCGGTTCACGATGCAGCAGAATGTCTCGACCGATCTGATCGGTGAAGACTCGGCAGTCATTATTGAAGGACAGTTCAATCACACGAGAACAGCCTTCATTCCGGTTGATCTTTCTCATGTC
>JBDKUG010000220.1:0-2093 GCA_039679815.1 Smithella sp.
GTTGATCTCCTGATTGTGGTCGAAGTCCGTGGTAATACGTCCGGTGCTGTTGGTTGATCCGTTGGCGCCCACAGGCCAGGTTTTTTGCGCAGATTCCGTGTAGATATCCGCCCCGACACGTCCCGTCAGGCTCAGCCAGTCAGTCATTTTTAACGTGATGGAAGAATACCCGATAAAGCGGTCCCGGTAATCCTCATTCTTCAGTTCATTGACGACGTAATACGGGTTATACACGACCCCGGGCCATTTTCCCCAGCCTCCGGTGGTTTCATAGTATTCCTTTAACCAGGGCATGGGAACATAACGTCCCAGCATAGATAATGTATAGCTTACGTTCTCACTGCTTGATCCCAGATTGGGTCGTTGTTTTCCCTCGGTCCGCATATAACTGATCTTTGCATCAAACGACAGAAAATCGGTTAACTGAGTGGTCGAGCGAAAGGAGATCGTTTGCTTATTGATCCTTTCATTTGGCACGATCCCTTTCGAAGTCGTATTACCCAATAACAGCCGTGCTGAAGATTTTTCCGTTCCGCCGGTCAATGCTACTGTATTGGTGTTCACCACTCCCGTTTCATAAAAGTCCCGTACATTGTCTTCAGGCTGCGGCAACAACACAAGCGTCCTGGTATTTTTATCTGCCGGGTAGACAAACGGATCGACAACGGTCCGTCTGCCATCAAGCGGGGGGCCCCAGCTATCGATGTCGTTAGGCATCGTTTCATAATAGTTCCCATTGATAGAGACCATACTCCCGCCTATATTGGTTTCCTCATAGCCTGTGCCATAATAATTCTGGAAAGACGGGAACAGGTTCAGGGTTTCAATCGAAATGTTCGAATTCACTTCCACGCCGATCCCCTGTTTTTTCTTGCCTGATTTGGTCGTAATCAGGATCACACCGTTCGCACCGCGCGAACCGTAAAGCGCAGATGCATTCGGTCCTTTCAGCACGGTCATCGAAGCAATGTCTTCCGTGTTGATATCGCCGATACCGTCGCCATAGTCATTATCTCCGCTCACGCCCGCTGAGCCACTTTTATCTTTCGGGATGTTAATGATCGGTATGCCATCCACCACGTACAGCGGCTGATTGCTTCCGGAAAGTGAACTGGCGCCGCGAATCAACACACTCGAAGAACCGCCCGTTCCGGCTGCAGTTTTATAGATCTGTACGCCGGCAACCTTCGCGGTCAGCAGGGAAGCCAGGTTCGTTTCGCGCAGTCCGCTCAACGCCTCCTCTCCCACTTCCTGGGCAGCAAATCCCAAAGCCTTTTTTTCCCGCTGAATACCCAAAGCGGTCACCACCACCTCGTCTATGGCCTCCGTTGAGGATTCCAAAGATACATTGATTACATTGCCGGTGCCAAGTTTCACGATTTGAGTGATCATCCCCACAAAAGAAAATGTCAGCGCCGTTGCATTATTGGGTACCTGAAGAGAATATTTTCCGTCAGTATCGGTAATAGTGCCGATATTTCCGGATCCCTGAACCACCACGCTTACCCCAGGCAAGGGCAGTCCTTCCGCTGCAGAGGTCACCGTACCTGTCACCGTACGCTGCTGGGCAAACACACCTCCTGCCAGGAAAAAAATGAATGCAATCACAAAAAGAAGTTTTCTTTTCATAAGAAATTTAGTTTGTTGTTTAGTTTGACTCTTTAAAATTTAGTAGTTCGACAAAGAAATCTTTTATTTCGTTTTTATGCATACAAAAATAAAATATTTCTTCATATTGAAAGCTAATTCGAAAGAAAAAATTCAATATATTTTTAAAATAACAAAGAAAACAAAATACTTGAAAGCATTTCAAATTGCCATTCTTTCGACAAGAGGATGAATTCAGAGAATATTTTAAAAGCTTATCTTTCGAAAACCTTTCGTTTCAAAAACCAATGACGACAGAGCAAGCCGGAAACAGTTTTTATAACACAAATACAGGCGCTGCATGATTTTTTACCAAATCATGCAGCGCCTGTAAGACCGTCTGTATTTTTGAAGACCGGGAAAAAGCCTCAGAAAACTAAATTGAACTGTTCATGGGCCACTTTTCTGAAGTAGTCGTAGTTTTGGAAAGCGGCTGTGCCTCCCGC
>JBDKUG010000099.1:0-3238 GCA_039679815.1 Smithella sp.
GAAATCGCCGCCTGGCTGATCGCAAAAGGAAAAAAACCTTTCGTTTTTGACACAACCGCGCTTTATTCCGGCGGCAGGCACACGGCTGTTGATTCTCTGAAAACGGCCTCCGATCATGGTTACACGACCGATTTTCTCGGATGTCCGGTTATCATCGCCGACGGCATGGATGGACGGGATGTTGTCTCGATTCCTGCAGGCTACAAGCATTTTAAAACAGTCCAGGTTGGATCTGTCTTTGACCGAGCGCAGGGATTTGTCATTTTTTCCCATTTTAAAGGACACATGGTTTCTTTGTTCGGCGGTGCAATCAAGAATATCTCGATGGGGTTTGCGTCCCGGGCCCAGAAGCAGCGGATGCATTCCGATTATCATCCGGTGCTGAATAAGAAGAAATGCACCCGATGCGGCGTCTGTGTTGAGATCTGCCCGACAAAAGCAGCCAGTATCACTGAACCCGATTATCCTGATTATGATCTGAAAAAGTGCATCGGATGCGCTCAGTGTATTGCCATGTGCCCGGAATCAGCCCTTAATATCTTCTGGGATTCAGATATAACGGTTTTTCAGGAAAAGTTGGTTGAGACGTCGGCCGCCGTCTGGAAGAAGATCCAGAGAAAGACTATTGTCATCAACGCCCTGCTTAACATCACCGCAGAATGTGACTGCCTGCCGGGAAAGAATCCCATCATTGGCAAGGATTATGGTTTTGTCGGCGGCGATCATCCCGTGGAAGTGGATACAGAATCCCTGAAGATGACAGGGCCGGATATTTTTGAGAAAGTCCATCCGGGAATCCCCTGGCAGCGTCAGTTTTCATACGCCAGGGAAATCGGATTTATCAGGTGAACTAAGAATCGTAATCTAAATCAATGCTAAAATATTCTGGCGTGTGCGGTACAATTTGGTACACAAAGAACGCGTGCCTTCAGGTGTCACCAGCATGACCAAATTATAGTGTTCTTTAAATAAATCGGCCATCACCTGTACCATGCTGGGCCGTTCCTCCCCCTCTTTTTTAGGACGACGGTAAACGCCAAAACAACCGAGCGCACGAGCAAACGGGCCATAAGGAAATCGCATATAACTGCGCTTAATGGTCATTTTGACAGGAATGTCCATTTGCAAAAAAGCGAGGCGAGTGTAAAAAAAATCCCAATTACTGGTATGGGGGGCAGCAATCATGACGCATTGCTTAATATCTTGCGGCATATTATTTTTAACCGTCCAACCGCTGAGAGTTAATACACTGCGGGTAAATAGCTGAGTTAGCATAAAAGACCATCATATTTTTAGTGTAAATATTTTTACTTAAATTCCTGTTCAGCCATCTGACGCAACAATTTCTTGTTGATCTTCTGCACTTCGGTAAGGGGGATAGCATCAACTATGCGTACGACCTTCGGTACGGCATATTTGGCCACGGAGGTTTTCAGATAATTAATAATCTTTTCTTCAGTGATGTCCGTTTCATATCCGCTCTGCGGCTCGATAAATATGCAAACCAGCTCACTGCCCTGTCTTTCAGGGTCGGGAATCCCTATTGCCGCAGCTCTTTCCACACAGGGATAATTTTGCAGGATGTCTTCAATCTCTCTGGAATATACCTTGAATCCGGAAACAATGATCATATCCTTGGTTCTGTCAACGATGTAGAAATATCCGTTTTCATCAACCTTTACAACATCGCCTGTACGAACATATCCTTCTTCATCCAGACCGCTTCCGGCCTCAGGCCAGTATCCCAGCATCCGTTGTGGACCACGCAGGTACATTTCGCCGGTCTTGCCGCTGCATATTTCTTCCCATGAGAGAACCGCACCCGTGTCAATATCAACTATTTTAATTTCCGTATCAGGCATCGGAATGCCAATCGTTCCCCTTTTTTCAACTTGTTTCTTTGATTTTTTATTGGTATCGACCGTTAACCTGGACAAAAAACCCATGGCCTTGCCTAATAAATAACCAACATTTTTGCTGCCTAAAGCCCGAAATAAGGCGTTGATGCCGGCAGCGACACCGGGTAGTTGAATAAACAGGCTGTTTATTCTGACGGGAATTCTGCCGCCTAAAATGCGCAGAAGAAATGAAGTATTCAGATGTGTCGTCGGCGACATTTCAGAAAGACCGTATCCTTCCATGATGCCGCTCCCGCCGCTTTTCTTTTCAAATTCCTCCTGAACATTCCTGGAAAGAGGAGCTGAACCGGAAATGCCCAGAATGTTGACATCCTTTAATTCTCCCTGTGTTAATTTAAGAAACTGAGTCGGGACGCCTATCTGTATAAATGGATGATACTCCCTGATCATTCTTACCATGCTTTCCGTATCCCTGGCATCGGGAATCAGAATCTGGTTGTAGCCCTCATTGGTCATGCAATGCATCGTGCTGTGACCGTAAGAATGAAAGAAGGGCAGTCCCATCAATACGGTAAGGACGCCTTCTGCCAGCAAATGTGTACGCCCGAGAGCATTGCCATTCTGTATGGCGTTGGCATATACATTCCTGTGCGTCAGCATACATCCCTTGGGGAGACCGGTTGTACCGCCGGTGAACAGAATCATTTCCAGATCTTTTTCCACATCAAAATTCACATCCGGAGGATTGGGAGAGGTATTCGCAATCAGTTCCGCCCACCATACCGCTTCTTTTATTTTAATCGGTTCATAGTTTTGTGGTTTGTGAAGCGAATAATCGGCTAATTTCGAAACGATGATATTTTTGATCTGAACTTTCTTGAGGGTATCCTGGATAACATCCAGATATTCATCAAGGCAAATCAAAGCATTCGGTAAGCCTTCTTTAAATTTATGCTGAAGTTGATCAGCCGGTTCCAGGGAACTGCCGGGAATATGCACCAGTCCGGCTCTTGAAATCGCGTAATCCGCTATAACAAACTGGATGGAAGTCGGTAAAAGAGTGGCAACTCTGTCGCCTTTTTTTAATCCTGCATTATGTAAAGCCGTGGCAAGGCGATCAACATGGTCCTTTACTTCTGGATAGGTCATCATGTAATCCATCTGAATAAGCCCTTGATTCTTGTACTTACGGGCTGTCTTGTACAGGATGTCATATACCGGTTGATCGGGATAAGGTTTGAATGTATCAGGTATTCCGAATACGCGATATTCTTTTAACCATGGTAAGTCAGCTCCAGCCACAGAATTTCCCCTTGACGTATTCTTTGCTCATGAAGATCCTTCCCCATGGAGGTTGCCTGAAAAGCAGGAACCGGATG
>JBDKUG010000087.1:0-20505 GCA_039679815.1 Smithella sp.
GCTGTTTATTGTGTGCTTCGAGAACTCACGGTTAAGGTGCCGCAGGTCTGGCAATTCCTTCGACCCTGATGCCGTGTTTTTTCAGAAGTTTCCATAAAGTTACGCGGCTTATCCCAAGTAACCCCGCCGCTTCCTTCCGGCTTCCCCGGGTGGTTTCCAAGACTTTTATAAGGTCATCCCGCTGGTTGATGCTTGTGGGATCATTCTTCCGCCGGTTCGGCCCCGGTGCGGCTTTGTCCTGTGTTAACACATGCGGCAGGTGCGCGGGCAAAATCAGTCCCTCATGGCAGACAACGAATGCATATTCCAGGACATTGGCCAATTCCCTGATGTTGCCCGGCCAGGGATAGTTGATCATTTGCTGCAGGGCCTGCTCGCTCACCCCATTGATCGGTTTTTCCGAGCGCAGACGAAGAATCTTCAGAAAATGGTTTATAAGCAATGGAATGTCTTCACGCCTTTCTCTTAAGGGCGGCAGATGAATCGGAATAACATTAAGCCTGTAATAAAGATCTCTTCTGAATCGGCCTTTTGCGCACATTTGTTCCAGGTCCCGATGTGTAGCGGCGATGATCCGTACATCTATGGAGATTGGTGTCTGGTCGCCTACCCGTTCAATCTCTTTTTCCTGAAGTACCCTGAGAAGCTTAACCTGCGTCGATAAAGGTACATCGCCGATCTCATCCAGGAAAAGGTCTCCTTTGTGGGCAGCTTCGAACCGTCCTGTCCTGTTCCTTCCTGCTCCCGTAAAGGCGCCCTTCACATGACCGAACAGCTCACTCTCGAGGAGGGATTCGTTAAGGGCGGCACAGCTTACCTTGACAAAAGGTTCTATTCCCCTCTTCCCCAATTTATGGATGGCATTTGCCACCAGCTCTTTGCCGGTGCCGCTTTCTCCGTATATCATAACAGGAGCATCGGATGCCGCCGCGTTTTGAATCAGCTCTTTGACGGCGTGCAGGTTTGGGGCGTTCCCGAGGATCCCCTCAAAGGCATCTCCCGGCAGCAAGAGCTCTTGCAGTTCTTCAATAGCCTTTTCCTTTTTCACAAGGTCGGAGATATCGGTAAGGGTTTCAACGCCGCCCATGACTTTGCCCTTCTCATCCTGAAAAACAGTCGCGTTTTTCAAGGCATGGAAAGTGGTGCCGTCCTTTTTGCGCAGTTGGCAGCGGCGTCTTACAACTTCTCCGGAAGTAAAGAGGGGGCATGTCTTTTCCTTTTGTCCTTTCTGGTTCACAACAAAACACCTGTCGCAGTCGAGTATCATGCACGGTTTTCCCACTAACTCTTCCGAGGTGTAGCCGGTCATGTCTTCCAGGGCTTTGTTGACGGTGACAATGACGCCATCGTTGTTGACAACAACGAGACCGTCCATCATAGTACCGACGATCGCCTTCCAGTATTCTCCGAGATCATTCCTCATTATTTGCTCTTTGCGAATTTCTTACGTTACAGTACCATGAATGTTAACTTGTCGGCGCATGTTAAGAAACAAATGTTAATCTAACGTTAACATTAACGGATATATTTTTCAAGCCAGGTTTTGTGGGGTTTCTATGATCTTGAAAAAACAGCTTTTTTAATATTTCTTTGAGACGTTAAACATGGTATAATATTTGCGGTTTCTATAGGGAACATAAAAAAATTCAGGAGGATTAAAATGCATAAAAAATTATTAGTGTTCGTAGCGGTTCTGACTTTTGTACTTTCAACGGTCAGCGTAGGTATGACGCAGGATAAAGAGGCCAATAAAGCAGTCAGTGACAAGGTTACGTCAATGGTTGCAGCCGCGAAAAAAGCCATTAAGACTGTGCCCGCAGATGCTGTAAAAAAGGCTATTGACTCCAAGGAAAAGGCCATTTATCTGGATGTGCGAGATGGAGGAGAGTTTGCTGCAGGCCATCTTCCGGGAGCAAAAAACATTTCAAGAGGAACCCTGGAGTTTAAGGTTGCTAAAGAAATTCCGGATACCAACACGAAGATCTATGTTTACTGTAAAACGATGGGCCGTTCGGCCCTCGCCACCAAAACCCTGAATGACCTGGGTTACAAAAATGCGGTTCTCATGAACGCCCAGTATGAAGATTGGGTCAAAGCCGGTTATCCGGTGGAACGATAATCATAATGATCAAGGGGGGTACCGGCTATCCCTGCCGGTTCCCCCTTCCATTTTTCCATGACAAGTTTTTCAAAAAATGAAACCCGGTGTACAGCAAATGAAAAAAATCAATATATCGCGGCGGACTTTCTTGAAAGGCTCGGGTCTGGCGGCCGGTGCTCTTTCCATGGGGGTTTTCGATTTTACGAGTTGGTCCAGGACCAGCATGGAAGGTCCCGTGACCCGTATCCCCACCATCTGCAACGGATGTGGGAACCGTTGCGCCATCTTTGCCTACGTCAAGAACAAGCGTATCTGGAGAATCGAAGGAAATCCAGAGGCGAACGGCAATCAGGGGGTGATCTGTCCTAAAGGTCACGGCTATATTCACGACCTGTACAACCCCAATAGAATACGTTCCCCTCTGAAAAGGGTCGGCACAAAATTTCAGGCCATCTCCTGGCAGCAGGCCTATAAAGAGATTGCTCAGAAAATTAATATTGTCCTGATGGATAACGGTCCTGAATCCATCTTCTGGGTCAACTATCCCATGCCCAACCATGCCTATGCCTTGAGGTTGATGCACTCTCTGGCGAGCCCCCACTATTTTACACACGGGTCCACTTGTTTTACGGCAAGAAATGCAGCCTGGAACTTTACCGTGGGCAAACTCCCTTCCAATGATCTTATTAATTCAACATACATTATGATCATGGGCCGCAATCCGGCCGGAGGCATCGATCTCGGGCAGGTCAAGGATATCGTCAAGGCAAAGGAAAGAGGGGCAAAGGTTATTGTCGTTGATCCGCGGCACAGTGAAACGGCTATACTAGCCGATGAATGGTTGCCCATCAAACCGGGCACGGACCTCGCTTTTCTCCTGGCTTTGATCAATGTCATGATCGATGAGAAGCTCTATGACAAGGATTTTGTCGGGAACCACACAGTTGGTTTTGAGCGGCTCGAGGACGAGATGATCAACTACCCTCCAGTCTGGGCCGAAAAAATATGTGAAATACCGGCACAGACCATTGTGCGCATTGCGCGGGAAATGGCCATGCAAAAGCCGCATGCCCTGCTTCATCGAGGTTATCACGGCGCCTTCGGCGCCCAGTACCTGAATAGTTTTCAGACGGCAAGGGCCCTTGCCATTGCAAACAGTCTTCTGGGGAATATCAATCGGGAGGGAGGAATCTATTTTTCAGAATCAGCCAATCTCGGCGAGTTGCAGCCGGTTCATCCCGTCCCGCCGGGGCCTTCCAGTTCCAAAGCGGATGGAACAGGAATACCGGGCCGATATCCTCTTGGTGCTTATGGAGACGGCATCTCCCATGCCATTCCCGAGCTCGCCTTAAGGGGGGTACTCAAATGCGGGTTTGTTTATCACCATAATCCCCTCAGAACCAATCCAAATCCAAAAAGGGTCATCGCCGGCTACAAGAAACTGGAGCTTCTGGTTGTCATTGATCCGGTGCTTTCAGAGACCGCATCCATCGCCCACTATGTTCTCCCTGCCTCTTTCTATCTGGAGGCTGACGACGCAATTGACACGAAACACTCAGGCAAGCAGGCTCAGGTCAGCATTCAGCAGCAGGCTGTCAAGCCCGTTTTCGATACCCGTTCAGCATTTCAGATTATCACGGAGCTGGCCAAACACCTGGGCGTGGGTAAATATTTCAACTTCACTCTCGACGAGGCAAACGAGCTGCGGCTCAAACCGTTCGGTGTGTCCCTCGCCAGCCTGAAGGCCAGGGGTGTTCTGCCTGTCGGCCCTCATTGGAAGGATGGATTTGTAAAAGCGGACACCCCATCAGGAAAGGTAGAGATTGCTTCTGCAGTTCTTGATAGACTTGGCTACCCAGCGGTTCCTCGTTGGGAGGCGCCGCTGGTCTCACCGGATGACAAAGATCCCCATTCATTCCGGCTTATCCATGGCAAACAGGCATACCACACGCATGCCATGACCGCCAACCAGCCCTACCTCATGGCCATCAGCCGCCGTTACGACATGATCCGGTTGTGGATCAACCGGGCAAGAGCGGAAAAGATCGGCTTGAAGGATGGAGATGTCGTTCAAATGAAATCCATGATTGGAGAGGGTAAAATCAGAGTAAAGCTGACGGAGGGACTGCATCCTTCCTGCGTCTGGCTTCCCAGCGGTTATGGCAATTTTTCGAAATACCTGACGACGGCTTATGATCAGGGCCTGTCCTACAATGATTTCCTGCCGACCCTGTTTGATCCTGCTGTTGGTCATGTGATGGCGTCGGAAGTTATTGTTCAGGTGAAAAAGGCTTAAAGGGGTTTATCATGGCACGATATGGAATGGTCATTGACGAGACAAAATGTGTGGGATGTTACGCTTGCCGGGTTGCCTGTCAAAACCTGAATCATCTGCGGGAAAATGAGGCATACAACTTTCTGGAGGAGAGGGAATACGGAAAATTTCCCAACTTCCATCGTGTGTTCATACCCGTCCAATGCCAGCACTGTGACAATCCTCCCTGCGTTTCGGTCTGTCCGACCGGTGCATCTCACAAGCGAAAGGACGGGATTGTTCTGGTCAATGAGAAAGACTGCATCGGCTGCAAATATTGCATCGCGGCCTGCCCTTACAATGTGCGTATTATCAAGAAAGAAGGATACATTGAAAAATGCCGCTTCTGCCTCGAATTTGTGGAGCAGGGCGGCCAGCCGGCCTGCGTGACTACCTGCATGACCGGTGTGCGCATGTTCGGTGATCTTGATGATCCCAAGAGCGAAATTTCCCGTTACGTCGCCCAAAATGTACATTTGCTGAAGACTTACAAGGAAGAATTTGACACGCGGCCGAGGATTTTTTACAAAAAGGTTTGAAAAGATGACGACACAGGAGAAAGAGCAGATCTGTTCCATCGCCGCGACGCTGTTTTCACCGCCCGACGCCCTGCTGGTGGATGATCTGGATCAGGAAGGTTTCCGCCTGCTGCTTGTGAAATGCTTTCGCAAGTGGGGGTGTGATCCTGAAATGGTATCTCCATTTATCCGTGGATTGGACCGGGATTTGTTTCTCGGTGCACTGCAGAGCGAATACGAGAGGCTTTTCACAGCCCTGGACGGCTTGCGGATTTCACTGGTAGAATCAACATACAAGCCGTGGACGTTGGATAAAGACTGCGGTGTGATTTTTGCCGCGTCCAAAGGGCTCGTCATGGGAGATTGGGCTGCTCACCTTCTGGATATCTACGAGTGCCTGTCACTGGAAATTCCGGAAGACTTCCGGAGCACACCCGATCATTTGGTGCTTGAACTGGAGTTCCTTTCCCTGCTTCATCAGTCGGCGCCGAAGGAATGGATATCAACGTTCGTGGAGGACCATCTTGACTGGATTCCTGAACTGAAAAAGGAAATAGACAAGGCAGGCTCTTCACCTTTTTACAGGAATTCGGTTGAGTTCGTACAATTATTTTTAGAGCATGAAACAAACGACGGGAAGGTTAAAGATCATGGAAAGAAGAGGATTTGTTAAATTAGGCATTGCCGGTTTGCTGGCATGTGCCGTACCTGTGCTGGCGAGCTGCGGTAAGACGGAAAGCTCATCAAAACTTACCAACCAGGAAAAATTCTGGTCGGCTGCAGTGTCTTCAGGGGAGTTGAAAGAGCCCATTGATCTGACCTATGCGAAAGGTACACCTGCCTTCTTCAAGGATGCCTCATTCGGAAAGGCAGATCCCAATTTCAAGCCCAAAACAGGAGGCGGGTGAAGCTGAAACCGGATTCGCCGGCGGCGAATCAAGACTACCCGATGGGTGACAGGCGCGTTTGGAATTTCAAACCGTCTTATTCGTTTGAACAACACAGCAGGGAGTGTAATATGGAAGGTACGCACTTTGTTTTCTGGAACTGGACCGTGGCGGTCTATCTTTTCGTTGCCGGGGTAAGCGCCGGGGCATTTGCCATATCGGTTCTTGCCTATTTCATTGGCGAGGAAAAATACGAAGACATTGCGCGGATCGGCGCCTACATTGCTCCCTTCCCCCTGATTTTTGGACTTCTGTTTCTTATCTATGATCTTGAACGGCCCTATCTTTTCTGGAAACTCCTTGTCACCGTCCAGATCAACTCCGTGATGTCCCTGGGCGCCTGGCTGCTTCTTGTCTTTTCAATCCTCAGTTTTCTGAATTTCTATCTCTGGCTTCCCGAGCGGTTCGACCTTGTCGAATTCATCCGGCAAAAGTTCCGAAAACGGGAGAAGCCTGCCGTTTTGTGCAGGATCAGGGACAGCCGTTTCCTGGAATCCCTGACCCGACCGAACCTTAGGCGGTTCAGGCCCTTGGTGGGACTGATCGGAATGCCGGTCGCCCTTTTTGTCGGAATTTACACGGGCGTGCTTTTGGGGGTGCTCTCGCCCAGGCCTTTCTGGAACAATCCCATGCTGCCCATGCTTTTCCTCGTGTCGGCCCTGAAGACGGGGACGGCTTCGGTCTGCTTCATCGGATGTTTTGTGCTGGGAATGAAAGGCATGAGCCGTGAAAAGGTGGAAACAAACAAGTTTGTCATCCATTCCGTGGATTTCTTTCTCATGATTCTGTCCATGATCACGATCATCCTGTTTATCTTCGGCCTCTACACGGTTTCGCGCAATTCGGCGGAGGCAGCCAAACTCATCATGGGGGGTGAATATACCTTTCTCTTCTGGGGAATTGCCGTAGTGGTCGGGATTCTGGTTCCCTTCTGCCTGGAAATCTATGAACTTCTCCCTCATTTTGTCGATCATTCGGCTTTACGGGAACACAATCCGTGGATTTCCGGGGTTGCGACTGTTGCGGTTCTTGTGGGAGGTTATGTACTCCGATACGTTATCGTTTATGCCGGGCAGGCGACTGTGTTCATTTCCTCCTGATGTCGGGCTTCATGGTCCTGAAATGAAGACAAGAATTTCGCCTATTGTTCCGACGCCTGATTTCGAGAAACGAATTATTGCCGCATGAACAAGCGGAACCCGACGTTACGAAAAGACTTTGGACGTCCGGCTATCGCACTTGCAGGAGTGATTCCCTTACTTTTACAGCCAGGTCATGTATCGCAAATGGCTTCTGGATAAAGTTTACGCCTTCATCGAGTACGCCTTGGTGTGCAATCATATCAGCCGTGTAGCCGGACATGAACATTTATTCTAATTTTTCCAGTATCTTTTTGTCCAGAGCCAGGAGCTCAGGTTCGTCCTCCACCACCAACACTGTTTCTCCATGTCCCGGAGGGTATTGCGCAACATTTTCCTGAAGGTTTACAACAGACTGACCTGCATCCCGAGGCAGGTAGATTCTAAAGGTCGTTCCTTTTCCGGGTTCGCTATAGACGTTGATGAATCCATTATTCTGTTTGACAATGCCATGCACCATCGATAGCCCCAGACCGGTTCCCTGGTCAACCCCTTTACTGGTAAAAAACGGTTCAAAAATCTGCCCGATGGTCTCATTGTCCCTACCACATCCATTATCGCTGATGGCCAGCATCACATACTCCCTTTTTACAAATCCAAAATGATCAGTACAGTATTGCTCATCAGAAACGGTATTGCCCGTCTCGATGGTTACCTTGCCTGTATCGGCATCGAGAATCAAGATACCGTCCTTGGCTGATTCAAAGAGCCGCCGGTAACGCTTTTCGGAATTTTCCAGCAGTTCAATTCGCCGACTCATGTCGATGCTGTCAGGACAAAACTGGTTTTCAATAGTTGTGTGTAGCACAGCTACAACCTCAATAAGTTCAGCAAATGCCGGACCCGCAAGCATTTCCCGATGTGACGAAAATCGTCCACAGTGCAATGACAATCATGAGCATGGCGGCGGGGATCGCCATATAGGCAATAATTTTGGCTATAATGTCGGTTACATCTTCATCTTTAATCTCACGGGATGTGCTTTTAATCATATTATCTGTCCTTTCGGTGTGTTCGGGAATAATCTAACCGCTTAATCACCCGGGAGTGACCAGGCGTGACCACCTAATACCCATAAGGGACTACGGTGTGGACCCATGAGGTTACACCCGTCAGTCGATACGCTTTTTCTAAACGACCTTGCGGCCCTGAATGACTCTGACCAGCACAATGATAACAGCGATGACCAGCAGGACATGAATAAAAGAACCCATCGTGTAGCCGGACACCAACCCCAACGCCCATAAAGCTAAGAGCACTACAGCAATTGTCCACAACATATGAATCTCCTTTCTGAAAACAAATTTTGTTTGTCCATTTCGATGATACACTTCGTGAAAAACATTCTGTCCATTACGTTTCCTCCACTCCATCCAAATGAAAGGCCTTGTGGAACATCATTTCATAGGGTTCCTGAAGAAGATTCGTCGACCCCAGGATCACTCTGAAACGCCCTGACTTGAGATGGATTCTAAGATTCTCCTCGCTGCCCCATTCCTCGAGAAGAAGAATTTCATTTTCATCCTCCATGCTCTGACAAACATCGCAGCGCTTGCATCCTTTGTCCGTTCTTATGGAAACGATCAGTGAAGTAAATGTCTGTAAAAGCTCCTTGCGCTTCCCGGGAAGAACCTTCATTCTTATGATGACAAGGATCATAATCATCTCCTGCCGGTTGATTAATTTTCTTTTCTTATTGTAATTTTATATTCTTTTAGCTTTTCACGAAAATAGTCTTCTGCTTTAATGGTCTTCCCGTTAGATAATCTAATCAGATACGGTTTGCCTGACGTATAAGATTTTGAAGCGCACAGCCTTATAAAATCATCAGCGGTCTGAACATGATCACCTGCACGCTGACGTTTCATGCGTAAATGCTTTGCGGCTTCCTGCCCGCTATACTCTGAACTGTTTCTGATAAATTTTGCTCCTCTTAAATTCTCCACGGAGGATATTAAAAATTCTATTTTCTTTTTTTCTATGTTATCCTGTGCACTCACCATTCCAAAAAAGAGCAACAGGATTACAAATGCAGCGATTATTATGTTTTTCATGCTTTTCTCATAAAAACGATAAAGTATTCAGCATCAATCGGGCAGAACCTGCCTCAGCGTTTCGATTTCTTACTGCCCGGCCGTTTTGGAAAGACAATATCCCGGACATACTACAGTCGCAAGCCTTTTCAGCGGAACAATCCGAGAATGCCAATGACAATGAGATATATGGCGACGATATAATTTAATAGTTTCGGGAAAACGAAAATCAATATTCCCGCGATTAGAGAAACGACCGGTTGAGGCGATATAGAGATATTCATGGTGTATAATCCTCTTTCTTAGCCCTGCCTGAGCGGATATTTTTGTCCGCTTCAAAATGTCAAAGGATATATCTACACGTGTTCCCACCACCAGTAACCGCAGCTGTCGTACCATAAGACTACTCAACGACGAGAAGGTTGATTTCTACTGTACCGATGGTAACGTCATCCATTGTTTTGCTGTTTGTTATACGTCTTTTCTTTATTCCCATGCGTTTCCCTTGAAGGGCCTTCACTCGCATAAAAGAATGATCACACTAATGCAATTGCATATAGCCTGCCATCAGTTGAAAGGTAGCTGAAATTCTTGATTAATGATGTAATAACGAATTGTTATATAGATAGGGAAGAGCAAACCCAAAGCATAAAATGATTCGCCTGGCCTCAATATACGGTGGCGCCTCAATATTTGGAGGGATATTTTAAATCCCGCTCACGCCCGACGAGCGTTAATTCTCCGTAGCTTGCTGCGAGGTGGTTGATTGGCGAACGGGCTTTTATTCAAAAACCAGCGTTTCGCCAAATTTCATTATCAGGAAGGAATCATCTGCCATGGACGCCTCTTTCATGGCTTTTTTCAAATAAAGGGGAGGTTCACCCAGCGGTTCGTCAGCTATATAAAAGGTTCCCCAATGCATGGCAATGGATTGCTGAGCCTGCAGATCCCTGTGGGCGGACACGGCATCCGGGGGATCCATGTGGATGGTCTTCATGTACCAGCGGGGCCGATAGGATCCGATGGGCAAGAGGGCCAGGCGCATCGGTCCCAGCTTTTCTCTGATCGCCTTGAAATGGGAGGCGTATCCCGTATCACCGGCAAAGAATATCTTCCCTCGTTTCGTTTCCAGTACCCATCCCACCCAGAGCGTTTTATTGCCGTCGAAGATGGCTCGCCTGGAGAAATGTTGGCTCGGGACACACACCACGCCGATGCCTTTGAACATCGACGCATCCCACCAATCCATCTCCTCGTAGTTCGTAACCTTACGACTGCTAAACCACTGTCCAAGCTTCAGCGGAATAAAATATTTTGGCGGGTTTCCCAACTTTTTAATCGTGTATCTGTCGAGATGATCATAGTGATTGTGGCTGATGAGAACGATATGGATCGGCGGAAGGCGATTAAAGGGGATCCCCGGAGTGCTGCGACGTTTGAAACCAATGCCCAGAGGCGTTGATCTGTTGTTGAAAATGGGATCGGTTAAGATATTCATTCCCTCCACCTGGATTAAAAACGTCGATTGACCTATCCAGGTAATCTGAATTTTAGCGGGATCGGGATGATCGATGAGTTGATAATCCGGTTCGACAATATCCGGCACATAGGGTATCATCCGATCATGAGGAATGGCCGCTTCTTCATTAGGGATGTGCCCCAGCTTCCAATGCAGAAAATCCTCAAATCCGTGTTCCGGATTATCATAAATATTGTGAAAACCATTTAATGTATGATGCGGCGGTGTAAGCGTGCCCTGCGGCGTCCCTTCCCCGGCAGCAGCGTTGACGGTCATAGAACCGCCGCCCATCAAAAGTGCCACTAGAAATAGGATAAAAATAAGGTGCTGTTTAATTTTTCTCATGGGGAACCATGCCTGTTTTATAAGTTATTTGCTGCAGTAAACTGATCTTCTGCGATGTTTTACAGCCAGCGGGAAAATAGGTGTGCGGCGGCTTCCTTGATTTTTTGCGATAAAGGTCTTTCCCCCCATTTATCCTTTTGAATCTGCTCGGACTGGGAAAGGTCGCCTTCAAACATGCGTTCCATCTCGACGGCAAACTCCCGGCTCAGGATAACCGCGTTCACCTCGTCATTACTCAGAAGGCTCAAGGAGTCCAGATTTGTGGAGCCGACCGTCGACCAGATACCGTCGATGACGGCGGTTTTCGCGTGCATCATGACATCGCGGCGTTCATATATTTTCACTCCCGCTTCCAAAAGCTCGGAATAATTATGTCGCGCCGCATTTAAGACCACCTCATAATCGCTGGTTGACGGGAGAATAATCTTTACATCAACACCACGCCTGGCAGCATCAGTAAAGGCATTTAATATCTGTTTGTCGGGAACAAAATAGGCATTCGTCAGATGAATATATTTCTCAGCATAAGTGATGGCGGCCACATACGCGATAAATGTAATCCTGTTGTCGGAGCCCGGTGTGCTGCCGATGACCCGCGCCAGTGCATTCCCATTTTCTTTTATCTTCGGGTAATAGTTGCGTCCGGAAAGTTTCGGTCCCTCCTGTTTGGACCAGGTTTCTAAAAAGAGCTTTTGGGCTTCAGCCACTGCCGGTCCTTCAATTTGTACATCTGTATCACGCCAGGGCAGCGGCTCTCCTTTTACTTTTTTCCTTCCGGAAAGCCTGCCCGAATAAACGTTGCTGATGTTGATGCCTCCAAGAATGGCTAACTGACCGTCAACGATCAAAATCTTGCGGTGATCCGGGCTCATCAGGAACCATCGCCCGGGAGCCTTGATGGGACTTAGCGGATTAAATTCGACTACATGAATTCCACCGTCCCGCAAGCGTTTGAAAAATGATTCTGCCGTTGTGATACTTCCTATGCTGTCGTAAATGATATTGACCTGAATACCGTTCTTCTGTTTTTGCAAAAGCAGTTCGGTAAATTTGTTTCCAATTGCATCATCTTCGAGGATAAAGGTTTCGAGGTTGATATGGTCTTTGGCATTGTGTATGGCTTCGAACATCGCGGCATAGGTCGCCGGACCATCCATAAGCAGCGTGACTTTGTTTCCCTTGGTCAGCGGGCTATCGGTAACTGATTCCATCACGGCACTGTAACGTTCCAGAATGTCCGTCGGGTTGACCTGCCGCTTCAACCGTTCCATTATGGCCTTACTTTTTTGGGGAGATAAGAGTCCTTTAGATGAAACGATCTGACGGGGTTCCCTGGAAGTCGGCGCCTCATCCATCTTATCAGTGACATTCGGCAAGGTCGCACACCCATTGCCGAGGTTCAACATGGCTGTCAGAATACAGAACATAAAGATATGTTTAATGATTTTCATAAGTGTATCCCATCATACTAGATTTCATTCGCTACCATTAATAAGAGGATTTGCTTTTTTCAATTTCATGCTTAAGCTATTTCGGTAACTGATCGTGCTGTCAGCGCCATCCCTTCGGTTTTGATAAGGAAAAGGCATAAAATGAAGCAGATGCAATTTGTCAAAAAAGCATTCAAACCGGTTTCCCGGACGGTTAAATGGCTGGAGAGGTTCAGCCCAAAAAGCAGGTATCACCAAATACCTTCGAATTCTTTTTCCAATCCGCAGCCCGACTGCGGGTTGAATGTAAATATTATGAGCTTCAATATCCGTCGCGGAACAAAGCAGGATGGCAAAAATCACTGGATATTCCGCCGCGATCTGGTGAAGAAGATATTGAAGAATTATTCCCCGGATGTTTTGGGTCTGCAGGAAGCTCTGGATTTTCAAATTTCCGAAATCCGCGCCATGCTCCCCGGCTATGAGATGGTCAACATCATCAGTTCGGGAAACAATAAGATTTTGCATAACGCCATTTTTTATAATGCGACGCGTTTTGTGCTTTCTGAAGAAGGTACCTTCTGGTATTCGGACACACCCGAAGAGCCTGGATCTAAAGGGTGGGGGAACATCATGCCGCGAAACTGCACCTGGGCACGGTTGATTGAAAAAGAATCCGGGCAGGCTTTTTATTTTTATAATACCCATTTGGATCATCTTTCACATCGTTCACGGAAAAAAGGCGTAATACTCTTAACCCGCAGAATTCATGCGCGGTCTTATCCGAACGCTTTCGTCTTGACCGGTGATTTCAATGCCAGGGAAAAAAGTGTGCCTATCCAGTATCTAAAAGGTAATGCTCTTATCAACACCAAAGCGGAAGGGAGGGTGCAAAACCCTAATCCTTTAATGGACACTTTCCGGATAAGATATCCTTACCATCGGAATGCGGCCACCTTTCACGGCTATCGCCGTTTTTTTTTCCGGTTCAAGTTTGATTATATCTTTGTTCCCTCGACCGTCTGTGTGCATGATGCGCAAATCATTCAAATGCGGCAAAAGCGGTGCTATCCATCCGATCATTTTCCGCTCTTTTCGCACATTAATTTTCCGGAAGCATTGCCTCAGCCCGTTCAACAGTGAATGAATTTGCTTAGGGAACAGTTCCAAATTCTTTACATACAAGGGGGGGAGTAAAAAATAATGGAACCGTTCCCTTTTAATGCCTCAAATAATTATTAATAATCACCTTTAGCCCAGTAAAAACGAAGAGTGCTCTGACCCTTACCAATGTTTACCATACTCCGTTTCTCTTTGACCATCATTGTTGCAGTGACTGTGTATCTTCCGGGCGAAAGCTTACAGAAGAACCACGGGCCAGTTGAAACAGTATCGAGAACCTTTTTTCCGGTCCTGTCCGAAATTCCTACCTTAATATCCGAGAGGTATTCTCCGTTTTTACCGGCAAACACCAGTTTCAGGTTATAGTTTCTGCTTTCGGCAACAAGCTGTTCCCGCGCATCTAAGCTGGCGCCCCCACTCATATATGGAATCCCCTGATACTCCCCTTGTGCTATGGGCAAGGCATACTCGTCCGCCTCTGCCACTGCCTGATTCACTGAACCGCAAACGAGTAACAGTAACCCGCAAAAAAATATCCTGGTAAAATTATTCATATTGCCCTCCTTTTAAAATATTATTTTGGGTCTCTCGCCTTTTCGGCCAAAAAGATCGTCAACAATAAGCATTAATGCAAATAGCCAGCCAACAGATCAAGGGAAGCCCGAAGTTTTAATTCATCCTTTATTAACAGAGCGTTAGATTAACAGGAGAGAGCTGCGGAAAAGCGTGAAATGTTTCATGTGCCCTCAATATCCAGTGGAACCTCAGCATGTTGAGGGAGGCCATTGCCGAACGATGCCTTTGCCCGTGGTGTCAGCGCGATGTTCTTTCGCCTGCTGGCCCATAGATGCCACCGAACTTATGTGATCGAAACAGGGGGATTTTCTTACCTTGTCACATACTCCCAATTTTTTATTCTAAGATTTCCAGAACTGCCCGTTTGCGCATCTTGGTGCCCGTGGCACTCAAAATGGTGCGGATGGATTCAGCCGTTCTGCCCTGCTTTCCAATGACTTTTCCTAAATCTTCTTTGGACACACGCAACCCGATGACCGATGTTTGCTCACCAATGACTTCAGTTACTTCCACTTTGTCGGGATTATCCACTAAAGATTGAGCGATACGCATAATAAGTTCCTTCATCGCCGGTACCTCCATTGATTGTTGTTAACGCTTCTGGAAAATTAGCTTCAATATTCGCACTGCTTTTAAATTTAATTCATGAGAGTGAAAAATAAATCTATCATGCCCTTTATAAATAACACAACAGTTTTAAGATTCAACACCGGTTACAGAAACACTGGCGTCAGAGCATAGTCCTATCTGGTAGTCGCCAAATTCTATTTCCTCCTGACTGAAAAATAGCTGATCAAAAAAACGTGTTCCTCTTGGTTTTTCACGAACATCCGTTAGGATTTCAGCTCCCACCGCCCCCAGAACATCCATGGGATCAACAAGAATCATTGTTTTGCACCGTGAGCATTCATAATGAAGATTGCCGGAGAAAGGATTGTGGCCCTTGTGCTTGAAGCAACAGGAAATCGGCATATCCTCAGTTTTACCATCAAAAAGGATGCCCTGATTCTCAAGTATCCCGATATAATTACAGTGAATACATTTAACACCGGCCATAAATTCTCCTTTCGTTGCTAGCTTTCACCCATCCAAATTCAGTTTTTACTTTTGGGCAGATTCGAATGTATCAAAAAAGATGCCCTCCATTTCAAAAATGCATAACAGTCATTTAATAGCTGCAAATAGTCGGCCAATGTCCGAATCAAAATCACATTTTTGTATTAACCTTTAATAACATGATGTTTGATGAAGAGGGGAGGGCGGCAGCAAAACTTGAAATGACTCGTCTGACCTCAATATGCTGAGGGTCCACCACATGCTGAGGTCAAGCGAATTATTTTACACAGCTGTGCTGTTTTCTTCTCTTAACCTAACCACCTGTCATTAAAAGATTACTGCAATCCTCTGTCTCTCCTTCACCTGTTGGCAGGCTATTTGCGTGTTGTAATGAATAGCATGATGGTTATCGAGTAGTTCATTAACTGAACACAGGGGAAAAGTAATTTCCATAGGCAGCAAAACTAAAACAGTTTTAGCCATAATCAGGAGAGGTTCAATCACAACATTTGGAGGCAGAGCTTTTGAGGCGAATAGTAATTAGCAGGCGAAACATCTGCTTTATACTGCTTATTGCCGTTTTGACCGGGTGTTCGCTGGCTCCTTCCTATGAGCGGCCTTCTCAACCCACGGCGGCAGTTTATCCGGCAGCATTTGCAGAACAAACGCAGGTCAAGCAGTCTGCTTTGCAGATGGGCTGGCGTGAATTCTTTACAGATGCCGGACTCCGGAAGCTGATCGCTCAGGCGATTGAAAACAACCGCGATCTGCGAATTGCCGTCGCGCGAGTGGAAGAGGCCCGCGGCCTCTACGGCATCCAGCGCGCGGACCGGTTACCCAGTATCAGCGCCGGGGCCGCGGCCAACTGGTCGCGGGTGCCTTTCGATCTGTCGCCGACCGGGAGCTCTGTCACTTCAGAACAATACCAGGTCACCCTGAATCTCAGTCTGTGGGAGTTGGATTTCTGGGGCCGGGTGCGCAATCTATCCGCCGCAGCGCTGGAATCCTACCTTGCAACTGAAGAAGCCAGGCGCGCTGTTGTTATCAGCGTGGTTGCACAGGTTGCCAATACATATCTTCTGGAACGGGAACTCGACGAGCGAATAGTCATCGGAGAGCGGACGCTTACCACCCGTGAGGAATCCTATCGCATAGCGCGTAGGCGGTATGAGGTAGGATATGCATCCAAACTGGATGCAGTTGGAGCTGAAACGCTCTTGAATCAGGCGCGTTCCGACCTCGCGGCCTTAAGACGCCTGCGGGATCAAAACCTCAATGCACTGACGCTTCTGGTCGGCGCCCCCGTCATTTTCGAGACACAGACACTGTCCATGATCGAGCCTCGCTTTGTGCAGGAAATCTCCGCGGGATTGCCCTCGGATTTGCTGACGAACCGTCCGGACATACTCGCCGCCGAACATCGTTTGAAGGCGGCTAATGCCCACATCGGCGCCGCCCGTGCAGCCTTTTTCCCGCGCATCATGCTGACCGGCGATCTGGGCACTGCCAGCATTTCGCTTGCCGGTCTGTTTGGGGCAGGCAGTGGTATCTGGAGTTTTACGCCAAGTATAACCCTGCCGATTTTTGATGGCGGGCGCAATTGGGCAAATCTTAATGTGTCGGAAGCGCGCCGCAATCTGGCAGTAGCCGACTATGAGCGAACGATTCAGGGGGCCTTCCGCGAGGTCGCTGACGCGCTGGCCGGGCGTCAAAGGCTTGCCGAGCAAGTTGCCGCGCAGCAGGCTACTCTCGCTGCGCAAACGGAACGTGCCCGCCTGGCCGGGTTGCGTTATCAGAATGGTGCGGCGCCGTATCTGGAGGTGCTCGATGCTGAACGTGACCGGTTTATGGCTGAGCAGGCACTGGTGCAGGTGCGACGGGCACTGCTCGCCAGCCATGTGGACCTTTATGCGGCCCTCGGTGGTGGAACTGTTTCACAAAAGTCACAATAACTCAAAAGGGCGCTGCACGCGCCATAAAGCGATGGAGAGAGGAATATGACAAACGAGCATAAAACTGAAGTCAGGGCAGACGAGCCTGGGAAGATCATAACCAGCCAACGGAAAAAATGGTTGATTCCGGCAGTAGTGGCTCTGGTTGTTGGTTCTCTGGCAATAGCGGCCTGGCAGATGTTTGGGAAGGATGACAAAAACAAAGGTCTGGTCAGCGGCAATGGACGCATTGAAGCCGTTGAGATCGATGTTGCCGCCAGGACACCCGGTCGGGTGAAGGATATTCTGGTACATGAAGGGGAGTTGGTTTCCGCAGGACAAGTTGTGGCGTTAATGGATACCGAAGTACTTGAAGCCGAACGCAGGCAGGCCGAAGCACAGCTGAAACAAGCGCAGAGTGCGGTTGAAACGGCGCGCAGTCAATTGGTCCAGCGCGGAAGCGAAAAAGAGGCGGCGCTGGCCCTGGTCAGACAGCGCGAGGCGGAACTCAGCGTTGCCCGGAAGCGCGCATTTCGCTCATTAACCCTCGCCGCTGAAGCAGCGACATCGCAACAGGAGGCTGATGATGACAGTGCGAGGGTCCAGAGTGCTGTTGCCACCGTCAGTGTGGCTCGTGCTCAACTTGCCGCCTCCGCCGCGACCATCGTGACGGCCGAGGCCGGTGTTGCCGGTGCGAAGTCGGCGGTAGAAGCCGTGCAGGCAACCGTCGAACGCATCCAGGCCGATATAAAAGACAGTTCGCTCAAGTCGCCCCGTGACGGACGGGTACAATACCGCGTCGTTCAACCCGGCGAAGTTGTTAGTGGCGGCGGCCGGGTGTTGAGTCTGGTTGACTTAAGTGATGTCTATATGACCTTTTTCCTACCCACAGCAGTAGTGGGGCGGGTTGCACTCGGCACCGAGGTGCGCCTGGTCCTTGATGCCGCTCCCAAGTATGTCATTCCGGCACGGGTGTCGTTTGTGGCCGATGTAGCCCAGTTCACCCCGAAAACAGTGGAGACGGCCAGTGAACGGCAGAAGCTGATGTTCCGCGTCCGTGCGCAGATCCCTCCCGATCTGCTCAGAAAGTATATCACCCAGGTTAAGACCGGATTGCCCGGCATGGCCTATATACGTCTTGATTCCAAAGCCGAGTGGCCTGCCCATCTGCAGGTGAAAGCGCAATGATGAGTGAACAGAATCCCGCAGTTGGTCAGGCAGGGCCTGAGTTGCAGTCTGTGGCCCGGCTCCATGATGTCAGTCTGCGCTATGGCAGGAAGACCCTGGCGCTCGATGGTGTCAGTCTTGATGTGCCCGCAGGCTGCATGGTCGGCTTTATCGGCCCGGATGGTGTGGGGAAGTCTACACTATTCTCACTGGTCGCAGGCGCCAGGGTGATCCAAGCAGGACGGATCGAAGTGCTGGGCGGTGATATCGCCACCCGTCGTCACCGCAGAGTTGTTTGCCCGCAGGTGGCTTACATGCCTCAGGGGCTGGGCAGGAATCTTTATGCAACGCTGTCGGTAACCGAAAATCTTGATTTCTTCGCCAGTCTTTTTGGCCATAGTCCGAGCGAGCGCAAGCGGCGGATCGGTGAGCTGCTTCTCGCCACGGGGCTTACTGCCTTTGCCGACCGCCCGGCGGGAAAGCTCTCCGGCGGCATGAAGCAGAAACTCGGCCTGTGCTGCGCGCTTATTCACGATCCCGACCTTCTGATCCTCGACGAACCGACAACCGGCGTCGATCCGCTTTCACGACGGCAGTTCTGGAAACTGATTGAACATATCCGCTCCGAGCGACCCGGCATGAGTGTGATCATCGCCACTGCCTATATGGAGGAAGCAGCGCGCTTTGACTGGCTTACGGCCATGAACGCCGGGCATATACTTGCCACCGGTACCCCGCAGGAGATCCTGGCGATCACCGGCGCCGGAACGCTGGAGGAGGCATTTATTGCTCTGTTACCGCAGGCTCAGCGTGACGGTTACCAACCGGTTATTATCCCGCCCCGCGAAACAGGCACCGACGGAGAAATAGCAATCGAAGCGCATGATCTCACGAAGCGCTTTGGCGATTTTACCGCCGTTGATCATGTCAGCTTCAGCATCGGGCGGGGTGAGATTTTTGGTTTTTTGGGGTCCAACGGGTGCGGCAAGACGACCACCATGAAGATGCTGACCGGACTCTTGCCGGCCTCTGATGGGCAGGCGCTGCTTTTCGGTCATCCCGTCAATCCGCATGATCTCGATACCCGCCGGCG
This sequence comes from Smithella sp., assembly GCA_039679815.1. GTDB lineage: Bacteria > Desulfobacterota > Syntrophia > Syntrophales > Smithellaceae > UBA8904. Next base: position 19,292 of record JBDKUG010000087.1, read on the forward strand.
CGTCGGCTACATGTCGCAGTCGTTTTCACTATACAGTGAGTTAACAGTTAAGCAGAACCTGGAATTGCATGCGCGTTTGTTCAAGATGCCGGAAGAGCGGATCGGGCCTCGTCTGGAAGAAATGGCGCAGCGTTTCGGCTTGCGCGAGGTGATGGACAGCCTGCCTGATGCGCTGCCTCTTGGTCAGCGTCAGCGATTGTCTCTGGCGGTGGCGATGATCCACGGTCCGGAGATGCTGATTCTCGACGAGCCGACATCCGGGGTGGACCCGGTGGCGCGCGATGCCTTCTGGCAGATCATGATCGATCTGGCGCGCAAGGATAAAGTCACAATTTTTATCTCTACCCACTTCATGAACGAAGCCTGCCGCTGCGACCGGATCTCACTGATGCATGCGGGCCGGGTGCTGGTCAGCGACTCGCCTGCCGCGTTGATCGCGGCCCGTGGGGCCAATACCCTTGAGGATGCTTTTATCAGTTATCTGGAAGAGGCTCTGGCCAGCGAAACAGCCGGGGCCTCGACGGTAACCGCCGAAACGGCTGCCACTCCAGCTCCTGTCGAACAACACACCGCGATCGCAGATGCACAAACGGTATGGTTCAGTCCCCGCCGCTTGCTGAGCTATACCCGCCGTGAGGCCCTCGAGTTGCTTCGCGATCCGATCCGCCTGACCCTGTCCATGCTGGGCAGCGCGATCCTGATGGTCGTGATCGGTTACGGCATCAGCATGGATGTGGAGAATCTCTCCTTCGCAGTGCTCGACCGCGATCAGACGACGACCAGCCGCGACTATGTGCTCAACCTTTCCGGTTCGCGCTACTTCAGCGAACACCCGCCGATTGCCGATTATGAGGAAATGGATCGGCGCATGCGCGCAGGCGAGATCAGTTTAGCCATCGAAATTTCACCCGGTTTTGCCCGCGACCTGAAACGTGGGACACCGGTTGCCATTGGTGCCTGGATCGACGGCGCCATGCCGCAGCGGGCCGAAACAGTGCGCGGATATGCGCAGGGAATGCACGCGCAGTGGCTGGCAACGATGGCGCGACAAACATCCGGCGCCGCCTCATTAACTTTACCTGCCACCATTGATACCCGCTTTAGTTACAATCCGGATGTCTTGAGTCTTGTGGCTATGGTGCCTGATGTGATTCCGCTGCTTTTGATGCTGATCCCGGCCATATTGACCGCACTGTCGGTCGTGCGGGAAAAAG
>JBDKUG010000167.1:0-8196 GCA_039679815.1 Smithella sp.
CCGCTTCTGAAACATTTCCGTTCTCCAGTCAATGTATTTTCGGCGGCTGTTGACGACTTTTCGGGAATAGCCGGAATAAGCAAAAAAAGCGCATTGGCCATTTCAGCATTTAAAAATTGGGATCAAATTCGCAGGCAGATGGATTTGCTTGATAAGATGGGGGCTGACATTATTACCTGGCTTGATGAACGCTACCCCGCTAACCTTCTGAACATTTATGACCGCCCTGCTTTTTTGTTTGTTTTAGGACAATTGCCCGATGACATGATTCCTGTCGCGATGGTTGGCTCAAGAAATGCCACGGCCTATGGCAGATTTACAACGGACAGGCTGAGCAGGGAACTGGCATTGAGAGGCATCACCATTGTCAGCGGCATGGCGCGAGGCATTGATTCCTGTGCCCATCGTGGCGCACTTGCCGCCCGGGGAACCACCATAGCAGTTCTGGGCAGCGGCCTGGACGTGATTTATCCGCTTGAAAACAAAAAATTATTTGATACCATTTCTCAAAACGGTGCTGTCATTTCGGAATATCCGCCGGGCACGCAGCCAGTCCCTTATCATTTTCCTGCGCGCAACCGGATCATCAGCGGCATATCCTACGGTGTTGTGGTTGTTGAAGCGGGCGAGAAAAGCGGGTCCCTGATCACGGCTTCACTGGCAATGGAACAGGGGCGCGATGTTTTCGCGATTCCGGGAACGATTGATTCTGCACATTCCCGCGGCACCAACAGCTTGATTAAACAGGGAGCAAAACTCATTGATACAATCGATGATATTCTGGAAGATGTTCTTCCTCAGCTGGAAAGGCCGTCCAGCCGGCCCACGCAAAGGCAGCAGGTGATGTTTTCCGACACTTTTTCAGAAAAAGACATGGGAAAAAACAATGGACCTCTCCCTCCCCCGTTCGAGGAAATTTTAAAAACGCTGTCTGAAAAAACAATCCATGTCGATGATATCATCGCAGCCACGGGTCTGCCTCCCGCTAACGTGTTAAGCATGCTGATCACATTGGAATTAAAAGGAATTATTGAACAACATCCGGGAAAATATTTTTCGTTGAAAAAATAAGTTCTTTACAAAATGAATTCTTCCGTCTATAGGGGCGGCGAATTATAAAGGAGCGGATATGTCAAATTCATTAATTGTTGTGGAATCTCCCACAAAAGTTAAAACCATAAAAAAATTTCTTGGCAAGGATTTTAATGTCGTCGCTTCCATGGGGCATATCAAAGACCTGCCAAAGAAAACGCTGGGTATTGATCTTGAAAAAAATTTTGAGCCCACCTATCATGTTATTGACAGTAAAAAGAAAACGATCGATGAATTAAAACAAGCGGCAAAGACCGCTGAAAATATCTATCTGGCACCCGACCCTGACCGTGAGGGAGAGGCGATTGCCTGGCATATTGCAGATGTGATTGGCGCGAAAAAGAATAAAAATATCTATAGGGTTCTCTTTAACGATTTAACAAAGAACACCGTTCTGGATGCCATCAGCCATCCGCAAAAGCTTGATTTCGATAAATATGAGGCACAGCAGACTCGCCGTATTCTGGACCGGCTGGTTGGTTATCAGATCAGTCCCGTCTTATGGGATAAAGTCAAAAGAGGCCTGAGCGCAGGCCGTGTACAATCTGTTGCCGTACGTATCATTTGTGAGAGAGAAGACGAAATCAGCAAATTTGTGCCAGAGGAATACTGGAATCTGGTGGCGCAGTTTGAAGGCAGTCAGCCGCCCCCTTTTGAGGCAAAACTTATAAAAATTGACGGCAAAAAGGCAAAGGTCACCAATGGTGAACAATCTGCAAAGCTGGCATCTGAAATTAAAAAAGCATCTTTTATTGTAGAAAAACTGGAGAAAAAAGAACTCAAACGGTCTGCCCTTCCGCCCTTCACTACCAGCAAACTACAACAGGAAGCCTCCCGCTGGCTCAGGTTTTCGGCAAAGAAAACCATGACCGTCGCACAAAAATTATATGAAGGCATTGAACTTGGAAAAGAAGGCTCCGTGGGTCTCATTACATACATGAGAACGGACTCTTACCGCATTGCCGATGAAGCACTGACCGCTGTGCGCGATTATATCAAAGAAAATTATTCCACCGACTATCTACCGTATAAGCCTCATGCTTACAAGAATACACAAAAGGCGCAGGACGCACACGAAGCCATCCGTCCTTCGAGCATGTCCCATAAGCCGCAGGACATTAAGGAATACCTGACAAACGAACAGTTCAGACTCTACCAGCTCATCTGGAACCGCTTTGTTGCCAGCCAGATGAATCCGGCAATTTTTGATCAGACGACCATCGACATCGCCGGCGCCAACTGCATTTTCCGCGCGCAGGGACAGGTACTGAAATTCCCCGGATTTACTATTGTCTACACCGAAGGCAAGGATGATAAAGAAGAAGAAAACGGAGTGGACAAGCTTCTGCCTGAATTAAAGGAAAAGGAAAAACTAACCCTGCTCAAGCTTGACACACAGCAGAAATTCACCCAGCCTCCACCTCGCTTTTCGGAAGCGTCGCTGGTGCGCGAACTTGAAGAAAACGGCATCGGTCGTCCCAGCACTTATGCCACAATTCTTTCGACGATTCAGGATCGTGAATATGTGCACCTGGAAAAAAGTAAATTCTTTCCGACGGAGCTTGGCAAGGTTGTCACCGAGCTTTTGGTTCAAAATTTTCCGACAGTTCTGGATCTGGCCTTTACAGCGGACATGGAAAACAAACTGGACGCTATAGAAAGCGGCGCGAACAAGCGAGTCGAAACCCTGACGGATTTCTACACACTCTTCTCAGGTGAGCTGGATAAAGCAAAAAGTGAAATGCGCAATGTGAAGACAGAAGAGACGCCGACCGATCTGGTTTGTGAAAAATGCAATGCTCCCATGATCATCAAATGGGGGAAAAACGGCCGTTTCCTTTGCTGCACCAACTACCCCGATTGCAAGAACACCATGAATTTCACCCATGATGAAAATGGCAAGGTAAAACACGTGGAGGCAAAAACAACGGATACCAAATGCAATAAATGCGGCAAACCCATGCAGGTCAAAGAGGGTCGTTTCGGTCAGTTTCTTGCCTGCTCGGGTTACCCGGAATGCAAGAACACCATGAACGCAACAAGAAATGAAAACGGCGATATTGTCGCGCAGGAAGAACCGAAGACCGACGAGGTTTGTGAATTATGCGGTAAACCGATGGCCGTAAAGCGAGGCCGCTTCGGCCAGTTCCTGGGATGTACCGGTTACCCCGAATGCAAAAATATCAAAAAGATGGGCAAGGACGGCAAGGCATCGATGCAGGAAGCGCCGGCAACAGATGAAGTCTGCGATACTTGCGGTAAACCAATGGCTGTTAAGCGTGGCCGCTTTGGCCAGTTCCTGGGATGCACCGGTTACCCTGAATGCAAAAACATCAGGAAAATTCCCAGGAATAAATCGGTAGAACCACAGGCATAATTTTCTGTGAATATCCTGGAGTTATTGCTAAGAGCTTCTGGCTTCATGATTTTTATCCGGATCATCGTGCCGGTATGCTCCGGCCAGGATTTTGCCCAAACTTCGACATAATCGTAATTTGACGGCCATTCCAACCTGTAACCCCTGTTGATCTTGAGTTCATCCGGTGATATGTCTTGCTCAGGAAATTGAGGTTTCGCTTATGAAATCAGCAGTCAATATTATCGGCGGAGGACTTGCCGGCTGCGAAGCCGCATGGCAGCTGTTGCGGCGCGGCCATGCGGTGCATCTTTTTGAAATGAAGCCTCAGCGATTTTCCCCCGCACACAGAACAGAACACCTTGCAGAACTGGTTTGCAGCAATTCTTTTAAATCCAACAATCCCGACAGCGCTCCTGGTCTGCTCAAGCAGGAACTGCGCAGTCTCCATTCACTCATCATGTCTGCTGCCGATCAAACAGCCGTTGCCGCAGGCAGCGCACTGGCCGTGGACCGTACTGAATTTGCCCGCATTGTGGAAAACGAACTTTTAAAACAACAAAATTTCAAGCTGATCCGAAAGGAAGTCACCGAGATCCCCAGGGATGCCATTACGATCATCGCCACGGGACCCTTAACCTCTGATGTTTTTGCCTGGGCCATTTCAGTGATGCTGGGCGATGCCTATTTATATTTCTATGACGCCATCGCTCCTATCGTCAATGCCGATTCCATCAATATGGAAAAAGTTTATCTGGCGTCGCGCTATGATAAGGGAACCCCGGATTATCTGAACTGCCCGCTCACTGAAGATGACTACAAAACGTTCATCCGTGAATTGCTAAAGGGAGTAAAGGTTTCAGCCAGAAACTTTGAAGAAACGAAGCATTTTGAAGGCTGTCTGCCCATAGAAGTTTTGGCTGTCCGGGGTCATGATGCCCTGGCTTTCGGGCCGATGAAACCAGTGGGTTTAATCAATCCGCGCACGGGCACGATGCCTTACGCCGTCGTTCAACTGCGACGGGAGAATTCTTCCGGCACGTTGTATAACATGGTTGGATTTCAAACAAAGCTCACCTGGCCTGAGCAGGAACGAATTTTCCGTCTCATTCCCGGTCTCGAAAACGCTGAATTCGCTAGGCTGGGAAGCATCCACCGCAACACATACATCCATTCCCCTTCCCTGTTGGAACCGTCCCTTCACCTCAAAACCAACCCGAACATTTTTTTCGCTGGACAAATTACGGGCGTGGAAGGCTACATGGAATCAACTGCCATGGGACTTCTGGCAGGATTATCCGCCGCCTCACTTCTTGAAAACAGTCCGATACAGCCCCCTCCTGCATCCACGGCCATCGGTTCGCTTGCACATTATATTACCTCCGACGAATCAGGGCAAAACTTCCAGCCCATGAACATCAATTTTGGTATTCTTGAAAAGCTGCCCGCAAAGAAAATGAAAAAAAAAGAAAAACATTTCGAATATGCCAGGAAGTCATCTCAGGCCCTAAAAGACTGGATGTGTGACCAGAATCTTCAAATATAAAAAGTAACCGTCTCTACTCAAAGGTAAAGAGGACATTTTCCGGCATCACGGAAGCAATAAAACACCTCAGAAATTATCTGCACACAACCCTTGACAATTGCTTGCCTTTGGCAGTAGAATAATTGCAAAAAAAGGAGGGAATTATGAGAAAAATTAATTTGGTAATTGCATTTCTGGTAGTTTTTGGTCTTGTTGTCGGTGCATCATTTGCTCAGGCCGCTGATTTAGAAGGCACTTGGAATCTCAAAGTCGCATCTCCAATGGGCTCCGGCACTCCAATATTCAAATTGAAGCAGGCAGGCAATAAATTATCAGGGGATTACAAGGGCACCTTTGGTGAAGCTCCTGTCAAAGGCAGCGTCGATGGCAACAGTTTTACGATGAAAATCCCTCAGAGCGGCCAGTTTATCACCTACACAGGAACCGTTGCCGGTAACACAATGAAAGGCACGATTGATTTTGCCGGTCAGGGCAATGGTGATTTCACGGGTACAAGAGCCGCCGGAAAAGCAGAGAAAGCGGCTGTAAAAGCAGAGAAATCAGCAGATAAAGCAGAGAAATCAGAAGTGAAAGCAGAGGAATCAGCTGTAAAAGCAGAGAAAGCGGCTGTAAAAGCTGAGAAAGCAGCCGCCAAAAAACCGGTGAAGAAATCCAAAAAAGCCGTGAAAAAAGTCGAGTAATAAAAGAACGAACATCCTTTGTTCATTCAAGTAACATATTAGAAGGGGCATAGTCATATTTGGTATCCAAAATGCATTGTGCCCCTTTTAATTTCTGTTCCTGGCCGCCTGGCCTTATTAAAGTGCTTGATCAGGCCCAAACTGATTTTCAACTATTCGTTCAACGGGATACTGATTGACATGATGTTCATGTTATCTTCTGCGGAAAACCGGACAAGCGCTGAATATGTTTTCAGGACGGTAATCGCGTGCAATACTCCTTTTTCAATCTTTACTGATGAAGGTTTGACATCCCGGGGTTGCGGATATTGATTCAGAAATTTGACTGTTTCCCCCGGCATCGCCTGCCCCGAATATTTCATCAATACAACAATTTTTCGTTGATCATGCTTCGTTTCCAGGAAAAATTCTTTTTGTTCACTTTCCAATACCCTGGTCATGGCAAACCGGATTAACCTCCAGAATACCAGGGACAGCTCGTTCTTATTGCCTATTAGATCAGGCATATCCATGTCCAGTCGAATTTCTTTATCAATATGATGCTTGAATTCAAGATAGAAATTAGCAAAACGCATTTCGGCCGCAAGCAATTGAGAAAGATTGATTCTGTCTTTCTCTTTGCATGTCAGTGCGTAAAACTTTCCTGACACATCCTTGAATAATTCCAAAAATGATTCAGATTCCTTATTGATGGAATGGACATCGTTTTGAATACGGTCCCCTTCATCTTTCAGCGCTTCTGCTGCTTCAGGATATGCGTCACGCATTTTATTGACAGCATTATCCAGCCGTCGCTGTAAAAGCCTCGAACGTCCCATTATGGTGTTTAAAGGATTGGCGAAATTATGCAGGATGCCCGGCATAAGTTCATAAATAATTGTTGATTTAAAATCATCCTCCAATGCCTGCCAATCCCGATTTTTTCTATTTTTCGTTTTCATCTTTACCTTTCTTGATTTGACTTTATTCCGAACTGATGATTTCTTATAGTATCTTTCCGGGTTTTGCAGCTTTTACAATACGCGCAAGAACTCTGCAGGGTGATCCGGTAACACCAATCAATCTCAGCGGGAAGACAAACAACTCGCCGGCATCGGGAAGACTATCTGCTTTGTTCTGATCCAGATCTTCCACAACAAATTTTGCCGCTTCCGCGATGATTCGGTAAAATAGAAAAGGCGCTGAACCTTTCACGACAACTTCACCGGATAAGACCAACAGGACAGGAGGCAGAGATAAAATCTTTTGCAGCGCCTCCAGGGACACTTCCGCACACTGACTCACAGGTGTCTTCAGAAAGATGATCTTCTCGCCATTGTAGGACTTGAGCAATCCGGTGACATCAGATAAAGTCACGCTGCCCCTCAAGTTCAGCAAAAAGTAATCTCCAATAAATTCAGCAGGAGACAGTGACTCGAGCCCTGCTCCATCATCCAGAAAATGCGCAGGCGCATCGATATGCGTGCCGCTCTGCGTTCCCATGGACAGACGGAAAACACGAAAACCTTCGTTTTGAATTGTACTCCATTCTGAGATTTCGAGGGGTGGATCACTATATAGCCCGCTGGAAAACGGAATAAATACTGAATCCATTGGTTTTGTCAGATCAATGATGGTGTTTCGTTTGCCTGTTCTCAATCGCCCCTCCCGCCACATATCAGGTCTGAGACGCTGGAAGATCTCCGGACTCTACGCTTTATTATATTCCGCAAAAATCATCGTGAACACAGCTCGTCCCTGGGTTGCGGACCGCAGATCGGTTGAGTAACCAAACATGGCTTTGAGCGGCACTTTGGCCCTGATTTCAGAAACCGGTCCTTTGGGATTGACGGCCTGAATTTCTCCACGTCGGGCATTGATATCTCCGATAACATCCCCCATAACCTCGCCGGGAGTGATAATATCTACCATCATAATCGGTTCCAGCATAACGGGGTCGGCCATTAAACATCCGTCTCGAAACGCTGTAGCGGCGGCAATTTTATAGCCCTGCGCGGAGGATTCGCCTTCACGGTAGGATCCGCCGGTTAATTTGACACCGGCATCAATGACCGGATAGCTGTTCAAAACACCGCTCATCATTGCTTCACGGATTCCTTCCTCTATGGCATTATGATATTCAGCAGGAATCATCTCCTCAGAGAGCTGATTGATGATCTCGTTGCCCGTACCCCGCTTCCGGGGTGAAAGTTCGATGCAGACTCTGCCGAAATGTTTCTTATCCCCCAGTTCTTTTTCGAAAACGCCTTCGGCTTCGACGTGTTTTTGTATCGTTTCGCGATACACAACCCTGGGCCTCCCGACATTGACACGGGCGTTAAATTCACGGCTCAGCCTGTCCACAATAATTTCCAGATGCAGTTCGCCCATACCGGATATCACGGTCTGTGCGGTTTCGTCTTCGTACTTGACCCTTAATGTCGGATCTTCATCCATCAGCTTAATCAAGGCCTGAGAGAGTTTTTCCTGATCGGCGGGCGTTTTGGCCTCAATCGCCTGGCTGATCACCGGTTCGTAAAATT
>JBDKUG010000373.1:0-5376 GCA_039679815.1 Smithella sp.
TTTTGCCAACGGCGTGGATTTGAGCCGGGATGAAAAAACTCTGTTCGTCAATGAAACCGGTAAGTACAGGGTGTGGAAGATTTTAGTGAGCGCCAATGATCTGGATATGTCCAACCCGGGCGATCAGGCGAAACTGGTGTTGGACAATTTACCGGGTTATCCGGACAACCTGATGCGTGGACTCGACGGTAAAATCTGGCTGGGCTTCGCAAAGCCGCGTAACGCGATCATTGAAAAGCTTCTCACTCCGTTCCTGATCAAACTTACATTACGGCTGCCGCGTGCAGTGTGGCCGGTACCGAAAGCCTACGGCCATGTGATAGCGTTCACGGAAGACGGCAAAGTCGTGGCTGATTTACAGGATCCGAGCGGTGCTTACCCGGAAACGACAGGGGTAACGGAGACCAGGGACCGGCTCTACATCCAGAGCCTGCACGCCAGGGCGTTGGGCTGGATGTCCAGATGAATTCTTGAACGAAGATGGTGAACAGCGACCTCATATTTAAATGATGAAAATTACGAGTGCAGAATTTATCAAGAGCGCGGTCTGGCCCCCGCAGTATCCTCCGGCGACGATGCCGGAAATCGCTTTTGTCGGCCGTTCCAATGTCGGGAAATCATCCCTGATGAATACGCTTGTTGGCCGAAAGCAGCTCGCTAAAACAAGCCAGACACCCGGGCGTACGCAGTTGATCAATTTTTTTACCGTCAATAAATCAATATCATTCGTCGATCTTCCGGGTTATGGTTTTGCCAAGGTGTCCCGGTCCGTAAAAAAAGACTGGGGAGACATGATAGAAGCTTACCTGCGGGAGCGGCAAAATCTTGCCATGGTTGTTTTCATCCTTGATATCCGCCGCGATCCAAGCAACGATGACCTGTCTTTGCGGGATTGGCTGGAATATTATCGAATTCCCTTTACAGCCGTTTTGACCAAATCGGATAAATTATCAAATAACCAGGCGATTGGACGAAAAAGAATTATCGAAAAATTGCTTGGGGCAAACACTCAGAAAGAAACAATGCTTTTTTCCGCTAAAACACAAAAGGGAAGGGAAGCTCTCTGGGAAATTATAGAAAACCACCTCTCTTCCCTGCAAAGCCGTTAGGAGAAAGTATTTTTAAAAGACATGCATTTTTGACTCGTTTTTTTAATTCGGTTCTTGAAATAATGATGAATAAAATGAGATGGCTGGTAGTGTTTTCTTCGATGCACCCGTGGGAAGCAATCGACATGGAATGAACGCTGGTCAAAAATTTATAATCATTATTTCAAGTATTTAGACATTAAAATCCAAATCAATAAATCTTCTTCGCTTGACATGACAAAAAAATTGTGTTAGCGGACGAACGCCGGTCAGACGTTGTGTCTGCCGGATTTTGAGATGGCTTTTTTACATAAATTACGAGGTGTAATCACGTGGTAAAAGATAACGAAAAAGTTGGTGCAGTAATGGTGGTTGGCGCTGGAATCGCCGGTATTCAGGCCTCCCTTGATTTAGCCAATTCCGGAATGAAAGTTTATCTCGTTGAAAACGGGATCAGCATCGGCGGTGTTATGGCCCAGCTGGACAAGACCTTTCCCACAAATGATTGTTCCGCCTGTATTCTCTCTCCCAAGCTTGTCGAAGTCGGCCGTCATCCGAATGTTACAATCAAAACAAGACGTACGGTTGAATCCGTGGAAGGCGAGCCGGGAAAGTTCAAGGTTAAACTCACCTCCGCCCCGCGCTACGTCAATCTCGACAAATGCACCGGCTGCGGAGACTGCGCGAATGTCTGCCCGATTACCGTCAAAGCCGCATTCAATGGTGATTTAAGCGAGAGAAAAGCAATTTATCGACACTTTCCGCAGGCGATTCCCAGCGGTTTTGCCATTGACAAACTGGGTACGTCGCCCTGTAAAGCCAACTGCCCCACCCATATCAGCGTTCAGGGTTATGTGGCGCTCATTGCCGAGGGAAAATTCAAGGAAGCCCTCAAACTCATCAAACAGGACAACCCTTTTCCCATCGTCTGCGGACGCGTCTGTAACCATCCATGCGAGACGGCCTGTATGCGCGGCAAGGTGGATGAACCGATCGACATCATGCATCTGAAGCGTTTTGTTGCGGATCTGGACCTCAACAGCGACACCCGCTACCTGCCGGAAAAGAAGGAAAGCAAGGGCAAGAAAGTTGCCGTGGTCGGCGCAGGTCCGTCAGGACTTACCTGTGCTTACTACCTGGCGATTGAAGGCTATGAAGTAGTGGTTTACGAAGCCCTGCCGGTGGCGGGCGGCTGGATGGCTGTCGGCATTCCCGAATACCGTCTCCCCAAGGATGTTCTGAATGCGGAAATCAAAGTCATTCAAGACCTGGGCGTAAAAATTTATCTTAACACCAGAATCGGCAGAGACATTTCCTTTGACAAGCTCAAAAGCGATTTTGACGCGGTCTTTATCGGCTGCGGCACAATGAAGAGCAGCAAACTCAATATTCCCGGCGAAGACATGCAGGGTGTGATCCATGGTGTGGATTACCTGATGCAGATCAATCTCGGCAAGAAAGTTTCCCTTGGAGACCGTGTTGCCGTCATCGGCGGCGGAAACGTGGCCATGGATGCCGTTCGTACGGCCGTTAGAACCGGTTCCAAAAATGTTTTCATCCTCTATCGGCGGACCCGTGCTGAAATGCCCGCATCCCCGGAGGAAATTGAAGAGGCCATTGAAGAAGGGATCGAAATGAAATTCCTTGTTGCCCCGAAACGCGTGGTGGGCAAGGATGGAAAAGTTACCGGTATTGAATGTACGAAGATGGAACTGGGTGAGCCGGATGCCAGCGGACGTCGCCGGCCTGTCGAGATTAAAGGATCCGAATTCATTGTAGAATGCGATTCTATTGTGCCCGCGATCGGTCAGGAGGCCGACCTCTCCTTCATCACGAAGGAAAGCGGTGTCTCCATTAATAAATGGAACAATGTCGATTACGACAAGGTCACTTACGCAACAAACGTTCCCGGTGTTTTCTCCGGCGGGGATGTGGTCACAGGACCGCAGACCGTTGTCAAAGCCGTCTTTTCCGGCAAGGAAGCGGCCAGGTCCATCGACCGCTATCTGCAGGGTGTCGATATGAAAGCCGGCCGTGAGAAAGACTGGACCAAAGACCTCGCGGACAAAGCCGATGTTTCAGATGTGGCCAAAGTTCCCCGTGAAAAATATCCGAACATGAAACCGGAAGAGCGCCGCACCAGTTTCCAGGAAGTCGGTATCGGTTTTTCGGAAGCCCAGGCGATTGCGGAAGCCAATCGCTGCCTGGCCTGCGGTATCTGTTCCGAGTGTTATCAGTGCGTTGACGCCTGTATTGCCAAGGCCATCGACCACGATATGACAATTGAAGAAGAAACAATTGAAGTGGGCGCCGTGATCGCTTCATCAGGGTTTGAAATATTCGACGCCAGTAAGCGTGGTGAATACGGCTACGGCATTTACAAAAATGTGGTTACCGCGCTTCAATTTGAACGCATTCTGTCCGCGTCGGGACCGTATTTTGGCCACGTCCAGAGAATTTCGGACGGCAAGGAGCCCAAAAAGATCGCCTTTATTCAATGTGTCGGTTCCCGCGATGTTTCCTGCGGCAACAGCTGGTGTTCATCGGTCTGCTGTATGTATGCAACCAAGGAAGCCATCATCGGGAAGGAACACGCAAAAGGTCTGGAACCCACCATTTTCTACATGGATATCCGTGCCCACGGGAAGGATTTCGACCGGTTTGTCAACCGTGCCAAGGATGAATACGGCATTCGTTACATTCGCTCCATGCCATCCTCTATTAAAGAATTGCAGCAGACCAATAATCTGTTGATCAAGTATGTCAATCAGGATGGAAGTTTTACTGAAGAAGAATTTGACATGGTGGTACTGTCCGTTGGCCTGATGCCGCCCAAGGAAGCAAAAAAACTTTCCGCCAGCCTTGGCATCGAGCTCGAAGAGCACGGATTCTGCAAAACAAAACTGGAAAACCCCGTTGAAACATCGCGCCCCGGTGTTTTTGTTTGCGGTGCATTCGGAGGGCCGAAAGATATTCCGGAGACCGTTATGGAAGCCTCGGCTGCGGCTGCCTGTGCTGAAGGGCTGCTTGCTTCGCGACGCGGTACGATGATTACCCCGGTGGATAATCCGGAAGAAAAAGATATGCGCGGCCAGGGTGTTCGCACCGGCGTTTTCGTCTGCCATTGCGGCATCAACATCGGCGGTGTGGTCAACGTTCCTGAAGTCCGGGACTTTGCCGCGACACTGCCCACGGTTGTTTATACGGCCGATAATCTCTTTACCTGTTCACAGGATACAGCGGTAAAAATGGCGGAAGTCATTAAAGAAAAGAACCTCACCCGCGTGGTCGTGGCATCCTGTTCACCCCGTACGCATGAAGGTCTTTTCCAGGAAAACTGTGAAAAGGCGGGTCTGAACCGTTATCTGTTTGAGATGGCCAATATTCGCGACCAGAATTCCTGGGTACACATGCACGAACCTGAAAAAGCTACCGAAAAAGCCAAAGATTTACTCCGTATGGCTGTGGCCAAAGCTCAGTATCTCAAACCGTTGAAACCCGGGCAGCTGTCCGTCAACCATCAGGCGTTGATTATCGGCGGTGGTTTGGCCGGTATAACCGCAGCTCTCTCGCTGGCTGATCAGGGATTTGCCTCCACCGTCATTGAAAAGGAAGATCGCCTGGGCGGCAATTACAATCACCTGTATAAGACACTTGAAGGGTTAGATGCGCGCGCTCACTTGAAGGGGCTTCTGGAAAAAATCTATAAGAATCCTTTAATAACCGTCGTAACCTCGGCCCGTATTGAAAAGATTGATGGGTTTATCGGTAATTACAAAACAACCGTCAAGGCTAAAGACGGCGAGAAAGTTTTCGAACACGGTATCGTTCTGGTAGCCACCGGCGCTTATGAAAACAAGCCGAAAGAGTATCTCTACGGCCAAAACGCAAAAGTGCAATCGCAAAGAGAGCTGGAAACGCTGATTTATGAAAAGGATCCGAAGCTTGCCTCCGTGAAAAATGTGGTTATGATTCAGTGCGTGGGAAGCCGTGATAAGGAAAGACCATACTGCAGCCGTTATTGCTGTGGCGAGGCGATCAAGAACGCGCTGGAACTCAAAGCTGCCGATCCGTCCCGCGACATTACCATCATTTACCGTGACATTCGCACCTTTGCCTTCAAAGAAGACTATTACAAGAAGGCCCGGGAAGCGAATATCAAATTCATTTCCTATGAAGAAAACCGTAAGCCCGAAGTGGTAGCAGCGGGTGACAAACTGGCCGTTAAGGTGTTTGATCCGATTTTGAATGAATCAATAAGCCTGCCTGCTGATATCGTAGCTTTAAG
>JBDKUG010000084.1:0-2026 GCA_039679815.1 Smithella sp.
TGGGCGCCTCAAAAGCATGTTTGAAATATTTGGTTTTGGCCACAATTTCAGTGTACCAATAGGGCACTTGCGCCTGATGATCGCAGGCTCTCATGGTCCAGACACCGGCCGGGCCATCATAGGACAGGCCTTCCCACGCTTTGATGACAGCCGCTACATCGGTTGTCCCGGCTTTTTTGACTGCCTCAGCCCAGAACATCGTGGCAATGTAGGCTTTGCCGCGCAGCCACGTCGGGTAATATCCTTTGTCCTTGTAGAATTTTGCAACAAAGGCCTCATTCTTCTTGGTAGGAATGGAAAGGGTGTAGATTTCCGCGCCCATGTTACCGATCATCATTTTATCATCGTTCAGCGCCTGAATCG
Source organism: Smithella sp. (assembly GCA_039679815.1). Lineage (GTDB taxonomy): Bacteria > Desulfobacterota > Syntrophia > Syntrophales > Smithellaceae > UBA8904. Next base: position 364 of record JBDKUG010000084.1, read on the forward strand.
TCACTTCGTCATTGATATAGTAAGAGAACACCTTCTGCTTCATCCCCATAGGACGCCCCTGTTTAAGGAGCAGCGTCAGGTCATTGCCCCAGTTCGGCGTGAAGATGACATCCGGTTTTGCCGCAATGAGCTGACTGACATAGGGACCGTAATCCTTGGTGCCGGCAGGGTGATAGAGTTCGGCTACGATTTTTGTATTGGGGCTGATCTTGGCCAACTCTTTTTTGAAAGCAGCCAGCGCTTCCTGACCAAAAGAATAATCCTGGGCGATAATGGCTACCTTCTTATATTTCATTTTCGCGATCAGTTGTGCCAAAGCGAAAGAACGACCATCGCTGCTACCACCGGGCCGGAAGAAATTTTTGTTGCATTTTACGCCGGTCATACTGGCGGCATCCATTCCATAGGTGAACATAATGACATTCTGCTTTTCCGCAAGCTGCTCCATGGCCGCACCCACGGAACTTCCCGTACCGCCGCAGAAGAACTTCACACCGTCTCTCAAAATCAAGCTTTGAGCCTTACGGGTTGCTACATCCGGTTTCAACTCCGAGTCAATCCGGATCACTTCCACTTTTTTACCCAGAAGTCCGCCGCTCTCATTGATCACTTGAGCGGCATACTCCGCACCGTCCAGATAGCGTTCACCGACGTCCTTGAACGATCCTGAAAGAGCTTCGACTACGCCGAGCTTGATGGTGTCAGCGGCCGTCGCCAGCACAGGCACAGACATCATAAAAACCATCACCAAAAAACACAAACCGTAAACCAGCTTTTTCTTCATAAAAACACCTCCCGTTTCTTCTGTTGTTTTTTCCTTTCTCACGCTTAACAACTGCATAAAAGCAGTGACCCCCGTATCACGCGCGACGTGGCAATCCGACATCCTGGAAAACATTGGATTGCGGCGTCGTCAAACTTCCAGATAATTTTTTCTGACATCCTCAGCCGCCAGAAGCTCCGCCTGGTTTCCTGAGAATACAATCTGTCCCTTGCTCATGATATAGAAACGGTCCGCAATCTTGATGGCCGCCTTGAAATTCTGTTCCACCATCAGAACCGTCACGCCCGATTTTCGAACCGTGGCCAGCATATCCAGAACGTCTTTCACAATCAACGGAGCCAGCCCTTCCGTCGGTTCATCCACCAGAATCAAGCGGGGATTGCCCATCAGCGTCCTCACCACGGTGAGCATCTGCTGTTCACCGCCGGAAAGATGACTGCCCTTATTGTTGCATCGCTCTTGCAAGCGGGGAAAAAGCTCATAAACCCGCTCGACGGTCCAGCCTCCTTCCCCGGCGCTTCCTTTTTTCCCGCCTTTAATTCCCATCAGGAGGTTCTCATGAACAGTGAGACTGCGGAAAATCCGCCGGTCCTCGGGAACATAGCCTACACCCAAGCGAGCGATTTCATAAGGCGCAAGGCCCACTAATTCCTGATCATGGAATCGAATGCTGCCCTGCTGCGGTTTCACGATACCCATAATACTCTTTAATGTGGTCGATTTGCCGACGCCATTTCTCCCGATGAGACAGACCATTTCTCCCTCTTTTAAATCCAGAGAAACGCCATGCAGAATATGACTTTTGCCGTAGTAGCTGTGAATATCTCTTACTTCTAACATGTTTATCCTTCCCCCAGGTAGGCGTCTTTCACGCGCTGG